>JAOADF010000091.1 GCA_026417425.1 Dictyoglomaceae bacterium
ACTTAGACCTTTAGGTAAGAGTATATTATCCTGTCCCCTTCCTAATATAATGGAATGGTCTGCTCCTAATATAGATGCTTATGAGACTTTATTTATTGATATAATAGAAGGAGATCAGACTTTATTTATAAGGGATGATGAGATAGAAAAATCTTGGGAGATTATTCAGCCCATTTTAGAATTTTGGAAAGAAGATCCCAATATTCCTATTTATAAAGTGGGCTCCTTTGGTCCTAAAGAAGCAGAGGAATTTATTAGAAAAGATGGAAGAGAGTGGAAAAATTTCTAGATTATGAAAATGCAGATTGAGCTAAATGAACAATTTAAAAAGGCTTTGGATTTAATGGAGAATACGAATAAAAATGTATTTATAACGGGAAAGGCAGGAACGGGAAAATCTACCCTTCTCCAATATTTTAGAGAAATAACAAATAAAAATATTGTTGTTTTAGCGCCCACAGGAGTCTCCGCCTTAAATGTTAAAGGAGAAACCATTCATTCCTTTTTTGGTTTTCTACCCAATGTAAATTTACAAAATATTAGAAAACTTCCTCCTTCCCGGAGGGAAATTTATGAAAACTTAGATGCCATAATTATTGATGAAGTATCCATGGTAAGAGCGGATCTTTTGGATTGTGTGGATTATTTTTTAAGATTAAATGGAAGGGAAAAGGGAGTCCCCTTTGGAGGAATTCAAATGATATTTATTGGAGATTTATATCAGCTTCCTCCTGTGGTTAAATCAAAAGAGGAAAAGATCTTTAAAGATTATTATAAAAGCGAGTACTTTTTTGATTCCAATGTTTTTAAGGAAATTTCTATGGAATTTGTGGAACTGGAAAAAATTTACAGGCAGAAGGATGAAAAATTTATAAATCTTTTAAATGAGATAAGAAGAAATATGGTAACCGATGAGAGCTTAGAGTTATTAAATAGTAGAGTGGTGAAGGATTCAATTTCTTTTGAGGATTACATGATTTATCTCACTCCTTATAATGAGACTGCAGCAAAGATAAATATGGAACAACTAAAGAATTTAAAAGGGAAAAAATATGAGTGGATAGCAAGCATAGAGGGGGACATAAAGGAAGATTATTATCCTAACGATTTGATTCTTACCCTTAAAAAGGGTGCTCAGGTTATGATGCTTAATAATGATAGCTTGGGAAGATGGGTGAATGGTTCTGTAGGAAAGGTTGTTGATATAAAATCGGGAGAGATAATAAGAGTTGAATTTCCTCAGGGAAGAATTGAAGAAGTTTCTCCTTATACTTGGGAAATCCTTCATTATATTTATGATGAAGAGAGGAAAACCATTGATACAGAAGTGGTAGGTTCTTTTACTCAATATCCCTTAAAATTGGCATGGGCGGTAACTATTCATAAAAGCCAGGGAAAAACCTTTGATAAAGTAGTAATTGATCTTGGAAAAGGAGCCTTTGCACCAGGACAGGTATATGTTGCCTTAAGCAGATGCACATCCTTTGAAGGGATATTCTTAAAGACACCCATAAAAAAGAAAGAAATATTTATAGATAAACGTATTGTGAATTTTTTAACAAAATTTCAATATAGTCTATCGGAAAGAGATTTACCTTTAGAGGAAAAGATAAATATAATTGAGAAGGCAATAAAGGAAGATTCCCTTCTATCTATTGTATATTTAAAACCCAATGATGAAAAATCAAGAAGAATAATAAAACCCTATAGAGTGGGTGAGTATGAATATAAAGGAAAATCATTTTTGGGAGTTTATGCCTACTGTTTTGAAAGAAAAGAAAATAGGATTTTCCGAATCGATAGAATTTTAGAGTTGAAAACTCAGGCTTCTTAATTTTCTTCTTCTATTTCATTTTCCATTTTCTCAAAAATGATTTTCTAACAAAATCAGGAAATTCCCCTTTTTTTTCATGCCAGATTCTCAGCCATTCCCTTGTTTTTTCATCTCCCAAATTTCCTGAACCAAAATCCTTTCCCTCTATTATGTATCTT
>JAOADF010000023.1 GCA_026417425.1 Dictyoglomaceae bacterium
GGGCAAACCTTTCTTGGGGAATGATTGCAATTCTTGGAGATGAAGAAAAAAGATTAGAAAATAGCTTAAAATTTGCAGAAAGATGGCACAAATCCTGTAATGGAAGGATCTTAGTGAGTCTTGCACCTCATGCACCCTATACTTGTCCTCCTAAATTTTTAGAAAAGTGAATTGATACGGCTGTTCAATATGAATTAAGTATACATACCCATCTTTCGGAAACAGAAGGAGAAGTTAAAGAAATAAAAGAAAGATATGGCGAGACTCCAATAAGATTAATGGATAAAATTGGACTTTTTAATGTTCCTACCATATCCGCTCATTGTGTTTTTGTTGATTCCGAGGAGATAGAGATTTTGGCAAAAAGGAAAGTAGGAGTAGTTCATAACCCTCAAAGCAACTTAAAACTTGCATCAGGGATTGCTCCAATTAAAGATATGTTAGATAAGGGAGGAAGAGTGGGGCTAGGAACCGATGGTCCAGCAAGTAATAATAATTTAGATCTGTGGGAAGAAATTAGACTCTCCGCCACTTTACATAAAGGATATAAAAAAGATCCTACTGCTATTCCTGCTTTTTTAGCTTTAGAAATGGCAACAAGAAGAGGAATGGAAATTCTTGGCTGGGAAAATTCAGGAGTTATTGAGGAGGGGAAAAAGGCGGATCTTATTCTGATTGATTTCAAAAAACCTCACTTCTTCCCTCGTTTTAATTTTATTTCCCATTTAGTTTATAGTGCTAATTCTTCCGATGTGGATACAGTTATTGTGGATGGAAAGATTCTTATGGAGAAAAGAGAAGTAAAAACTTTGGATGAAGAAAGAATTTTATATGAGACTGAGAAAAGAGCTTTTTTATTAGTAAAAGAAGAATAGGAGGAAATATGTTATGGCCATACCTTGGATATATATTGAAGATATACCTAAAACCAATGAAGAGAAAATAGAAATACGTGGTTGGCTTACTAATAAAAGATCCAGTGGAAAAATTGTTTTTTTAATAATAAGGGACGGAACAGGATTTATTCAAGGAGTTGCAGATCTTAATAATTTTTCTCAGGAGGAATTAGAGAATATAGAAAAAATTCCCTTAGAATCATCAATTATTGTACAGGGGAAAGTAAAAGAAGAACCACGATCTCCCACAGGATGGGAAATTTACTTAGATAGAGTAGAGGTTGTATCCATATCTCAAGATTATCCTATTCAAAAAAAGGAACATTCTATTGAGTTTTTAATGGAGCATAGACATCTTTGGATTAGATCCAGAAAACAACAAGCGATTTTGAAAATTAGAAGTGAGATAATAAAAGCAATTAGAGATTTTTTAGATGAGAGAGGATTTATTTTAGTTGATGCTCCTATTTTAACTCCATCTTCTTGTGAAGGAACCACAACCCTTTTTGAGATAGATTACTTTGATCTTGGAAAGGCATATCTTTCTCAAAGTGGACAACTTTATATGGAAGCAGCATGTATGGCATTGGGAAAAGTTTATTGTTTTGGTCCTGCCTTTCGAGCAGAGAAGTCAAAAACAAGAAGACACTTAACAGAATTCTGGATGGTGGAGCCAGAAATGGCATATTGGGATTGGCAGGATAATATGAAACTTCAGGAGGAGTTAGTAAGCTATATTGTTCAGAGAGTTTTAGAAAGAAGGAAAAAAGAACTTGAAATTCTTGAGAGAGATGTAAAACCTTTAGAAGGAATTCTTCCTCCTTTCCCAAGGATTACTTACAAAGAAGCCTGTGAATTGTTAAACAGAAAGGGAATTCCCTTTTCCTATGGTGAGGATTTTGGTGGAGATGAGGAGACAATAATATCTCAGGAATTTAATAAACCTGTATTCATTCATCATTATCCTGCAAAAATAAAGCCCTTTTATATGCAACCAGACCCTGAAAATCCAGAATTGGTTCTCAACAATGATTTATTAGCTCCAGAAGGATATGGAGAAATTATTGGAGGAAGTCAAAGGGTCCATAATTTAAATCTTTTAGAAGAAAAAATAAAGGAAAACAACTTACCAAGAGAAGCCTTTGAATGGTATATTGATTTAAGAAGATATGGTTCTGTTCCTCATTCGGGATTTGGACTTGGTATTGAGAGAACTACCGCCTGGATTTGTGGTTTAAAACATGTAAGGGAGGCAATTCCCTTCCCGAGAATGATATATAGAATATATCCATAATGATTTTAATAATAATTAAATTCTTGATTTTTTACATGTATTCTTTTAAACTAATTAAGGTTTTTTATTATGCATGAGTGGGCTTTAGCAGAAGCAATTGTAAATACCGCAATACGGGAAGCTCAGAAGAAAAATCTGAGAAAGGTAGATTTTTTATCCATAAAGATAGGAGAGATACAACAAATTGATTTAGAGGTTTTTAACTTTGCCCTCAAAGAATTATCTAAGGATACAATTCTTGAAGGGACAGAAATAAGATATGAGAACTATCCAGCTCTCTTACTTTGTAATGTTTGTAAAAATATATGGAGCTACATGGAAAGTTTTGAGAAATTAAATGATGAAGAAAGAGAGGCTATTCATTTTATTCCAGAAACTATTCATGTTTACATTCATTGTCCTAAATGTGGGAGTGTAGATTTTGAGATTAAAGAAGGAAGAGGAGTATGGATTGAGGAAATATTATGAAATTGATCGATCCAAGAATTTATGCTATTGAAGAGAGGATTAAAAATATAAAAAGAATATGGGCGGTAAGTAGTGGGAAAGGAGGTGTAGGAAAAAGCACTTTATCTGCTATAATTTCTCTTCTTTTAAATAAAAAAGGCTATAAAGTGGGACTTTTAGATTTGGATTTTTATGGTCCTTCTTCTCATCTTATTTTGGGAGTTAAAGATATAAAACCTGTAGAAGAATATGGGATAAAACCTATAAATATTGATGGAATAAAATTTATGTCCATTATATATTTTACTAATAATAAACCTTTGGTGATGAGAGGGAAAGATGTTTCTGATACTCTTATGGAACTATTGACTATAATCCGTTGGAATAATTTAGATTTTTTAATTATTGATATGCCCCCTGGAATGGGAGAAATTCTTTTAGATGTTATACGATTTATGTCAAAATTAGAATTCTTAATTATCTCTAATTCTTCAAAAATATCTATGGAAACCGTGGAGAAATTAGTAAAATTTTTAAAACCTCAAAACTTTTTTATATTAGGGCTTATTGAAAATATGAAGGTGTCTCCTTTTAATTATATTGAAGATAAATGTAAAGAATTTAATATTAGATATTTGGGGGAGATTCCCTTTTATCCAGAAATAGAAAATTATTATGGAAATTTTCAAGAGCTTTTAAATTTGGAAATTTCTAAAAAGCTTGATAATATTCTTTCTTTCCTTACATGAATAAAATTTTTAGAGAGAGGGTGGACTATGGAGAAGATTAAAATTAAAGTCAATGGAAATGAGGTGGAAGTAAATCCAGGTATCACCGTTCTTCAGGTTTTGAAAGGATTGGGAATTCATGTTCCTGTTCTCTGCCACTATGAGCCTTTAATGCCTCAAGGGTCCTGTAGGATATGCGTGGTAGAAGATAGAGGTGTGCTAAAAACAGCATGCACTACACCTGTTGAACCTAATATGGATATAAAGACTGATACTCCTAATGTGGTAAATTCGAGAAAATTAGTATTACAGCTTCTTTTTTCTGAGAGAAATCACTACTGCATGTATTGTGAAGTTACTGGAGAATGTGAATTACAAGATTTAGGTTACGAATTTGGACTGGATTATTTTGAGTTCCCTACTTATGAAAGAAGATTTCCAGTAGATAATACTCATGATTTCATAATGATAGACCACAATCGTTGTGTTCTTTGTAGAAGATGTGTGAGGGCATGTTCTGAAGTTGCAGGACATTATGTTTTAGGAGAAATGGAAAGAGGAATTGATACCATGATAATTGCAGATATGGATGTACCACTTGGAAATTCTTCCTGTGTATCTTGTGGATTATGTGCTCAAGTATGTCCAACAGGAGCAATAATTGATAAAAGGTCATCTTATCTTGGGAGAGAAGTCCAGTCAGATATTATATATTCAAATTGTGATTTATGTGCAGTAGGATGTGGAGTTGAGATTTATAAGAAAAAAGGAGCTAATTTTATAGTTAAGATTTATGGAGATTGGAACTCTGATGTGTCCAATGGGGTTCTCTGTAAAATTGGAAGATATCTATCACTCTACGATAATAAAGAAAGAGCAGTGGGAATTAGGGCAAAGGATGATTTTGGCTTTAGAAAACTTCATGAAGACAATTTAATATCATTGATAAAATCTAAATTATATAATGCCATAGCTTATGTAGATGGCTCTCTTCTTAATGAGGAAATTGAGCTTATAAAGGAATTATTTAAAGACAAAGTTTACTCCATATATCCAGTAGAAAATCCTATTCCTTCTAACATCAATATAAAAGACCTGGATAATTCAGAATTCTTTGTAGTCATTGGAGTAGATTTGAATAGAGAATATGGCACAATAGGCTCATTTATTAAAAGAAACGTAATGGGTAAAAAGGTAAAACTTATGGTTATAGATAAGGAATTTAATAGTCTTACAAAGATTGCAGACTATGTCTTTAATATAAAAGATCTTAGCTTAGCCCTTGATATTATAAAGAAGGAAAAAGAAGTTACAATTATATACAAAAACTTATCAGATATTGAAAAATCAATGCTTCAATCCCTCTCTAATACCAAATTCCTTTACCTCCCGCCCGAAACAAATACCATTGGGCTTCATAAATTAGGAATAAAACATGAAAAAATATCAGCAGAGAATGTTTTTATATTTGGTAAAAATCTACAAGGAATTAAAGATTTACCAATTAAAAACTCCTTTACTGTAGTATTTACTCCCTATGAAGATGAGGAATTACATAGATCAGATGTTATTGTAGGAATCACTAATGGTTTTGAGAGGGAAGGAACATTTTATAACTTAGAAGGTAAAAAACTCAAAAAAGAAAAAGTATTAAAACCTATTTATGATGTGATTGATCTAAAAGATTTTATATCCAATATATTAGGTAAGACAGAGAAAGTATATTAAAAGTTAAGAGGTGAAAAATATGGGAAAGATTAAAGTTGCTTCTATATGGTGCGAGGGATGTTCAGGATGCCATATGTCCTTTCTTGATATGGATGAGAGACTGGTGGAACTTATAAACAAAGGTTTAGAGATTAATGCTACTCCAATCACAGACTTAAAAATACCCGATGAAGGAACAGATATAGGAATTATTGAGGGAGCAGTTGCAACAGATCATCATGAAGAAGAAGTAAAAATGATGAGAGAAAGATGCAAAATTATTGTAGCCATAGGAGATTGTGCAGTATTTGGTGGAATACCCACTATGAGAAATTATTTCACTGTAGATGAGCTTTTAAAAAGAGGATATATTACCACTGAAAGCACTATAGAAGGTAAAATTCCCACTTCAGAAGAGATTGGTAAACACCTTAACAAAACAAAAGCAGTAAACGAAGTTGTAAAAGTAGACTTTTATATTCCCGGATGTCCCCCATCTGCTGATGCTATCTATTATGTATTGAAAGAAGTGTTAGAGGGAAGAGTTCCTAAATTAGAAGGCGAACTCCTCAAGTATGAATAAGAGGTGAGACTATGGAAAAGAAAATTACTATAAGCCCAGTTACAAGAATAGAAGGACATGCAAGGGTTACCATTCATTTAAAGGATGATGGAAAAGTTGAAAAAGCTCTCTTTCATGTGGATCAATTTAGAGGTTTTGAGAAGTTTTCAGAGGGAAGACATTTTTCTGAGATGCCTGTTATTACTCCAAGAATATGTGGAATATGTCCTGTTAGCCACCACTTGGCTTCTGCAAAAGCTACTGATGAAATTATAGGAGTAGACATACCAAAGACTGCAAAACTCTTAAGAGAACTTATCCATATGGGACAATTTATTCAGTCCCACTCAATGCACTTTTTTGAACTGGCTGGACCAGACCTTATCCTTGGCTGGGATGCAGATCCCAGAATAAGAAATGTGGTAGGTCTTATACAGGAAAATCCAGAATTAGCTTTGAAAGCAGTAAAATTAAGAAAATTTGGCCAAAGAATCATAGAGCTTGTGGCAGGAAGAAGAATCCATCCCACCTTTGCAATACCTGGTGGTGTAAACTCTGCACTATCTCTTTCTGTAAGGGATGAAATATTAAAAGGAATTGACGAAATGATAGGTTATATAAAGGAAGGGATAAAACTTGCAGAAGATTTTATTGAAAAAAATAAAGAAGAATGTAATAAGTTTGCTTCCTTCCCTACAGGATATCTTGGTCTTGTAAAAGAGGATGGTTCTTTGGAACTCTACGATGGGAAAATAAGATTCATGGATAAAGAAGGGAATATAGTAAAAGAATTTAAACCCCAGTATTATTTAAGATACATAGGAGAAAGGGTAGAAGACTGGACCTATCTAAAATTCCCATATTATAAGCCCTTGGGATTTCCAGAGGGAGTTTACAGAGTAGGACCTCTTGCAAGATTAAACATAGCGGACAAAATAAGTACTCCTATTGCCAATGAAGAATTTAAAAAATTTAAATCCATAAATAGTGGAAAACCTTTAGAAGGTTCTTTATATTATCACTATGCAAGATTAATTGAAACAATTTATGCCTTAGAAAGGGCAAGGGAAATATTAGAAGATCCAGAAGCTATGAGCCAAGATGTGCTAAGACTTGGTGAGGTAACAAACGAAGAAGGAATAGGAGTAGTGGAAGCTCCAAGAGGAACCTTAATTCATCATTACTGGGTTGATGAAAAAGGAACTATTGAGAAAGTCAACTTAATAGTTTCTACAGGACATAATAATTGGGCTATGAGTAAAGCTGTAGAAGAAATTGCAAAAGCATATGTAGATGGTAATAATTTAAAAGAAGGTATGCTAAATCGTGTGGAAGGTGC
>JAOADF010000037.1 GCA_026417425.1 Dictyoglomaceae bacterium
TTGTGGTGATTGTTTTTGAACTTTTTCTCTCTTGGTTATATCCTATGGTTATAGCTCCCATATTTAATAAGTTTTATCCTTTAGAAAATGAAGAGTTGAAGAATAAAATTCTTTCTCTTTTAGAAAAGACAAGGTTTAAAATTTCTAAGATATTTGTTATGGATGCTTCAAGGAGAACAAAGAAAGTAAATGCCTATCTTACAGGAATTGGAAGGTCAAGAAGGGTGGTACTTTTTGATACCATATTGAATTATACTCATGATGAGATTTTAGCAGTTCTTGCACACGAGCTTGGACATCACGTTAAAAGACATATTCCTAAAATGATAAGTTTAAGCATAGTTTTTTATATAGCATATATTTATTTCGTATTTCTTTTATATAAATCTCCACTAATATCCCAAACTTTTTCTGTGGAAAAGAGTTATTCTTTTATTGTTTATTCTTTTATTTTTGTATCCTCTATTTTATATTTTATTACTCCCCTTATAAATTTCTTCTCTCGTAAATTTGAATATTCTGCGGATAAATTTTCAAAAGAGCTTTTGGGGACAGGAGAGCCATTAGTAAGTGCTTTAAAAAGGTTAGTAAAGGAAAATTTAGCAAATCTTCATCCTTTGCCTTTATATAGAGTCTGGTATTATTCCCATCCCTCTCCTGAGGAGAGAATTTTAGCATTAATAAAGGAGTAAAGATTTATGAACTTGAAAATTGCTATTGCTCAAATTAATCCAACTATTGGTGATATAAAGGGAAATACAGAGAAAATTATTTCTTATATAAATAAGGCTAGAAAAGAAAATTGTGATTTAATTGTTTTCCCTGAACTTTCTATATTAGGCTATCCTCCAAGGGATTTGCTTTTTAGAGCTGAACTTATGAGGAAAATAGATGAAGTTATTTATAAAAAAATCTTATTAGAAAGTAAGGATTTAGGGATTCTTCTGGGAGCTCCTTTATATAAAGATGGAAACATTTATAATTCCGCATTGTTATTTTATAAAGAGAAACTTTTTGGATATCAGTATAAAACTCTTCTACCAAGCTATGACGTTTTTGATGAAACAAGGTATTTTAAACCTGCAGAATATCGACACCCAATACTGTTTAAGGGGGTAAATCTTGGTGTTACCATTTGTGAAGATATATGGAATGATAAAGATTATTGGAATAGAACAGTTTACGAAAAAGATCCCGTGGAAGAATTAATTTCCCAAGGAGCAGAAATAATAATTAATCTTTCTGCTTCTCCTTATTATTTTGGGAAAATGAGATTAAGAGTAGACATGCTAAGTTATATTGCAAAAAAATATAAAAGACCGATAGTTTATGTAAATCAAGTGGGAGGAAATGATGAATTAATATTTGATGGATCAAGTCTCGTAATAACGGAAGAGGGAAAAATTTATTGGGAAGGGAAGAACTTTGAAGAGGATTTTGGTCTTATTGATTTTTCAAATTTATTTCCTGTAAGAGACGTAAACTCTATTAAGGAAGATATAGAAAGTATTTATAAAGCATTAATTCTTGGGATTAAGGATTACTTCTCAAAATTAGGATTTAAAAAAGCAGTTATTGGTTTAAGTGGAGGAATAGATTCCTCTGTTGTTGCATGCTTAGCAACTTATGCCTTAGGGGCAGAAAATGTTCTTGGAGTTTCCATGCCTTCGAGATATTCTTCAGAAGGAAGTGTAAAGGATGCAGAAATTTTAGCAAGAAATTTAGGAATTGAGTTTAGAATTATTCCCATAGAAAAAATTTTTAAATCATATCTTGAGACTTTGAATCCTAATGAAAGTCCCTTAATGGATCTTGCAGAGGAAAATATACAAGCAAGAATTAGGGGAAATATATTAATGTTTATATCCAATAGAGAGGGACATTTAGTTTTAACTACAGGGAATAAATCGGAATTAGCAGTGGGTTATTGTACTCTCTATGGGGATATGGCAGGAGGTTTGGCAGTTATTGGAGACCTACCTAAAATGATGGTTTATGAATTAGCAAGATTTATTAATAGAGAAAAGGAAATTATTCCCAGATCTATACTCACAAAGATTCCTTCAGCAGAATTGAGACCAAACCAAAAGGATGAGGACTCTTTACCACCCTATCCCATTTTGGATCAAATTCTTAAGGCATATATCGAAGATAATTTATCCATTGATGAGATTAAAAAAATGGGATTTGAGAAAGATTTAGTAGAAGAAGTTGTAAAGAAAATTGATAATGCAGAATATAAAAGAAGACAGGCACCTCCTGTTTTAAAGGTAACTACAAAAGCTTTTGGAATGGGGAGAAGAATGCCTATTGCTTGGAAAAAAGGTTGGTAGGTGTGATATAAATCACAGACAGAAAATTAAAAGACGATAAAATGAAAATGTAAAAATTAAAAAGGAGGACTCCAAAATAAATAAAATTTTAAAGATCCTAATAGTAAGTATTCTAAGCATTCTTATTATCTCTACAATAAATTTTGCACAAACTCGTCCATATGAAATAAAAAATCCTATAGATCTTTTTTCTTTCCTTCCCTGGATGAGTGGGGGTAGTGCCCGATTTATAGCCATGGGTGGCGCAGGAACAGCCCTTGCCAATGATGCCTCTTCTGTTGAGTATAATCCCGCAGGTCTTGCCTATGTGAGAAATATAAACTTAACTTTATTAGCATTGGGAGAAGTAAATAAGGAAGTCGTCGGATGGAATCCTAATGGAACACCTAAATATGAATACAAATTTAGCTTTGTTCCATTATATGCGGCATTAGCTCTTTCAAATCTTTCCGTAGCATATAAAAAGCCCTTTATTCCGCCTATTGTTGCAAGCAGAAGTCAAGGGACATGGACAAGTAAAGCTCCTGATAATTGGACTATGGTTTTTGATTATTATTCTGATGTAACGGATACATCAAAACTTGACACATTTTCCGTTGGTACAGGAACAAAATTTGGTCCTATAGCTTTAGGTGCCAATTTAACTTATATTAAAGGAGAGGTATTAAGAAAAGTTGATGGATATTGGTTTGGAAATGGATATAATGAGAACTTTGTTCATGATCCCAATACTTATACTCCTACATCATTAAATACGCAGTTCCATTCTAAAGATTCTGCAAATATTGATGGATTTACAGTAGATTTAGGAGCAATATTAAATCTTGCTCTTTTAAAAGTCGGATTAGTTTATAGAAATGCTTTTAGCAATATAAATTACACAAGAGATTATATATGGTACGATGATTTTGCAGTAGGAAAGTGGTGGAAATATGATCCTGCTTCTGAAATCTATTCAGGAATTAAACTTCCTTCATTCTTCAATTTAGGTGTTGCGGTAGATTTAGGAGCAATAAAATTAGTATTAGATTTAGACAACTTTGATGTAACTCATAATTTTAGTCAAGAAAATTGGAATAAGCCAGAAAGATGGAGATATGGAACCTTGCATGCAGGGGTAGAATTCTGGGTTCTTCCCATATTAGCATTAAGAGCTGGAGCCTATGGAAATATAAGATTGGAAGAACTTGATCCTATAAGGGCAGCAGAACTTGCAGTGAGAGGGATAACTTTATCTGTAGGTGCAGGTTTAAGTCTTCTTGGATTCTCCTTAGATGTTGCAGTTCTTGGCGATCAAATTCAAAATGTTACTCCTGATTTGTCTCATCTAAAATTTATTGCATCTGGATCTGCAAAATTCTAAAATTGTTAACCCACCCCTTCTCTTCTTTTAGCCGGGGCACCCCTCCCC
>JAOADF010000047.1 GCA_026417425.1 Dictyoglomaceae bacterium
TCCTTTTGCTTTAAGAATACTTAAAGTCCTCTGCATTTCATTATAGACAATCATTAATCCTTCATCTACTCCCATGCCAGGTTTTGCTAAAATTTGATCCGCTTGAGTTGCTAGAGCAATATGAACTGAAATTTGTGCTGATCTATCAGTCTCATTACATGTTCCTCCTACATAAGCCCCTACATTATTATTCTTACAAAACAAAACTGCTTCTATAGAGTTATGAATACTTCCTAAAACAGGAGTTTTTATTTGAATCATATCTACAGCTTCTGCATTAACAAATTCTTCTATATCTTCTAAACTATTACACCATTCATCTGCAACTATCTCTACATTTATACCTTTTTCTTTTAATTTTCTTCTTAATTTCCCTAAATATTCAACTTGTCTCTCTTTACTTTCTAAATCTAATGGTCCTTCAATCCTTAATTTGTGAGGATAAGCAATTCTTTCTAATATAGAAAAATATTCCGCTATTTCTTCTAAATTATTCTGGAAAGCTAATCCGATAGTTCCATAAACATCAATATGAAATATGGGCTTATAATTTTCTCCTGCTAAAATTTTTACTCTTTCTTTTAACCAACCTAAATATTCTATCAATTTTTCTCCTCTCCAACCCAATTTAGTTTCCACATTATTTATTAATGCATGAGGCAAAACATCAACTCTTTTTATAATCATCTTATCCGCATTGATATACCTATCATCTCCTGATTGGCAAAAGATAGGTATAGATTTTAGGATAATAGGAAGATTGTATTCTTCAGCAATAATTTCTGTCATAGTTTTTTTTGTAGATTTTGCAAAAGCATCAAGAATAGCTTGGGTTATTCCATATCTTAATGCGGAATGCAACTTTTTACCATTTTCTTCCCAATTTTCAATAATTTCTGATAACTTTTTAAAACTTTCCCATTCTTTTTCCAAAAGAAAAGGAAAGATTTTTTTGTCTAAAATTTCTAAGAAATCTTTTGCCCTAAATAATGGCTCTCTTCCTCCCGCACCAGAATACTGAATGGCAGAGCAATCTCCATAAGCCATACATCCGTTTTCTAAGATAAAAATTATGGATAAACTTTCTCCCTTTTGTCTTATCCCTTCATAACCAGGAGTTAGGGGAACACCTCTATATGCAAAGCCATCTTCTCGAGCACCTGCTTTTATAGCCTGTTGATCATCAAAATAAAATCCTGATAATCCAATAGAATATAATGCAGATTTTAATTTCATTTTTTCATCTCTTTCTTTGGTCTTCCAATAAGTCTTCCTTTACTAATAGCATATATATCATCAAGAACCATTTGAAAACTTACAGATCTTCCTTCAAACTTAGCCCTTTCCTCAATCTTTTCTCTATGAAAATCCTTTATATCGGAAGGAATAGGTAAATTTCCAAAATCAAAAAATCTAATAGCACCGTTATTATCTCTTATTGGCATAATCCTTCCATGGGCAAATCTACTAGGAGCAAAGGGTACATCTAAAACTCCAGAAGAAAAAGCTCTTACAGTACCAATTAAAAAATCTCCTTCTCCAAGAGAATAAACCCTATCTAAAATATTTTTTACTTCTTCTTCTATAATTTTTTCCTCTTCTTCAACAAGTTTATAATTTATAAAATATTGATTTTCTAACATTTGAAGAGTTTGTCGAGTATTTCTTAAGGCTTGGGCATTTGCTTCTTTAGTAGGAATCCCAATAGCTTCTTGGGGAGTTTTAACAATAATCTTTGATACAGAACCTAAAAATCCTGCAATGGTACCATAAGTTATCACAGCAAAAGCTCTTGCTTCATCTTCTGGAAATCCTCCCATCCAATGATGTAGAACTGTGGTAATATGAACATCATAATATCCGAAATTTTTAAGATATTTCTCTGTTAGTCTCTTCATAACATTTATTGCAGCTACATCCTGAACAATATTTCCACTTTCCCCATATCCTACACTGAAACTTTTAACCCCTTGTTCTACTGCTAAAAGAGCTTCGATAATTCCTATACTTATGGATATACACGGAGGAACTAATGTTCCAGTTAATGGTCCAAAGGATTCTCGGTTTATAACTACTCCATTTTCTGCATAATAACCCACTAAGTAATCTACATATTGCCAATAAAGAAGAGAATTTTCTAAAGGAACATCCTTTGCATAGGGTATATTATAGGTTATTCCTCCCCCTTCAAAAGACGTGAAGCCAGAACATAAGGTTATTTCTGCCAAAAGTCTTGCATCAGGAGAGCCATGCCTCACCTCTACAGGAATTTTAACATTTTCTATGATTTCCCTGCATCCTCTAACCCCATAATTTACTGCTGGAAAACCATTTAGTAAAGATCTTCCTTCTTTTAAGCTTTCATCTAATCCTAATTGGGCTTCTTTATACCTATTTTGACGAGTATAACTATCAATAGTTGTAGGTAAAAGATCCGCCTCATTATCTTGAAGATATTTTAATAATTCTATATGTTCCTTAAGAATTGGAACTCCTGCTCTAGGCTGTAGGAGTATTTTATTCTCCTTTTCTCCAATTCTTAGAACATAATCAAATTGTTTTTCTAGAGAAAGAGATTTATGATATTCAATACCCGATTTCAAATCTACTTCTTTTCCTGTGTACCATGTATTCAGAACCTCTTCCCTCATTCTAATAAAATATTTTTCATCCCATCTCTTATTCTTTAAAACCATAGTATTTCATCTCCTTAGTAATGGTCGATTTTTATCACATATTTTTTTAATATATTTATAGCTTTTTCAGGAAAGATTTCTGAGAGAAGTCCTATAGCAAAAAAGATGTATTCTTTATCTAAATAAATCCTTGGATTCTTAGGTTTCAATACAAAGGGATTTTTTTCATCAAATAATGCTGATTTTAATGCAGAGATATTATAAGGATTATAAACCAACGGACCTCCTGTTCCTATTAAATTTTCTACCTCTGTCAAATCCTTTCCATACTGAAGATATGTTATCCCCATAGGAGTATATAGCGGTTCTAAGTATCCGCAATGTCTTTCCACTGCAATTCTTATAGCATGATAAGATAGAACATAATCTAAAAAGAAATCCTCTTCTTTTTTCGGTAAAAAGTCTGTTTTCTCACTTAAAAATTTTACTTTTTCTTTATATGAATTTAATTCTCCTAAAAATTCTTTCCATCTTTCTTCTCCTACTATCTCCCATAAAGACAAAGCACTTACCCTTACCCCTAAATCTCCTTCTACAGTTCTTTTAACATATGGTTCAGGTAATCCCTTCCATATCACTCCAATTTCAGTTGGTCTTCCATGGGATATAGAGCAAACATCAGTAGTTGCTCCACCTATGTCTACCAAAATTGTTTCTCCAAAAATTTTTGAGAAACTTTCACAAGCCTTTAAAACTGCTAAAGGAGTTGGCATTATAATTCCATCCAAAAAATTTTTAACTTTTTCTAAGCCCTTAGCATGTATTAAACGAGAGATAAAAATTTCCCTAATACAATTTTGTACAGGACTAATGTTTAACTTTCCAAATTCTGGCATAACATTTTCGGTAATCCATATTTCTTTTACTGATTTTTCAAATATTTTCTCTATTTCCTTTGCTATTATTCTATTTCCAGCATAAATTATAGGAATATTTATAGGGATTTCTGAGATTTTTTGTGCATTAATTAAAGGATAATATTTATTTCCACCATCGGTGCCACCCGCTAAAATAACTAAATCAGGTTTCAAATCTTCCATTTCTTTTAGATCATTATCGGTTAATTCGAAACTATAAGTTTTGATTACCTTTCCTCCAGCCCCTAAAGCAGCTCTTTTTGCAGCTTCTGCAGTTAAATCGGGAACAAGGCCAACTGCCACTATTTTTAGTCCACCCTTGGCACTGCTACATGCCCTCTTAATTTCGAATCCTTCTAATTTCTTTCCCGTTTGTCTATATATTTCATCTAAGACATATTTTACACCAATCGTTACATCAATATTTACAGTGGATGGTACTTTTGCTTTCCCTATAATCTCTTCCTTTTCTAAATCAAAAGCAATAGCTTTTGTAAAGGTACTTCCTAAATCCAAAAATAATCCTAACATTTTTTTATTTTAAACCCAAATCTTTCTTTAAATCTTCAATAACCTCATCAGGAGTTGTTTTAGGAGGATAAACTCTATGAAATCCTAATTCCTTAAATCTTTTTACAACTTCATCCCAATTCTTTTTTCCAATTCCTAAATTTCCTCCTATATAAAGAAGGATATCTTCTAATCCTGCTTCTATAAGTTTTTCTTTAAATCCTTGACAATCTAATTCTGCATGCCCATAAAGAGATGACACTAATATTGCTCTTGCACCTGTTTCAAGGGAGGCTTTTATAAAATCCTCTTGAGAAGATAAAACCCCAATATTTATAACTTCAAATCCAGCAGATCTTAAAGCATAATCTAAGACTCTAAGACCTACTGCATGCACATCAGAACCTATAACTCCAAGAACAATAGTTCTTTCTCCCATATATTATATCCCTCAAGTTTTAATTAAATAATATACAATCTTAGAAAGTCCAAAAAGATTATCAATTTTAATTCTTTCATCAACAGAATGAGGGTTTTCAACAGCAATTCCAATATTTAAAGCTTTTAATCCCCTTTCATTAAAAATGTTTGCATCACTTCCACCCTTTGTAGATTTAAAGGTTAATTGGTAATTAAGACTTTCAAAAATAGGTTTAATTTTTTTAATAATTGGATCATTTTCATTAAAAGAATAACCTCTATACAGATCCTCTTTTCTTAAGTTCCATTTCCCACCCTTTTCTTCTATCCTTTTTAGTTGTTCCTCAAAGTTTTTAAAACATAAATTAAGTTTTTCTAAGTCCAAACTTCGAAATTCTCCTTCTAAATACACATCATCAGGTATAATATTTGTTGCTCTTCCCCCTCTTATTATTCCAACATTTCCTGTGGTATCTTCGTCAATTTTTCCCCAAGGTAATTTTAATATAAATTCACTAGAAAGAAGAATAGCAGAAAGACCCTTTTCAGGCTCTGCTCCTGCATGAGAAGCTTTTCCATAAATGTTTAGAAAAAATCTAGAATGATAAGGTGCTTTAATGATTACAGAACCCAATTCTCCATCAGAATCTAATACATACCCCTCTTTAGATTTAATTAAGGAATAATCCAAATTTTTTGCTCCACGAAGTCCTACTTCTTCAGCAACAGTAAGAATTATCTCAACATTTCTATTTTTTATATTATTCTCTTTTATTGTCTCAATAGCCTCTAATATTGCAGCAATAGCAGATTTATTATCCGCTCCTAATATAGTCTCTCCATTGCTTTTTATATACTCTTCTTCAATATTAAATTTAATATTCTCACAAGGGGTTACAGTATCCATATGAGCACATAAAAATATGGGCTCTCCTTCTCCTTCAAAATATACAATTAAATTGCCAGAGTCTCCTCCAATCTTTTCTCCTGCATTATCTTCTTTATATGGTAAATTTAATCTTTCAAGTTCCCTTTTCAAGTAATTAGAAAAATTCCCTTCTTTAAGTGAAGGACTAGAAATTTTAACCATCTCTTCAAATCTTTTTATTAATCTCTCCCTTGAAAGCACCAACCTCACTCCTTTCCCAGT
Source organism: Dictyoglomaceae bacterium (assembly GCA_026417425.1). The sequence continues at coordinate 5,634 of JAOADF010000047.1, forward strand.
CAATTTTTTTAACATCCCAATTAACCTTCAACAATTTCCTCAAAATCTCCTGAAACTCTATTTCATTATTGGTTACAAAAATATCAACCTTTACTTCTTCTACCCTTTCATTATCTAATTTCACAATATTTACAATTTCCTCTGATGGGTCAATCACTTTTATGTTCGGATAATTTTTTCTTATTACAGGAGAAATAAAAGGAAGATGAGTACAACCTAATATAAGCCCTTCAATATTTCTTTTTATTAATGGTATCATACATTTAAAAAGTTCTCCTTCTATAATTTCCCCCTCAATTATTCCCTCTTCTATTGTTTCTAATAAAGGTCCTTCACTACAAGATTCAACAAATACTTCTATTTCTGGATTAATTTTTTTAATCATTTTAGGATAAATACCACTTTCTAAGGTTCTTCTTGTGGCTAAAACCCCTATTTTTTTACCCCTAAATTTAGAAAGTCCCCATATTGCAGAATTTACAATACTGTAAACAGGAATAGAGAATTTACTTTTTAAGTATTCGTAGGCAGTAGAAGATGCAGTATTACAGGCAATAATAACTTCCTCAACCTCCTCTCTTAGAAAAAAATTGATAATTTCTTCTACTCTCCTTTGAATAAAATCCACAGGTTTTATACCATAGGGAAAATATTTTGTATCTGCAAAATAAATAACTTGTGATAATTTATTTGTTTCAATTAAACTTTTAAGAACGGTTAATCCTCCAACACCCGAATCCAAAATTCCAAGCTTCTTCATATTTTTTCACCTTTCTATATTATATTTTTCTATTGCTTCCTTTATTTTTTCTACAAAATTATTTTGAAATTCCTCAGAAGTTAACAAAGCTCTTTCTTCATTATTACTTAAAAATCCCATCTCTACAATAACCCCTGGAATGGGAATTCTAGATAGAACATAGAATTTTCCCTGTCTTAAAGTTCTAACGGAATAATATTTTGAAAGAACTTCTGAAAAAGTTTTAGCTAAAGGAAAAGAAAAATCAGTAGCATAAAAGATTTCTATTCCTTTGATTGTTGGAGAAAGAGCTGCATTAGTATGAATACTTAAATAAATAACTGTTTCTCCCAAGATATTTTCTTGCAAATAGTTTTTCACAAACTTTACTCTGTCATCTAAACTTATAGTTTCATCTTTTTCTCTAAGTAGTATAACATTATATCCACTATCCTTTAATATTTTCGAAAGCTTTAGGGAAACTTGAAGATTTAAATCCTTTTCTAATATATTTGAATATATAGCTCCAGGATCACTTCCTCCATGTCCAGGATCAATAATAACTGAAATATTTTTTGTTTTTTGTTCTCTGTTAGGTGTTTCCTCTATTTCTATAGGGAAATTTATCTTTAAAGTATCTGTAAAAATTTCTTCATTGAAAATAGTCGATGTGTAAAGATCGAAAACAACTCTTAATATTTTAGGATTAATACTTTGGAAACCTAATCTTATTTTTTCTACAGGACTTTCGTTTACAAAAATAGTATTTGTATTGAGAGTTGTAGCGTTAGGAAAATCAAAAAAAATTCTTTCAGGATATCTCAGAATACCTTTGGAATAAGTGAAAGCTGAATTAAAAATCAGATCAATGGAAATATTTTTTTCATTTTTTAACCATTTTATATCTACAAGTTTTATCTCTAAAGGTTCTTCAACCTTTTCTTTAGAAAAATTTAAAACTACCTGTCCCTTATCTGAAGTTATTTTTGGTTCTAAAAAATCTTTAGAAAATTCCAAAACTATTCTGACCACATAAGGTTCAGTAGAATATTGAGAGTATCTAATATTTTTTATTCCAGAAATTTTAGGAAAAATTTCACCCTTTTCTATTAAAATACAGTTATACAAATCAAAAACCAACCTATTTGGTTCTTTTAATTTAAAACTCTTATATTCTATTTTATCTTCAGATTTTATTTTGAAAAATACTCTTTCCTCTTTCCAGTTAACCTCATCTATAATTTGCACTATATAAATATTTTTTTCTTTTATAATTACTCGATATCCCAATAAAGAGAAAAGAGACTTTATAGGAAGAAAAACATCACCATTTATAGATAAAGGAGCTTCTAAAAGTTTATAACTTTTTTCATTAATAGTACATTCTTTTCTTCCAATATTTCCCAGGAAAAATTCCTTTGAGTTTTTGAAAATAAAAATTTTCTCTCTTTCTATTTTAAAAGAGGAATTTAAGAGGGAAGAAATCAAAGTAATAGGTAGATAGATTTCTTGTCCTTTAAAATAAGGGGTAACAATAATTTTATCTTTTTCATTGGGAAAGTATAAAGAAAAAATTTCTTCTCCATAAATGGAGAAGATCAGAAGAAAAAGAATAAAGACTATTAAAAATATAAAAAATTTTTTTAAAATCTTAAATCCTCCATAATAAAAAATTGGTGGAGGCGGCGGGAATTGAACCCGCGTCCAAAGAGTAGGAGCCAAAAACCTCTACAGGCTTAGCGGAAGTTTTGACTTTTCGGAATCTATAGACTCCCCTCCGCAGGATTCTATAGATTCCTATCCCATTTTCTTTCCCCCTCTCTTATGGGAGTCAAGAGGGGTAGCTGACTAATCTTACGCCCTTCTTAACCCTGCCAGCCCAGATTAAGAGGACGTAGCTGCTAGATTAAGCAGCTAATGCTAAATTTGTGTTGGCAGTTCTTTTTTGCCGTTGTTTTATGAGGTAACGGCACCTCAACCTGCAGTCTTTGACCCCCAAACTCCCTGTCGAAACCATTCGCCCCCTCAATATTTTATTTTATAAGCTCTTTCTAATTCTCTTCTTTCAGCTCTTTCTGCCAAATCTCTTCTTTTATCGTATAATTTTTTACCCTTTGCAAGTCCTAACTCAACTTTTGCCCATCCTCTTTCATTAAAATATATAGAAAGAGGTATCAATGTCAAGCCCTTTTCTTTAACCTTTCCTATAAGACGAGCTATTTCATCTTTATGCATTAAAAGTTTTCTCGGCCTTTTAGGATCATGATTATATATATTTCCCTTATCATAGGGACTTATGTGAAGATCAAATAACCACAATTCTCCTTTGTCAATATCTGCATAACTATCAACAATACTTACTTTTCCCTCACGAAGAGACTTAACCTCAGTACCTCTCAGAGCAATTCCTGCCTCATAGGTTTCTAATATAAAATAATCATGTTTTGCCTTTCTATTAATAGTCACATATCTTTTTTCCTTTTTCATATTTTAATTATATCACAAGATTAATCGGGATAACCATTAGGATGATTCTTCAACCATCTCCAGTGAGATTCAATAATCTCTTCTAAATCACTATATTGAGGATTCCAGCCTAAATCTTTTTTAATTTTATTAGAACTTGCTATCAAAATCGCAGGATCTCCCGCTCTTCTTCCTACTTCTTTTACAGGAATTCTTTCTCCTACAACTTTTTCAGCAGTCTTTATAACTTCTCTTACTGAGAAACCTCGAGAATTTCCTAAATTATATATATCAGATCTCTTTCCAGATAATAAAGCTTCTAATGCTAATATATGTGCAGAAGAAAGATCTGATATGTGAATATAATCTCGAATACATGTTCTATCAGGAGTAGGATAATCACTTCCATAAATCTCCACATAATCCCTTTGTCCAAGGGCGGTTTTTAAAACTAATGGTATAAGATGAGTCTCAGGATTATGATCTTCTCCTAGCTCTCCCTCAGGATCACATCCTGCTGCGTTAAAATATCTTAAAGATATATATTTAATACCAAAGATTTTTTCATACCATTTCAGAATTTCTTCGAACATTAGTTTTGAAGAACCATAAACATTTGTAGGAATTGTTGGATGGTCTTCAGGAATTGGAATAATCTTAGGCTCACCATATACTGCAGCAGTAGATGAAAATATTAAAAACTTAATATCATATTTGACCATACAGTCTAAAAGATTTAATCCTCCTAAGATATTATTTTCAAAATATTTTCCTGGATTGGCCATGGATTCTCCCACCAGACTTGCTGCAGCAAAATGTAAAACTCCATTAATCTTAAAGCTTTCAAAAATTTCCTCTAAAGAATCTTTATCCTTTAAATCTACTTTATAAAAATATTTTGACTTTACAGCGGATCTATGTCCTTTTTCTAAATTATCAATTACAATTACATCATAACCTTTCTTAATTAAATCTTTAACCACATGACTTCCAATATACCCCGCACCACCGGTTACTAATAATTTTTCCATTATGTTTTCTCCAATTTTCTTAATTCTTCTCTAAAATTTCCCCAGAAATTTAAGAAAAAGGCTAAAAAGATACCTAAAAATATACTGCTTACTCCCGCAATAAGAACATTTAAAGTAGTTGAAGGCTTACTCTTTTTGACTGGCGGGATAGCATAATCTACCACTTGAACAATTATATTTTCTTTTGCTTCGTTAACCTTTGCCTGTTCATATTGAGAAGTTAATAAAGTATAGATAGTCTCCTGAACTTTTACTTCTCTCATTAACCTTCCCAACTCTAAACCTAAAGAAGGAAGTTGAGAAAGTTTTTTCTCATATTTTTCTATAACACTATCTAAGGCTTTCTTTTTTGCTTCATTAAATACTATTTCTAATTGTAAAGAAAAGAGTTTATCCAAAGAATAATTCCCAATAGCCTTTGATATTCTCTCAATTTCATCCCTCATTACCTTTTTTGTCATATCTACCGCTGCTTTTGCAGCAACAACCTTTGGATGCTCAGGTCCATATTCCAATGATAATAAAGCTAAATCAACTTCTTGAGAAATAAGTTTTTCTCTCCATTCATTTAAAGAAGAAGTATAAGTTAAGGATGTTATTGCTAATATATCTTTCCTTTGAAGATTAGTCTGTTCTATTAATATATTTTGAAGATCCTCAAGATTTCTCTTAGCAAGTTTTATGGACATATCACAGGATTCCCTCTGAGAATAAAGATTTGCTAAATTATCAATTAATACCTTTGCT
>JAOADF010000048.1 GCA_026417425.1 Dictyoglomaceae bacterium
ATTACAATGCTTCCTGATTCTTATGAAGTAGAAGAAGTAATCTTAGGAGAGAAAGGAGTAATTGAAGGAATAAAGCCTGATTCTATTGTAATTGATATGAGTTCCATAGATCCCAAAACCACTGTTAAGATTGGATATGCTCTTGAGAAAAAGAATGTGGAGATGCTTGATGCTCCAGTGAGTGGAGGAGAGGAAGGGGCAATTAAAGGTGAGCTTTCCATAATGGTCGGAGGGAAGAAGGAAATTTTTGAGAGGTGTCTTCCTATTTTTCAAAGCATGGGGAAAAATATCACCTATATAGGACCCTTAGGAAGTGGACAGATGACAAAGTTAGTGAATCAAATTATTGTAGCGATAAATATTGCTGGAATTTGTGAAGCCTTTTCCTTAGGAAAGAAAGCAGGATTATCAGTAGAAACAATATTTAATGCTGTTAGAGGTGGCTTAGCAGGAAGCAAAGTAATGGATACTAAGATCCCAAGATTTATAGAAAGAAATTTTGAGCCAGGTTTTAAATTAGACCTCCATATTAAAGATTTAAAGAATGCATTACTTATAGGAAAAGAATTAAAGATTCCTCTTCCATTTACATCCTTAGTTAATCAGATTATGATTTCTATCTCTGGAAAAAGCGAAGGAGATAAGGATCATTCAATTTTAGTAAGATTTTGGGAAGAATTGTTAAATTTAGAGGTGAAATAGATGTTAATCTCTCTTTCTTATGATAAAGACAAAAATATAGATATAGAAATACCTGAGAAAAATATATTAGACATTATAAAACCTAATTTCCCAAAAGTTTTAGAAAAAAATGAAGATATTATACTAAAAGCTATACAAAATCCTATAGGGAGTCCCCCTCTCAGAAATTTAGTAAGTGATAAAAGCAAAGTAGCCATTGTTATAACAGATAAGACTCGTTATGCTTTGGATAGAGAAATAAGTATTATCCTATTAAAGGAATTGGAAAGGGGAGGAGTAAAAAAAGAGAATATTTCCTTTTTTATCGCCTTAGGATCCCATGAACCCATGAGCTCTGAAGAGATAAAAGAAAAACTTGGGGAAGAAATTTCCTCCCAGTATCCTGTTTATAATCACGAATTTAAAAATGAAGAAGAGCTTTTGTATCTTGGAGATGAAAGTAGACTACCAATGTATATAAATAAAAAATTGATGGAACATGATATAAAGATTACTTTGGGAGTAATTGAGCCTCATCTTTTTGCAGGATATAGTGGTGGTGTTAAAACCATATGTATCGGATTGGCAGGATATAAAACTTTATCTGCAACTCATAGTTTACAAATCTTAAGCCATGAAAGTACCAAATTAGGAGTTATAGAAGGAAATATTTTCAGAAACTTTCTAAATGAAATGGCTAAAAAAGTAAAAGTAGATTTCATAGTAAATCTTATACTGAATCAAGAAAAAAGAGTAGTTTCAGCTTTTTCGGGTCATCCTATTAAAGCCTTTGAAAAGGGTGTGGAATTTGCTAAGAAAATCTTTGAGATATCTATAAAGGAAGAAGCGGATGTTGTTATTTCCTGTCCAGGATATCCTAAAAGTATTAATCTTTATCAAGCAACCCGTTCAGCAAACTCTGTGGTTTTAGGAGAAAAACCTGTTGTAAAAAAGAATGGTAAGATTTTAATCCCTGCAACATGCGAAGATGGTTTAGGAGATGAAAATTATTATAGATTAATGTCTCAATGTAAATCTTTAATGGAATTAAAAGAAAGAATATGGGAAGAGGGATTTAACATAGGGGAACATAAAGCTTTTGTTTTAGAAAGAATTCTCTCTCATGCAGAAGTAATTATAACAGATTGCAAAATAGAAGAAGCTGTTCTAAATAAAATGTTTTTGAAAAAGGAGAGTACATTACAAGAGGCAGTAAATAAAATATTAAAAATAAATCCCAATTTTAAATTTCTTATCATGCCTCAAGGAATCATTACCTTACCTAAGCTTGTAGGAGGAGGTAAATCTTATGAGTAAGATAAAAGTGATGATTGTTCAGCCTATTCATGAAAGTGGTGTAAATCTTTTAAAATCAGCAGATTTTGAAGTGATATACGCTTCTAGTCCTGATCCCAAGGTTGTTGCAAAAGAAATTAAGGGGATTGATGGGGTTATTGTTAGAACTGCTCCTTTTCCCAAGGAAATTATAGAAGAAGGGGATAGGTTAAAGGTCATTGGAAGACATGGAGTAGGAGTTGATAATATTGATCTTGAATTTGCCTCCAAAAAGGGAATTTTAGTGATTAATACTCCAAATGTTAATGATATTTCAGTAGCGGAGCACACCTTGTCCTTTATTCTTGCACTAGCAAAAAGAACAAAGGATATGGATGTTGCAGTGAGGGAAGGAAATTTTAAAATAAGGGATGAGTATTCTGCTGTTGATATAGAGGGAAAAACCCTTGGAGTTATAGGTTTTGGAAAGATTGGATCCTTAGTAGGTAGAAAATGTAAATATGCCTTTAATATGAGAATATTAGTATATGATCCTTACGTAGATGAAAAAAGAGTTGAGGAATTAGGAGCAGAATTGGTAGATCTTCCTACTTTATTAAGAGAATCTGATTTCGTGACTATACATGTTCCCCTTACTCCAGAAACGGAAAGACTTATTGGAGAGAAAGAATTAAAATTAATGAAACCATCTGCCTTTATCATTAATATGGCAAGGGGACCTATATGGGATGAGAATGCTGTAGCGATGGCATTAAAAGAAGGATGGATAAAAGGGGCAGGAACCGATGTGTTTATTCAAGAGCCACCTTCTCTCGACAATCCCCTTTTGAAATTGAATAATATTATTCTTTCTCCTCATATGGCAGCACTCACAAAGGAGTGTGTGGTTAGAATGGCAACATCAGTGGCTCAAGGGGTTATAAATATTCTAAAAGGGAATATACCTGATAATGTGGTAAATTTATCATTATTGAAAAAGTATGGAAAAATTTAGAGAGGAGGTTTTATAAATGACCTTTAAGCCTTATGGAATATTACCTGCTATGGTGACTCCTTTTAACGAAAGGGAAGAACTTAATGAACCTATTCTTAAAGAATTAGTAGAATACCTTATTAAAAATGGGGTACATGGGCTTTTTATTATTGGCAGTCAAGGAGAGTTTTATGCCCTAACAAAGGAAGAAAAAAAGAAAATCATAGAAATAGTAGTAGAAAAAGTAGAGGGAAGGGTTCCTGTATATGCAGGAACAGGAGCTATCACCACCAAAGAGGTTATAGAGCTTAATAAATATGCAGAAGATGTTGGAGTAGATGCAGTTTCTATTATAACCCCATATTTTATCTCTCCTTCTCAAAATGAATTATATGAACATTATAAAGAAATTGCAAAATCTACTAATCTACCAGTACTTTTATACAATAATCCTCAAAGATGTGGTGTAAATCTTTCTGCAAATCTTATAGAAAAACTTGCAGATATTGATAACATTGTTGGAATAAAGGATAGTAGTGGAGATCTTACCCTTACCAGTGAGTATATAAGAAGAACCCAAGGGAAAAATTTTCATGTTTTAGCAGGAAGGGATACTCTTATTCTTGCTACCCTTTTTTATGGAGGAACAGGAGCTATCGCAGCTTGTGCTAATGTAGCTCCTAAGTTGGTTTCAGATATTTATAATTTCTATGTACAAGGAGAGTTGGAGAAGGCAAAGGAAGCACAGCAAAAATTAGCACCATTAAGAATAGCTTTTGAACTTGGTACTTTTCCAGTGGTGATAAAAGAAGCTTTAAATATTATGGGTATTCCTGTAGGTCCTTGCAGAGGTCCAGTAAAGGGTATAGATGAAGAGAAGAAAAAGGATCTAAGGAATATTTTACAATCTCTGAATCTTGTATAGGGGGAGACAAAAATGAGAGAAAATAAGGTAAAGAGAGCTTTAAAAGAAGGTAAAACAGTAATTGGGACCATGGTTTCTGATATAAGATCTCCTGGTATTGCTCAGATGCTTGCTACAGCAGGCTTTGACTTCTTTGTTTTAGATACTGAACATGGTCCCTTTGATATGGAAACAGTACAAGATATGGCATTTTCTGCAAAAGGGGCGGATATTACACTTATTGTTCGTGTACCAACAAGATATGGACATCACAATCTATCTCGTCCTTTAGATGCTGGAGCAGATGGTTTACTTATTCCTCAAGTAGAAACTATTGAAGAAGTAAAAAATATTATTGAAGCAACGAGATATCATCCCTTAGGAAAAAGAGGAATGGCGTTAAGAAGAGCTCCTAATAATTATGCAAAAGGAAATCCACAAGAATTAACTCAAAATGTAAATAATGAGGTATTAATCATTTTACAAATTGAAACAAAATCCGCAATAGATCATTTAGAGGATCTAATAACCATAGAAGGGGTAGATGCTGTCCTTATTGGTCCCAATGATTTATCCCAAAGTTTAGGTTTTCCAGGACAAATAAATCATCCGTTGGTTCAAGAATACATTCAAATATTAGTAGATAAATGTAATAGATTAAATTTTCCTTGTGGAATTCATTTAGAAAGTCCTGATACCCTAATTCCCTGGATGGAAAAAGGAATGAGGGTAATTATGTGTTCTAATGATATAAATATAATTGTTGATACTTTTACAAATATCGTAAAAAGGCTTAGAGAAAAAGTAATATAAAAGGAGGTGATTCTTTAGATGTATCCATGGCATGATACTTTTCATATGGGACTAATACATTTTATGGCATACCCCAATGCTACTAAGGATGAAGAGGTTTTAGCAACAGTAGATAAAGTATTAAGAGATGAATTTTTTCAGGCTATAGAAGTTAGCGGAAATCTTTCAGAAGAATTATTTAAGGAGATTGGAAAAAGATGTGAGATTGCAAGGGTAGAATTATTTGTTGCAGGACAGCCTGTAGTTCTTGCGAAGAAGTTAAATCTTAATTCCTTTGATGAAGATGAGAGGAGATATGCTATCGAGGAGTGTAAAAAGTTAATTGATAAAGGCTATATATCAGGAGCAAAGGCAGTTGCTGTTCTTTCGGGAAAGGATGTATATTCTTTAGAAAGAGAAAAGGCAAAGGAACTTTTAGTTTCATCCTTGATAGAACTTTGCGAATATGCTGAAGAAAGAGGACATAAATTTGGATATACTATGGGAATTTCTTTAGAAGTTTTTGATAATTTAATAGATAAAAAAGCATTAATTGGACCTGCCCCAGAAGCCTTTGATATTGCAAGTTCAATCTATAAAGTTTGTAGAAATTTTGGACTAATGGTAGATCTTTCTCATCAACCATTAATTTTTGAAGATAGTTTTTATACTCTGAATCTCCTTTCTCCCTTTATAACTCATATACATATTGGTAATGCAGTTTTAAAGGAAGGTCATCCTCTATATGGTGATCTTCATCCCCGTTTTGGTATATCTGAGGGAGAGAATGACGTGGAGGAAGTTGTTTATTTCCTCAAATCTTTAATTCATATTGGTTATTTTAAAAAAAGGGTTGTTGCTGAAAGACCTATAATTTCCTTTGAAGTAAAACCTTATAATGATGAAGATCCTGATCTTGTAGTTGCAAATGCTAAAAGAACTTTCTTAATCGCATGGAATAGAATTTTTCCAATAAAATTTTAAGGAGGTAATAAATATGGAAAGGAAACTAAAAGTTTTTGTAACAAGAAGAATTCCTGAAGAGGGATTAAAAATAGTTGCGGAGTATTGTGATATGGAAGTAAGTGATTATGATGGTGTTCTTCCAAGGGAACTTTTATTGGAAAAGGTTCAAGGAGTTGATGGAATTCTCTCTCTATTAACAGATAATATAGATAAGGAAGTGATGGATTCTGCAGGTCCTCAATTGAAGGTAATATCTAATTATGCGGTAGGATTTAATAACATTGATGTTAAAGAGGCAACAAGAAGAGGAATAATGGTGACCAATACTCCTGGAGTTCTCACAGAGACTACTGCAGATTTTGCTTGGACCCTTATGATGGCAATTGCAAGGAGAGTTGTAGAAGCGGATAAATTTGTAAGGGAAGGAAAATTTAGAGGTTGGGAGCCTCTTCTTCTTCTTGGTACCGATATTTATGGAGCAACTTTGGGAATCATAGGCTTTGGAAGAATAGGGCAGGCAATGGCTAAAAGAGCAAAGGGATTTGATATGAAAATTCTGTATTATGATGTACAAAGGGTAGCTAAGGAGATTGAAGATAAATTTGGTGTAGAATATAAACCTTTAAAGGAACTTTTACAAGAATCTGATTTTGTTTCCATTCATGTACCACTAACTGAAGAGACATACCATCTTATTGGTGAGGAAGAATTGAAATTAATGAAAAAAGAAGCATACCTCATAAATACTGCAAGAGGACCTATTGTAGATGAAAAGGCTCTATGCAAAGCCTTAAAAGAAAACTGGATAAGAGGCGCAGCTTTAGATGTATTTGAAAGAGAACCAGAAGTAGAACCAGATCTTCTTAAATTAGATAATGTAGTTCTTGCTCCTCATATAGCTTCTGCTTCTTTTGAAACTCGAACGAAAATGGCAATTATGGCGGGAGAAAATTTAGTAAAGGCATTAAAAGGAGAAGTTCCACCTAATCTTGTCAATCCTGAGGTTTTGAAAAAATAGGAGATAAATAATGGATCTAAGAGAAATTTGTTGGGAAATTATTAGAATGTCCTTAGAAAAAGTAGATCCTAAATCAGCTGTAAAAGGAAATCTTTTTTATGATAGAAATCAGAAAAAGATAAAAGTTAGGGAAAAAGAATTTCCTATTAAGGGAAAAGTATATCTTCTTGCTGTTGGGAAGGCTTCTTTTCCTATGGTAGAAGCTACCTTGGATATAATGGGAGATTTGATTGAAGAAGGTTATATTGTTGTTCCCTATGGATATGAAGGAAAAGTTAACAATAGAATTAAAATACTTTGCTCCTCTCATCCTATCCCCGACGAAGAGGGAATGAGAAATGCAGAAAAAATTCTTGAATTTGTTAAAAACTTAGATAAAGATGATGTTTTAATCTTTCTTCTTTCGGGAGGAGGGTCCGCCCTTCTCCCTTTACCTCGGGATGGGATAACATTAAAGGATAAAATTGAAATAACTAAGCTTCTTCTTTCTTGTTCTGCAAGAATACAGGAGATAAATGCAGTAAGAAAGCATTTAAGTAAGATAAAAGGGGGACAGTTGGCTCAAGTATGCAAAGGAACCATAATTACCCTGGCAATATCTGATGTTATTGGAAATTCCTTGGATACCATAGCATCGGGTCCCACAGTTCCTGATTCTACAACCTTTAAAGATGTATATAATATTTTAGAAAAATATGACCTTTGGGATAAAATATCAGAAAGGATAAAAATTTTAATAAATAATGGAATTATCGGAAAAATTCCAGAAACTCCAAAGGAAATTGATGAAAGACATTTTGCTACTATAATTTTATCCAATAGAGATTGCTTAGATAAAGTGGTAGAAAAAGCAAAATATTTTGGATTTAATCCCCTTCTTTTAACAGGATTTTTAGAAGGAGAAGCAAGGGAAGTAGCAAAAGTAATAGCAGGGATAGTTAAGGAAATAAAATTCTCAAAAAATCCCATATCTCCTCCCTGTGCATTAATCTTTGGAGGGGAAACTACAGTTACATTAAAAGGAAAGGGATTAGGAGGAAGAAATCAGGAGCTTGCTCTTTCCTTTGCCATAGAAGTTCAAGGAATTGATAATATTCTTTTAGCCTCCTTTGCTACCGATGGGAGAGATGGACCAACGGATTCTGCAGGTGCCTTTTCCCATGGATATACTTGTAAAAGAGCTTTAGAATTGAATATGGATCCTCTATCTTATCTTTTAAATAATGACTCCTATCATTTTTTTGAAAAACTCAATGATTTGATAAAAACAGGTCCTACCCATACCAATGTGAATGATATTTGTGTGGTATTAATAAAATAACTACTTTTAAAGTTTGATAAAAATCAGCCGGAGGCGAATATCCTCCACATGTAGAAATTATATTTTTTATATAAAAATATAAAGAATTATGTGTAA
>JAOADF010000084.1 GCA_026417425.1 Dictyoglomaceae bacterium
TAAGATACCAGATTTTCCTGCCTGGGCTGGACCCCATCAGTTTATTGAAAACTTCTGGGCAGTGAAAAGTGGAGCTCTTTCAGAGGATAAACTTGGAGTAAAGGCTCTTGATGATTATACCTTAGAGATTAGACTTTCTCAGCCAAGATATGATATGAAGGAATGGCTTTGTGTTGCTCAAGGTGTTCCTTTACATAGAAAAACTGTAGAAGCGGATCCTCAGAACTGGTGGAGACCTGGGAAGATTGTAGTAAATGGACCATATATTCCTCAATCTTGGACTCCTGGGAAGGATGCAGTTTTAGTCAAAAATCCTAACTATGTAGGGGAAAGAGGAAATGTAGATAAGATAGTACTTAAATTCGGCGGACTTGGAATTCAGCAATATCAGGCTGGAGAGCTTGATGCAGCATTTATAAATACTGTACCAGAATATAAATTTGTAAAAGCGGATCCAACCTTGTCTAAGCATTTCCGTGAAGATGTTATGGATCTATTCTGGAATGGATATCAAATTTCTCGTGGATTTGATCCATTAATGGATAATAAGAAATTAAGACAAGCCCTTGCTATGGCCATAGATAGGGAGAAATTATGTAATGAAGTCTTAGGTGGAAGAGCATTACCCCTTTCCTCTTATTGGCCTAAAGGATCACCTATTGGTGATAAAATGAAGGAAATTCCTTTTGATGTAAAGAAGGCACAACAGTTACTTGCAGAGGCAGGATATCCTGGTGGAAAGGGACTTCCAACCCTTGTATTCTACATAACTGGTGGCGGAGATCCTGTAGTTGAATTTATAGTGGATCAATGGAAAAAGAATCTTGGAGTGAATTGTATAATTGAGAATGTAGAGTCTGGACTTTACTGGAATTCCTATGTATGGGCAAACTTTACCCCTGAAGCAAAGGCTGGATTTACTGTAATTGGTGCTCCTATGAATAATTTAGAAATTGGAGCATTGTTTAAGAATTCTGATCATACTATTTGGTTCTTTGATTACCCAGCTAGTGTAAAGAAGAGACTCAACGAGTATGATAAGGAATATGATGCTTGGCTAAGAAAAGAAGGAGGACAAACTGAGGCAGATTGGAAGCCACTAATTGAAAAAAGAAACACATTACTTGCAGGATTCAAAAAGATAGTGGAAACTGAGCCAGAAAAATTATGGAGAGAAGATTTAACAAGACCACCTCTTTGGTATGAACAATTTGATGAACTTTATGAAAAATGGAAGGCTGCAAAGACTCCAGAAGAAAAGACTAACTATTGGAGATTAGCAGGAAGAGTAATAACAAGCCAAGAAAGATTTCAAGTAGAATATAATGGTAGAAACCCATCAAATAAGGAAGCATATAGATGGAGACTTAGGGCTGTTAATAGACCTTTCAGTGAGGCAGTAAAGATTGCTCATTATGCATTACAAATCATGCAAGATCAGTATTGGATGGTTCCCGTATATTTAGCAAAGGCTCAATGGGTACAAAATCCAAAACTTGAAGGCTTAATGCTTTATAAGTTCTCTTGGGGTCCTGCTTTCTTCTGCTTCAAATATCTAAATCTTAAGGACTAAGATTCATAAAAAGAAAGAGGGGAGGACAAACCTCCCCTCTATTATTAAGGAGGAAGTATATGGGACTTTTAAAGTATATTCTAAAAAGATTAGTTACTATATTTATCTCCCTTGTTGTAGTTATAGTTATCACATATATTCTTATGTATCTTGCTCCTGGTGAATTCTTTAATATAAATGCCTTTTCAGCTAGTGCTGGAAAAGTTTCTACTTTAACTCCTGAACAGCTTCAAATTTTAATAAAGGGTTTCGAAGAGAAATACGGATTAAACGTTCCTTTATGGAAGCAAATTTTAAATTATTTAGGAGATGCCTTTAGATTTAAATTTGGACCATCCTTTTCAAATCCTAATGAGCCTATAGAAGTTCAAATTGCAAGAAGATTTCCTGTAACTTTTACACTTGCGATTTTATCGATTGCTCTTGCATTAATTATAGGTATCCCTCTTGGTGTTATTTCTGCTCTTAAAAGAAATACTTGGATCGATTATACTACAACTTTTGTAGCTATGATAGGAAGTATGTTTCCTGCTTATCTCATAGGTGTTATTTTAGTTATTATATTTAGTATTTATTTAAAGGTTCTTCCTACCTCAGGATGGGAAACTCCAAAACAGATGATTCTTCCTGTAGTTACCGTTGCTTTAGCACCCCTCGCTACAATAGCAAGATTCATGAGATCAAGTCTTTTAGATGTGCTTAACCAAGATTATGTAAGAACTGCATATGCAAAGGGAGGAACCGAAAGAGCAGTAATTATTAGACATGCTCTAAGAAATTCTATGATTCCTATAGTAACTATAATTGGACCTCAACTTGCGATACTTTTTACGGGAACTGTTTGGATTGAAAATCTTTTCAGGGTTCCTGGTCTAGGACAATTATTTGTTAATGCAGCTGCTCAACGGGATTATCCGTTACTTGTTACTTCTACTTTTATTCTCTCTTTGTCGGTCATGTTTATGAACTTGTTGGTAGATATAATATATGCATTTTTAGATCCAAGGATTAAATATGAATAATTTTGGAATGAATAAAAGGGAGGCTTAAAAAATGGAGGTAGCTTTAGTTCAAAAGTCAAAAAAAGCAGGATATTGGGCTTCTGCATGGAGAAGATTTAAAGAAAACAAGATGGCAGTGGCAAGTTTAATTTATATATCCATTCTTATTTTTATATCAATATTTGCCCCTATTATAGCACCCTATCCATATGATGAACCCCATTATGGACATACTTTTGAAGGTCCCAGTTGGAGATTTCCTTTTGGGACTGATGATTTAGGAAGATGTATGCTTAGCAGGCATATTTATGCTATTAGAAATGCATTATTTATAGGTTTTGGGTCTCAAATTGTAGTCCTTGTGATAGGGGTAATTCTTGGAGCTATCGCAGGTTTTAAGGGAGGAAGATTGGATACTATTTTAATGAGAATTGTGGATATAATGTTTGCCTTTCCTACTTTTCTATTTAATGTAATTCTTGTTACTGTTCTAGGAAGAGGATTGCATACTATTCTTTTTGCAGTAGGAGTTACTGGTTGGCCAGGAATGGCAAGACTTGTTAGAGGATTAGTTTTATCTCTAAAAAATGCAGATTTTGTAGAGGCTGCAAGAGCTCTTGGGGCAAAAGAATCTTATATAATAAGAAAATATATTCTTCCCAATATGTTAGGACCTATAATAATAAGTTTAGCTTTTGGAATTCCTAACGGAATTTGGATAGAAAGTGGATTAGCTCTTATTGGAATGGGGGTAAGGCCACCAATGCCCAGTTGGGGTAATATGCTTGGTGGTGCATCCCAGTATGTATTTGCGTTCCCTCATCTTCTAATCTTTCCTGCAGTAACCTTTGCTCTTACTATGCTTGCCTTTAATTATTTAGGGGATGGTTTAAGAGATGCTTTAAATCCAAGGAGTGAGGTATAAAATCATGGCAGAATTATTGAGAGTAAATAATCTAAAAACATATTTTTATAGACGTGAAGGAATAGTTAAGGCTGTTGATGGTATAAGCTATAAATTAGACTATGGAGAGACTTTGGGAATTGTAGGAGAGAGTGGGTCGGGAAAAACTGTTTCTGTTCTTTCTCTCTTGAGACTTATCAGAAGAAATGGATGGATAGAAAGTGGTGAAGCAATTTTTGATGGGAAAGACTTGTTAAAACTTTCTAAAGAAGAATTAAGAGAAATTAGGGGTAGAGATATCTCCATAATCTTCCAAGATCCTATGACTAGTCTAAATCCCATTATGAAAATAGGCATACAAGTTATGGAACCTATAATTTGGCATAGAGTAATGTCTGATAAAGAAGCAAGGGATAGAGCAATAGAGTTGTTAAGAGTTGTAGGAATACCAGAACATAAAACAAGATTTTGGGATTATCCCTTTCAATTTTCAGGAGGAATGAGACAAAGAGTAATGATAGCTATGGCTTTAGCTTGTAATCCAAAACTTATTATTGCAGATGAGCCTACTACTGCTCTTGATGTAACTATAAGAGCTCAAATTTTAAATTTAATGCAAGATATGAAGGAAAAATTTGGAATGAGTATAATATTTATAACCCATGATATTACTCTTGCCATGAACTTTTGTGATACTATAATAGTAATGTATGCAGGAAAAATCGTAGAATATAGTCTCATGGATAAATTCATAAAAAAACCATTACATCCTTATTCTCAAGGCCTTTTAAACTCTACTTTAGATATTGAAACAAAAGAAGGTTCTTTGAGACCTATTCCTGGAAACCCACCAAGCCTAATAAATCCCCCATCGGGTTGTAGATTTCATCCAAGATGTCCTTATGCTCAAGAGATATGCAAGGAAGAAGAGCCAGAATTAAAAGAAATAGAAGAAGGGCATAAAACAGCGTGTCATTTAGTGAAGGGAGGAAAAATTAATGCCTGAACTTTTATTAGTAAAAAATTTAAAAAAATACTTTCCCAGGGGAAGAAAGGTATTAAAAGCAGTTGATAATGTCTCCTTCTCAATAAACGCTGGAGAAACTCTAGGACTTGTGGGAGAGAGTGGTTCAGGAAAATCTACCCTTGGAAGAACAGTTTTAAGACTTCTTGAGCCTGACGATGGAGAGATCCTTTTTGAGGGTATAAATTTAAGAAAATTAAAAGGTGAGGAGCTAAGACAGATAAGAATGTTTATGCAAATAATTTTCCAGGATCCTTTAGCATCTTTAAATCCTCAGATGACTATAGGACAAGCGATAGAAGATCCTTTAATCATTCATAACATAGGAACTAAGGAACAGAGAAGAAAAGGAGTAATGGAACTTCTTGATATAGTAGGAATTGGTAGAGAATATATAGACTCTTTTCCCCACGAATTCTCGGGAGGACAACAACAAAGAGTTGGAATAGCAAGGGCATTAGCATTGAATCCTAAGTTTATTGTGTGTGATGAACCTGTATCTTCTCTTGATGTATCCATAGGAGCACAAATTATCTCTCTTCTATATGAACTAAAGAGACAGTTTAAGTTGGCATATTTATTTATTTCTCATGATTTAGCAGTAGTAAGATATTTATCAGATAAGGTTGCTGTTATGTATTTAGGGACATTTGTAGAACTGGCTCCTAAGGAAGAGCTATATGGAAATCCTTTACATCCTTATACCCGAGCTCTCCTTGCATCAGTTCCTAAGATGCCTAAAAATGAGGAACGTCAAAGGAAGTTTCCAGCTCTTAAAGGAGAAATTCCATCTCCTATAGATCTTCCGATTGGATGTAGATTCCAGTCTCGATGTGAATATGTAATGGATATATGTAGAAAAGAAGAACCTATCTTTAGAGAGGTTTCTCCAGAGCATTTTGTTTCATGCCATCTGGTATAAGGAGGAAAAAATATGAAAAAGTTACTAGTTCTCTCTTTCATATTCTTAATTTTTCTTGGGAGGACTTCTGCTATGGAAAAATTGCCTATTCTTCGGGGAGTGAATATGGGAAATGCATTGGAAGCGCCTTTCGAAGGACAATGGGGTGTTGTAATAAAGGATGAGTATTTTTCTTTAATTAGAAGTGCAGGATTTGACCATGTAAGAATACCTGTAAGGTGGAACGCTTATGCGGAATATAAACCACCTTATAAAATTTCTCCTTATATTTTTAAAAGGGTAGATCATGTTATAAAAGAAGCTTTTAAAAACAATCTTTATGTAATTATTAATATTCACCATTATGAAGAAATAATGCAGGAACCTGAGAAACATAAAGAAAGATTTTTAAAATTATGGGAGCAAATATCAGAACATTATAAAGATTATCCTGAAACTTTGTATTTTGAATTATTAAATGAGCCCTGTATGAATCTAAAAAGTAATCTATGGAATGAATATTTAATGGAAGCGGTAAAAATTGTAAGAAAAACGAATCCTACAAGAAAGATTATAATAGGTCCTACTGATTGGAATAATATATATCGATTAAACGAATTAAAAATACCGCAAGGTGATAAAAATATAATAGTAACCTTTCATTACTATAATCCTTTTAACTTTACTCATCAAGGAGCAGAATGGGTTAATCCTTCCCCTCCCGTAGGGGTAAAATGGCTAGGAACAGAAGCAGAGAAAAAAGCAATAGAAAGAGAATTAGATATGGTAGTAGATTGGAGTAAAAGAAATGGAAACCCTCCATTATACATGGGAGAATTTGGAGCCTATTCAAAAGCAGATATGGAATCGAGAGTAAGATGGACTTCTTTTGTAGCAAGATCTGCTGAAAAAAGAGGAATAGCTTGGAGTTATTGGGAATTTTGTTCGGGTTTTGGAATTTATGATCCATTAAATAAAAAATGGAGAATAGATCTTCTTAAAGCATTAATTCCCGACACGAAAATAAAAGAGTAGGGGATTTTCCCCTACTCTTTTATTTTTTTAATATTTTCTAAACATAATCTAACACTTTCTAGAGGAGGAAAAGAGGGATTTTCATACTCTACTATGTACCATTCTGTTTTTCCTTCTTTTTCACATATATCAAAGATTTCTTTCCAATTTATAATCCCTTCCCCAATAGCCCTTGAAGTTAAGGGATATTCTTTTAGATGAATAGTCTTTGCTCTTTTTAAGTATCGTCTCAATATTTCTATGGGATCTGCTCCTCCATTCATGGCATTTCCCGTATCTAGTTGCATTACTACATCTTCGTTAACATTATCAAAAAAGAAATTCCAAAAAGTTTCTCCATTGAGTCTTTGGAATTCTATAGAATGGTTATGAAAACCTAATATCATTTTATAAGATCTTAGTTTACTAGAAATTTCATTTATGAGCTCGATAGCCTTTTCCCATCCTTTTTTATCTTTAGTATATTCTTCGGGAAGAGATGGGATAATTAAATATTTGTTTTCCAATATATAATTAAATTCTACAGTTTTTTCCAATTCATCTCCTATTAAAGTATTAATGGGAATGTGAGTTCCTGCAACCTTTAGGTTATATTTATTTAGTATTTTCTTAAGCTCATTTGCAGATTTTCCGTAATAGCCTGCAAATTCTACCCCTTCATATCCCATCTCAGAAATTTCTTTAATTGTTTTCTCAAAATCCTTTTCACATTCCTTCCTTACAGAATAAAGCTGCAGTGCTATTGGAATTCTTCTCATTTTTTTTTTCCTCCTAAATAATATCCTTAACTCTTGATGAAGAACCTTTCTTAGAAATTAGTATTTTATCTTCAGTTATAACAACTATTATATTTTCTTCCTCTATAACTACTGTTTCTTTATCAGAATAATTTAAGATAAGAGAGTTCTTAACGTCTAGTGTTTTTACCTCACCTGTTATATAATTTCCTCTCTTATCTTTTGGAAAGACATTATAGAGAGATTCCCAACTTCCTATATCACTCCATTGAAAATCTGCAGGGATTACATATATGTTTTCTGCTTTTTCTAATACTCCCTTATCAATGGAAACACTTTTTATTTCCTTGTAGACTTCTTCTATTTTTTCCTCGAAGGATTCTTTTCCAATATATTCTTTTAAAGTATAGATCTTTCCATAGTCTTCAGAAAGATATTTTATAAAAGCAGATTTAATTGATTTATTCTTCCATATAAAAATTCCAGAATTCCAAAAGAAACTTCCTTTTTCTATATATTCCTTTGCCTTTTCAAGATCTGGTTTCTCATGGAAAAGAAGTACTTTGTATATATTCTCCTCAACTTTTTCTCCCACTTCTATATATCCATAACCTGTTTCAGGATAGGTAGGTTTTATCCCAAGGGTTATTAGAGCATCTCTTCTATTTGCAAAATCTATTGCTTTTCGAATGATTTTTTCAAATTTATCTATTTCTGGAATTACATGATCTGCAGGTAAAACCACCATTATATCCTCATCGTCTAAAAATAAAGATGCAAGAGCTATGGCAGGTGCAGTGTTTCTTCCAATGATTTCATAAATCTTTTCTGCAGGTAGATCTTCTACATATCTTTTATGTTTTATATTTACCACCATAGATATATCCTTGGAAATTCTTTTAGCTCTTTCGAAGGTATTTTTAATAAGATTTTCCTCCCCAAAAAGATTTAAAAAGGGTTTGGGTTTATATTCAGTACTAATAGGCCAAAGTCTTTTTCCACTTCCACCCGCAATTATAACTACCCTCACCTTCATGATTAAAATTATACTCTTGAAATAAAATTTTGGGAAGGCTAATATATAGAAAATATTATTAAAGGAGATTTTTAAAAAATGGAAAAAGATAAAATTGCCTTAAGATGTCTTTCTCTTGGAAGTTATATTGTTAGAGGAGAATTAGATATTTCAGTTAGAAATCAAGGAAACAAAGATTTTTTAAACTCTGCCAACGAATTAGTAAGATTACTATATTCGTGGATGGAAAAGGAAGATTTGTTAAATTATCTAACTTCAGAAGAACTAGAATCTTTCTCAAAACCTCTTGGTGAGTGGAATAATATGGAAATCATTAAAGCTATATGGAGAAATGAATCTTTAGGAACTCTTCTTTGGGCTTTATCTCTAATTCCCAAGATTCCTCCCTATGATAATCTTTTTATACCTGAAAGACTTATTGAAAATCTTACCCTCTTTAGGCCAAAGGAGTACTTTTTAGAAAAGGTGAGATTAAGATCTGAAGAAGAGATAAAAAGGGAAAGGGATATTTCAGAATATTGGTTTTGGAGATTACAAGTTTTTGATTTAGAAAAAAGAAATGAGCCTATATCTGAGGGGGTAAATATAAAGGATATAATAAGATCTGTTGCTGAAAAGGCATATATTGATGGGTGTATACCTGAACCCATTGATGGTGATTTTCCTATTTTAGGAAAGCCCTTTAAAGATATTAATTTGGATGAATATTTGCAAATTTCATATATTATTGTAGAAAGATATAATACTTTAAATTGGTTATGTGGATATTCTGATAGTAGTTAAAAGAATGGAGGAGAGAAAAGATGAAGTATCTCTTTCCTGATGGATTTTTTTGGGGTACTGCAGTATCTTCCCATCAAGTGGAAGGGAATAATAACAATAATGATTGGTGGGAATTTGAAACTCAAGGAAAGGTAAAAAATAAAGAAAAATCAGGAATTGCCTGTGATTTTTGGAATAGATATGAGGAAGATTTCAAAATTATTAAAGAAATGAATAACAATGCTTTTAGATTTTCCATAGAATGGAGTAGAATCGAACCTATGCTTGGAGTATTTGATGGTTCATCCTTAGAGCATTATAAAAAAATGATAGTATCTTTAAGAGAAAAAGAAATAGAGCCCTTTGTTACATTACATCACTTTACTAATCCCCTTTGGATATCAAAAGAAGGAGGATGGTTGAATAGTAAAACTATTGATTTCTTTTTAAGATATGTAGAAAAAGTTGTAAGAGAATATAAAGACTTGGTAAAATATTGGATTACTATAAATGAACCTAATGCCTATGCTTTTGTTAGTTATCTTATGGGGATGTTTCCCCCTCAAGAAAAAAGTCTTTCTAAAATGGTTCTTGTTCTTAATAATATGCTTAAGGCTCATGCAAAAGCATATGAAATTATTCACGAAATAATACCCGATGCAAAGGTTAGTATTGCTTACAATATTATTATATTTGATCCTATTAATCCATCTTCTTTTATCGACAAAAAAGTACAAAGCTTTCTAGATAGATTGTATAACTTAACCTTTTTAGAAACAATCCTTACGGGAAAGTTTTCGGCTCCTTTTAAAAGAGAAGATATACCCTATGCAAAGGATACTTTAGATTATTTAGGAATTAATTATTATACAAGATTATATGTAGGATTTGATGTTAAAGCTTTTCCATACTTTATAAAGATTTATGTTCCTGATAATGTAGAAAAAAGTGATTTTGGATGGGAAATTTATCCTGAAGGTTTTTATAGAGTAGTGAAAAGATTCTGGGAAATGGTAAAAAAGCCTATAATAATAACAGAAAATGGAATATCTGATGCAAAAGACGAAAAGAGACCCAAATATCTGATTTCTCATCTTATAGAATTACATAGAGCAATTCAGGCGGGAGTTAAAGTTTTGGGATATCTTCATTGGTCTCTTATGGATAATTTTGAATGGGCAGAAGGATTTTCTCAAAGATTTGGCTTGATAGAAGTAGATTTTAAAACTCAGGAGAGAAAATGGAGGGAAAGTGGTAAAATTTATAAAAATATAGCAGAAAATAATGGAATTTCTGAAGAATTAATAGAAAGATATATGAAATAGGAGGTAAGATTATGCAGGATAGATTCTTAGGAGAAGCTCTAACTTTTGATGATGTTTTATTAGTTCCAGATTATAGTGAGGTCACACCAAAAGAAATTTCTGTTGATACTTATCTTACAGAAAAAATTCATCTAAATATTCCTATTTTGAGCTCCGCAATGGATACTGTCACAGAAGCAAGGATGGCAATAGCTATGGCAAGAGAAGGGGGATTAGGAGTAATTCATAGAAATTTATCTATACTAAGACAAGCAGAGGAAGTAGATAAGGTAAAAAGATCAGAGCATGGAATGATAACAGATCCTATTTATCTTTATCCTAACCAAACTGTTGGTGATGCTCTTTCTTTAATGGCAAAATATCATATCTCAGGACTTCCTGTAGTGGAAGATAATGGAAAGCTTGTGGGAATAGTTACAAATCGAGATTTAAGATTTGAAACGGATATGAATAAAAAGGTTTCTGAAGTTATGACAAAAGAAAATCTTATAGTGGCTCAAGTTGGAATTACCATTGATTCTGCAAAGGATATTTTACAGAAATATAAAATAGAAAAATTGCCTATTGTAGATAAAGATTTTAAATTGAGAGGTCTAATTACTATTAAAGATATTCAAAAAATGAAACAATATCCAAATTCTGCTAAAGATGAAAAAGGAAGATTGTTAGTGGGAGCAGCAGTAGGAGTTGGACGTGAAGCAATTGAAAGAGCAAAGGCCCTATTAGAAGCAGAGGTAGATGTTATTGTTGTAGATACTGCTCATGGTCATTCCAAAAAAGTACTGGAAACAGTAAAGGAATTAAAAAAGATTTGTAAAGGAAGAGCAGTTATTGTTGCGGGAAATGTAGCAACTTATGAGGGAACAAAAGCTTTGATTGAGGCAGGAGCAGATGTAGTTAAGGTAGGGATCGGTCCTGGAGCAATATGTACTACAAGAGTAATAGCAGGAGTAGGAGTTCCACAGCTTACTGCAATCTTTGATTGTGCAAAGGCAGGAAAGGAATATAACGTTCCTATTATAGCTGATGGAGGAATAAAATATTCTGGAGATATTGTAAAAGCTTTAGCAGCTGGTGCTCATGCAGTTATGATAGGTAGCCTTCTTGCAGGAACTGAAGAAAGCCCAGGGGAAATAGAAATATATCAAGGAAGAAGTTTTAAGGTTTACAGAGGAATGGGTTCTCTCTCTGCGATGAAAGAAGGAAGTAGTGATAGATATTTTCAGGAGGGATCTGACAAGTTAGTTCCTGAGGGAATAGAGGGAAGAGTTCCCTATCGAGGGGCAGTAGCAGATGTGTTATTTCAACTAGTAGGAGGATTAAAGGCGGGAATGGGATATTGTGGGGTAAAGAATTTAGAGGAATTGAGGACTAAAACAAAGTTTGTAAAAATTACCAACGCAGGACTTAGGGAGAGTCATCCCCATGATGTGATTATTACAAAGGAAGCTCCTAATTACAGTATTTCTTCTTGGGGTAATCCGTAGAAACTTTGAGATAAGAATGCTTTAATCTCAGGAAGGGGAATACTGGGAAATTGTAATAATCTATTTTTCAGTCTTATGCTTGACTCTATTTTGGAAAAGGCGGAAAGGGCTTGAGAAAGCCGTTGGATAAATATTTGTAATTTTAAGGGATCAAAATCTAAGACAAATAGGTAGAAATGTCCTAGTCCATGAGCTAGTATATCTGTGGTGGGTCTTATGAATCTTTTTAAAAGTTGAGCTAATTTCTGTCTTACAATATCTTTTTCCCTTAAACTTAAACTATTATCTGAAAATTCATATTCTATATATCCTAAAACAAAAGGAATTTCTTTTTCTCCTGCATTATTAATAGATTGCCAAACTAAGGGAAAGAAATAGGGAAGAAATATAGTTTTTGTTATAGGATCGGTTAATGGAAAATCTCTTGGAAATTCAAGAATAAAAGTTGTTCCTTCTCCTACCTTACTATTAACACTTATTTTCCCTTTGTGAGCTTCAACAATACTTTTAACTATAGAAAGCCCTAATCCTGTTCCACTTTTTCTTTTAATTAGAGAGCTATCCGCTCGATAAAACCTATCGAAAATATAAGGAAGATGTTCAGGAGCAATCCCTTCTCCTTGATCTGATACCTCAATTATTACACTTTTTATATTATCTTGAATAGACAAGGTGATATTTCCGCCTTTTGGAGAATATTTTACTGCATTATCAATAAGATTGTGGAATACCTGAGTTAATCTATCCTGGTCTCCCGAGATTAATATGGGATAGGCAGGAAAAGAAAAAATGAAACTATGCTTTGTGGTTTGGGATTGGAAAAATAATGCTCTTTCTTTTATTATGTTTTTTATATCTACGATCTCTCTTTTTATTTCCATTCTTCCTTCTTCTAATTTTGATAAATCTAAGAGATCATTTATAAGTTTTGTTAACCTCTCTGCTTCTTGATTTATAATTTTGAGATAATTCTTAAATTTTTCTTCTTCTGGTTTTTGAGTGAGTAAAAGCTCACTATAACCCTTTATAGCAGTAAGAGGAGTTTTTAATTCATGGGATACATTAGCGACAAATTCAGATTTTAATCTATCTATCTCTTTAGAAAGACTTATATCTCTTACTGCTAAAATATAATCTAATAACTTAGAGTTATCCCATACTGCAGAAAGATTACAGCCTAGAATAATCTCTTTCAGGTTTTGAGAATATATCTTCATCTCGTATTGTAAATAAGGAATTTGTTGACTATATAACTTATCCAGCGGGCAGTCTACACATAATATGTTTCCCTTTAAATCTTTGCATTTTAATGTTTCTTTGCAGTTTTTTCCTAAATCTTGAGATGTAATAGAGAAAATGTTTTGAGCGATAGGATTTATCATCTTCAAATTTTTTCTATTATCAAGAATAATAAGACCATCTGCTATATTTTCAAGAATTTTCTGCATTCTTTCCTTTTCAGTGTTTACCGCATTGTATAATATAGCTTTATTTAGAGCAATAGATGCTTCATTTGCAAAATTCATAGCTAATTCTAATTCATATTTTGTGAAGGGTTTCTTTTTTATATTATTAACTATTTCTAAAGCCCCAATTATTTCATTATCAATTCTTAGAGGAGTGCAAATAATTGACCCTGTTCTAAAACCTGTGATTTCATCAAAGTATGGAGAAAATCTTTTATCATGGGAAGCATTTTCAATAACAATTCCTTCTCCCTTTTCTATAACCCATCCTACTATCCCTTCGCCCTTTTTAATTCTCTTTCCCATCAAATTCTTCGCCTTTTCACCTACAACCTTTTCAAATATCAGCTCTCCTGTTTCCTTATCTTTTATAAATATGGTTCCCCCATCTGCATCTAAAAGTTTTATTGCAGAATCTAATATAGAAAAAAGAATCTCGTCAAAATCAAGAGAGGAATTAATAATCTGAGTTATTTTATGAAAAGTTTCTGATTCCTTCATTTTTAATTGTAATTTCAGGGTTTCCTTAGCGACATAATTTAAAAATATGGCTAAGATTATAGAAAGTCCTCCTAATTCTGCAACCCTAGATAATACAGAACTTAATATGGTTTCCTCTTCCTGAATAATTCCAAAATATAGAAAAATCAATGTTACAAGAATAGCAGAAGTTATTGATGTTTTAAAATCGTACCTTAAAGATGCAGAGATTATTGGAAAGAGCAGAAATAAGTATAAACTGCTCAATACTCCTCCTGTTAGATATACTAAAGATGCAATTAGTAAAGTATCAATAGCAGAAAAAATCTGATGTCTATATACAAAACCATATGAGTAAATAGGGAAGAAGGTCGTAAAAAGAATATATATGGAATAAACAATAAGAAGGATGTCAAATAAATTAGGATTAAAAGTGGGAATGAAATCAAGTTTAATAAGAATAAGAGAAGTAAGTAAAAATATTGCCCTAATAAAGGATATTATTTTTTCTTTTTTAATATTCTCTTCTATACCTCTCATGGACTTTTCTCAAGGAGGTTTTGTACTTTTTCAATCAAATCTTTTATAGTAAAGGGCTTTGTTAAATAATCATCTGCGCCCATACCAAATCCAATTCTTTGATCTAATTCGCTACATCTTGCAGATAATATTAATACTGAGGTATTTAGATTTGGATTTTCCTTGATCTGTTCGCAGATTGTGTAGCCATCAATATCAGGAAGCATAATATCTAAAATTACTAAATCAGGCTTTTCTTTTATTACTAAGTCCAAAGCTTCTTTTCCTGTTCCTGCTTCTATAAGTTCGTATTTTCCTAAATAATTTAAGGTTTCAACAACTAAATTTCTAATATATGGTTCATCATCAACTACTAAAATTTTTTTCATTTTTTCCCTCTCTTAAAAAAGATTTTTAATTATATTTTACTACAAAATATGATAAAATATTATAAAAAATTACGAGGTGAATGGTATGAATTTGAAAGAAAAGATAGAAAATAAATTAAGAGAAATTATTGATCCAGAGGTAGGATTAGATCTCGTTACTTTAAATACCATTGAAAATTTAGAAGTAAATGAGGATGGAAATGTGAAAGTTGTTTTTAGACCAACGACTCCTTTTTGTCCCTTAGGGGTACAACTTGCTTTATCAATTAAAAAGTCCTTAAAAGAAATAGAAGGGGTAAAAAATGTGGATGTAGAAGTAGTTGATTTCATATATGCAGAACAGACTAATGAACTTCTTAAGAATGTATAGTAGGGTAGATATCTTTTACTACCCATTCCTCTAATAATTTTTTCCTGTCAATTTCTTCAATAAAGATAGAGGGTTTAGAAAAGGAGTGAAGATTTTTATTGAAGCGAGTAAGAACTGTGGTTAAAAAGAGTTCTCTTTTTGCCCTTGTAGTAGCAACATAAAAAAGTCTTCTTTCTTCTTCTAATCCCTTTTCCATACTTCTGTGATTGGGAAATTCTCCTTGAACTAATCTCATTACAAAAACTACTTCCCATTCTAATCCCTTTGCTTGATGAATAGTAGAAAGAACTAAAATATCTTTTTCTTCTTCCTCTTCTATAATTCTTTCTCCTGTATAGGTATATAAAGATAATTCGCTTAAGAAATTTTCTAGATTATCGTATCTTTCTGCTAAAATAATTAACTGTTCTATATCCTTTTTTCTTTCATAATAATCTAAGTAATATCTTTTAAGATAATCAGCATAATATTCTCTGAAAAAGAAAGATAATGTTCCCGAAATATCTTTTTCAAAAGGAACATTTCTTAAACCATCCCAAATTCTTTTTATTTCTCTTACTCCATCTAAAGTTCTTCCCTTCATAGGTAGTAAAAATATTCTCTCAAGGGATTTACTCTCATAAATAATCTCTGCTAATCTTTTACTATGTGTTCTTCCAATTCCTGGAAATAATCTAAAGAATCTTTGGGCAGATATCTGGTCCATAGGATTATATAAAATCTTAAGAAGGGATAGCATATCTTTGATATGAGCCTGCTCAAAAAACCTTAATCCTCCCCTTACCTCAAAGGGAATTCCCTTTCTTGTTAACTCCATTTGAAGGGACATAGATTGATAGTTGGATCTGAAGAGAACTCCAATATTTTTATAGGGTGTTCCTTCTTTGTGAATTTCTCTAATCATTTCTGCTATAAATCTTGCTTCTTCATTTTCATCATAGGCCCATACTAGTTTAGGTTTTGGTCCTGATTTTGGTATAGCTTTTAATTCCTTATGATATTGATTTCTATTATTCTTTATTATCTCATTAGCAAGATTTGTTATCTCAGGAGTGCTCCTATAATTGCTTATTAGATGGAAAATTTTTGTGTTTTCAAAAATTTTAGGAAAATTCAACATATTTTCAAGAGTTGCTCCTCTAAAGGAATAAATACTCTGGGCGTCGTCTCCTACTACTAAGATATTTTTATTACTTTGTCTAAGAAGTCTTATAATCTCTCCTTGAAGCCAATTGGTATCTTGATATTCATCCACAAGAACCCATAGGAAATGCTCATCTAAAAGTTCTCTTATCTTTTCTTTTTCTAGCAATAATTTATACCAGAACCAAAGAAGATCATCATAATCCATTACATTTAATTTTCTCTTATTGGCCTCATACATCTTATGAATTTCTTTTATAATATCTAAATTTTCCATAAGATGGGGGGCTTTTTCTTGAAGAACCTCTTCCCAACTTTTTCCAGTGTTTATTCTGTAGCTAAAAATTTCTTGTAGGATCTCACTATTGAAATCTTTTTCCAACTCTTCTATGCAATCTTTTATGATTTCTCTACCATCATCCCTATCTAAGATATTATAATTCTCATCTATTCCTAATTCCTTTATATATTTTCGTAAAAATTTATTTCCTACATGGTGAAAGGTACCACCGACAATACTTAGATTTTTTTGGACAAGAGAAACAACTCTATTTAACATTTCCTTTGCCGCATGATTTGTAAAAGTAAGAAGCATAATGCGAGATGGATCCTCTCCACATGCCAAAAGATAAGCGACTCTATATACAATAGTTCTTGTTTTTCCAGATCCTGGTCCTGCTAAAACTAAACAAGGACCATCTCCTTCTAAAACTACCTTTTCCTGTTCAGGATTTAATTCTCTTTTTAGTCTTTCTAAAAAATTTTTAATTCCTTCTCTCATAACAAGAATTATAACAGAAAATTAGATGATATAATTTAAGAAAATGGAGGTGAGAAAATGAAATACTTGTTATTTTTTTTGGTTTTTTTAGGATTATGGAATATAGTGGAAGGGGAGACAAGAATAATAAAGCTTCCTGAGCCGAGGTATAAAGGTAATATCTCTGTGGAAGAAGCTTTATTAAGGAGAAGATCCATAAGAATTTATAAAGATGAGGCATTAAGTCTTACAGAAATATCCCAGATATTGTGGTCTGCTCAAGGAATTACTGATAAACGAACAGGATTTAGAACTGCTCCCTCTGCTGGTGCTCTTTATCCCTTGGAGATTTATTTAGTTGCAGGGAAGGTAAAGGATTTAGAACCCGGAGTTTATAAATATAAGCCCGAGACTCATGAAATAATATTAGTATTAAAGGGAGATAAGAGAAATGATCTATATATTTCTGCTTTGAGACAGGAATGGATAAAAAATGCCTCTATAGTTGTAGTAATTTCAGCAGTTTTTGAAAGAACTACAGTAAAATATGGAGAGAGGGGAATAAGATATGTGTATATGGAAGCAGGTCATTGTTCTCAAAATATCTATCTTCAATGTGTATCTTTAAATCTTGGAACTGTTGCTATTGGTGCTTTTTATGACGAAGAAGTTAAAAGAGTTCTTAATTTACAAAAGAATGAATCTCCATTATACTTAATGCCTATAGGGAAAATATAAGAAAGGAGGATTAGTATGAAAAAGATTCTCTACATTGTTCTTGATGGACTTGGTGGAAGACCAGAAGAAATACTTGGAGGAAAAACTACTCTTGAGTCTGCTTATACTCCTTTTATGGATAGTTTAGCAAAAAAAGGACAACTAGGACTTATGGATCCTATTTCTGAGGGCATTGCTCCTGAATCTGATGCAGCAGTATTAAGTATTTTAGGATACGATGTAGACAAATACTATACAGGAAGAGGTCCATTAGAAGCTCATGGAGCGGATATAGAAGTGAGAGATGGGGATCTTGCTTGGAGAGCAAATTTTGCTACTGTAGATGAGAATACATTAAAGATTTTAGATAGAAGGGCAGGAAGAAATTTAACTACCGAAGAAGCAAAGGCTCTTGCAGAAGAAGTTAATAATAAAGTTAAATTGGAGGGTGCGGATTTTATTTTTAAAGCTACAGTAGGGCATAGAGGAGTATTGGTTATTAGGAAGAAAGATGGAAAATTATCTGCTAACGTAGAAAATATAGATCCTGGCTATAAGAGGCATGGACCCTATAGTATTGCTATTACAAATCCCCCTACAGAGGTACAAAAGTGTATCCCCTTAGATGACTCCTTTGAGGCAAAAGAATCTGCAAGATTAACCGATGAATTTGTTATGAAGGCTTTTGAAGTCTTAAAGAACTCAGAAATAAATAAAAAAAGAAAGGAAGAAGGTAAAAAACCCGCAAATATTATTCTTCTAAGGGATGCAGGAGATTCTTTACCTAAAATTCCTACCTTGAAAGAGCTTTATGGAATTTCCTTTGGAAGTATTGTAGAAATGCCAGTAGAAAGGGGTATTGCCCTTCTTACAGGAATGAAAGAAATTCCTATCGAGGATTCTAGTAATTATAAACTTTGGGCAGAAAAGGTCCTTTTTGCCTTGAAAGAGTTTGACGGAGTTTATGCCCATCTTAAAGGTCCTGATGTGCCTGGACATGATGGACTTATTGATAAAAAGAAGGAAAGCATAGAAAAAATAGATGCAGAATTTTTTGCTAATCTACTTCCCAGCTTAGACCTTGATAAAGTAGTGATTGCTGTAACTGCAGACCATTCAACTCCATGCTCTTTAAAGGCTCATTCAGAGGATCCCGTTCCTCTTATGATAGTAACCTCAGGGCTTCCTTGGGATGGTAGTGAATATTTTGGGGAGAGTGCCTGCTCTAAGGGTAAACTTGGAAGGATAAAAGGAAAAGATTTATTACCTCTTCTTGTGAAAATTGCAAAGGGATAAAGAGAATGTAATGGTAAATTATGATCCAATAAAATATTTTGAGGAATTATATACGAAGGAAAGAATATATAGTTTTAAAGCTCAGTCCATAGAAGAGTGGAAAATATGGAGAGAAGAGCTAAGAAGTAAGATTAAAGATCTTTTGGGAGGATTTCCTGAAAAAATAGACTTAAACAGTGAGATTTTAGAAAAAAAAGAATTCAATGAATATATTAGAGAGAAAATTATATTTTATTCTCATAAGAATATTAAAGTTGTAGGATATCTTCTTATACCGAAAAACTTAGATTTTCCAAAACCAGCAGTTATTGCAGTTCCTGGACATGGATATGGAAAGGATGATATTGTGGGAATAAATATAGATGGAACTGAAAGAATTATTCCAACAGGCTACCAAAAAGATTTTGCTTTAACCCTTGTCAGAGAGGGATTTATTACCTTGGCTGTGGAACAATTAGGTTTTGGAGAAAGAAGATTAAAAGAGGATATGAATAAAGATAAGAATAAATCTTCATGTAGAAAATTGTTTTTCTGGGGATTAATGCTGGGAAAGCCTCTCTTAGGAATAAGAGTTTGGGATTTAATAAGAGCTATTGATTACTTACAAGAAAGAAAAGAAGTAAAAAGGGATTCTATAGGTATAATGGGGATTTCAGGGGGAGGGACTACTTCTCTTTTTGTATCTGCGCTAGATGATAGGATAAGAGCTACAGTTATAAGTGGCTATTTAAATACCTTTAAAGATAGCATTTTATCTATATCTCATTGTGAGTGTAATTACATACCAGGAATATTAAATTATGCTGAGATGTATGATATAGCATCTCTAATTGCTCCAAGATATCTTTTTATTGAACATGGAATTTATGATAATATTTTTCCAATTTCTGCTACGAAATTTTCTCTAGAAAAGATTAAAAAAGTTTATGAATTTTTGGGATTTTCTGATAATATTCAATGGGAATTCTTTGAGGGTGGACATGAAATTTGGGGTAACAAATCAATCAAATGGTTGAAGGAAAAATTATCCTAATTAATTTAATTTTTAATCTCTCTTCCACCACTGTTTTATTAAATCCTTTAAATTAGGAGTCCCTTCTTCTTTATACTCATAATACACTCTGAAGGATCTTTGAGGAAAATTAATTACTGATCTTAAATCTATAGGTGTTCCTATAACCACAAAGTCACAGGGAATTTTCTTAATAGTTTCTTCTAATTCCTTCAATTGCTCTTTATTATACCCCAATGCGGGCAGGACTTTTTCTATATGGGGATATTTTTCATAAGTAGATTTAATAGAACCTGTAGCAAAGGGTCTTGGATCTATAATTTCTGCTCCCATATTTTGGGCGTATAAATAACCTGCTCCAAAAGGCATTTCTCCGTGGGTTACTGTTGGCCCATCCTCTACCACCAGTACTTTTTTCCCTTTTAAATTTTCGTCTCTTTCAGATTTTATAGGCAAACTTGCATATACGATTTTTGCTTTTTTATTTCTTTCCTTTATATTTTCTACAATTTTCTCAATATTTTTCTTAGGAGCAGTATTCACTTTATTTATTACAATAATATCCGCCAAATATAGATTTATCTCTCCTGGAAAATAAGATATCTCATGTCCAGCTCTATAAGGATCTACAATGGTAATAAAAAGATCAGGTTTAAAAAAGGGGAAGTCATTATTTCCTCCATCCCATACAATAACATCTGCTTCTTTTTCTACCTCATTTAAAATTTCTTTATAATCTACTCCAGCATATATAATGGCTCCTTCTCTTAAAAGAGGTTCGTATTCTTCTCTTTCTTCAATAGTACATTCATGAATATCCAAATCGCTAAAGTTTTCAAATCTTTGTACCTTTTGCTTATTTAAATTTCCGTATGGCATGGGATGTCTTACTACTATAGTTTTTAAGCCCATTTCCTTTAATATCTTCACAATATATCTTGTGGTTGGACTTTTGCCAGCACCAGTCCTTACTGCGGATACACTTACTACAGGTTTTTTACTTCTCAGCATTGTCTCTGTACCAATTAACTTAAAATCTGCACCAAGAGACATAATAAGGCTTGCCTTTTGCATAACATATAAATATGATACATCACTATATGAAAAGATAACCTCGTCTACTTTATATTCTTTAATAAGTTCTGGAAGTTTTTCTTCCGAAAAAATAGGAATTCCATTAGGATATAAGCTTCCTGCAAGTTCGGGAGGATATATTCTATTTTCAATTCCGGGAATTTGAGTAGCTGTAAAAGCTACAACTTCATAGAGAGGATTATCTTTAAATAAAACATTAAAATTATGGAAATCTCTTCCTCCTGCCCCCATAATAATAACTTTTTTTTTCATAAGTCTGCCTCCTTGTAGATTTTCCTCACAAAAGGCGAAGTAAAGGCTTGAAGAAGAGCGGAATAATTTAGAGAAAAAGCTATAGCATCTCCTAATTTTAGTTCTGTATATTCTCCAAGATCAACTACTAAATAGTCAGAATTTGCTCCCAGAATTTCTATATCAGAATATTCAGGAATTAATCCTTTAGGATCTATATCTTGTCTTCCCATATTTAATAATGCTCTTTTTCTTATACCCTTATCCTTAAAAAAAGGTTTATGACCAAAGGCATCTTCATTTATTATTCCCCAAGGAACCGAAGGTTTTTCCTTTAATTCTATAATCTCTGCTAATATTTTAAAAGTATCTGTTCTTCCTCCTGGAATAGGTTTTCTGTAGGCAGTATCTTTTCCTAGCATAATTGCCTCTCCAATTCTCAAATGATTTATCTTTTCTGGAATTTCCTTTTTAAAAAGTAAAGGAATAGTGCTGGAATTTCCTCCTGAGACTAAAGAAAAAGTTATATTAAATTTTTTCTCTATATTCTCTGCAATTTCTGCAAATTCTTCTAGTTTTTCCTTCGTAGGTATTACCCCTCCAAAACAAGTAAAATTTGTACCTATGCCTATAAGTTCAATATTTTTCATGGCTAAAACTTCTTTTACAATTTTTTCTAATTCTTTTTTATCCCATATACCTTCTCTCAAATCTCCCATTTCTACCATAATTATTACTTTATGCTTTTTTCTTATCTTTTCTGCATAATTATTTAACTCTCTTAAAATATCTAATTCTGAATTTAGACTTATATCTACATAGTTTAAAATATCTTCAACTTGGGACCGAGAGGGAATTCTTATAAGGGTAAATTCTGTTTTAAGTTTTCTCATTCTTTTAATGCTCTCAATTCTAGAATCAGATATCCCTCTTACTCCTGCTCTTATTAATATTTCCCCAATCTTAGGATCTCCCAAGGCAACTTTTGTAACTCCATCAATAGATATACCTTGCTCTTTTGCTTTAGCTACAATTATTCTTGCATTATGATAAATAGCAGGTAGATTAATCTCTAAAATGGGATATTCCTTTTTCATTATCTATAAGAATATAATCTTTTAAAAATAAAAGCAAGAAAAAATTTTTCTTGACTAATTTAAAGGAAAAAATTACACTTTTTATTGAGGTGAGAATAGATGGAGATTATATACCAAAAAGAGATTCAGGGAGTGAATATAAAGGTTATTAAAGGGGATATTACTCAGGAGGATACGGAAGCAATAGTAAATCCTGCTAATAATTACTTAAAACATGGTGGAGGTGTTGCAGGAGCAATAGTAAGAGCAGGAGGAGAGATTATTCAAAAAGAAAGTGATGAATATATCCAAAAATATGGGCCCATTCCCACGGGAGAGGCAATGATTACCTCTGCTGGAAATTTAAAAGCAAAATATGTGATTCATACTGTGGGACCAAGATGGGGAGAAGGAGATGAGTATAATAAGCTTAAAAAGGCAGTGCAAAGCACATTAAAATTAGCAGCGGAAAAGGATATTAAAAGCCTAAGTATACCTGCAATAAGTTGTGGAATTTTTGGTTTTCCTCAGGATTTAGGAACAAAGATAATTATAGAAACAATAATTGATTTTATTAAGAAGGAATCCCATAGTTTTAAGGAAATACATTTAATAGGTATTGGAGAGGATATTCCATCTCTTTTTGCTAAGAACTTACAATCTTTATCTTAGAATAGATTTTATCTCTTAAAATAGGTAGCCTTGAATAATAAATTAAAGCACTTATAATACAAATTATTCCTCCTAATAAAACAGTGTTTGAGGGACCTATTAATTTGCTTATTAACCCACCAATGTAACTTCCAATGGGCATAGCTCCCATGAAAAATGTAACATAAAAACTCATAACTCTTCCCCTTATATGATCATCAATAATAGTTTGTACTAAAGTATTACTACATACTGCATTTAGCATAAAACTCATACCAGCTATAATCAAACTAAAAATTGAAAAAAATATGTTTCTTGAAGAGGAAAAAAGAATAAGTCCGAAACCAGCAAAAAACAGTGCATATACAATAATATTCTCTATACCCTTTATATTTTTCCTTCCTGCAAGATATAAAGCTCCCATTAAAGCTCCGCATCCTGTACTACTCATAAGAAATCCCAAGGTTTCAGAACCTCCTTTTAAAATTTCTGAGGCAAAAATAGGCAAAAGAACACTATAAGAAGAAGAAATAAGGCTTGCGATAAAAATAAATATTAATACATTTTTTACTACTATTGAATTAAAAGAATAATAAACTCCTTCTTTGAGATCTTCCAGAATACTATTTTGAGATTTTTCAAATTCTCTTTTTTTTAATTTCATTAAGATTAAGGCAAAAATTACAGCA
>JAOADF010000156.1 GCA_026417425.1 Dictyoglomaceae bacterium
TTTGATCCTTGGGGCAAATTGTTGGAACACAAGAAGAAGGCAGAATATTTTCATATTCCAAATCCTTAACTTTATCAGGATTAAGGGCAACTAATTCCCATTTATCAAACCAAATACCATAACAATTTGGGCATTGTTCAATTTCTAAGTATCTTTCATAATATGTAGGAACTTTTTTAGTAACTAGTTCCACATTACAGCAAGGGCATAACTTCATTCTTGTTTATTTCCCTTCTATAATAATTTCTTTTATTTTTAAACCACCTTCTACTCCTTTACTTACATAAAAAGTTAAAATATTTTCCTTATCCTGTAACCAATAGGAAGTTATATCCCATTTTACTGTAAGATATTCCTTACTCTCAATGGCAAAGGGCAATGTTATAGATTTTCCATTAAGACTTACTTCAAATATGGGATTTATAGATCCTTTAGTGTCAGGAGAAATAGAGAAATTAATCTTTAACAATATTTTCTTAAATCTTGAAAGGGGTACCTTTGTTTCTAAAATACCTGAGGGAAGAAGTGTCAAGTTAAAAACTCCGTCATCTTTACTAAAAATGGAATTTTCCAATCTTGTTATTATTAAATTTCCTTCTGCGGTACCCTTAGTAAAACTGAGAGAATAAATATAAGGAATTTCTATAGGGGAAAGAACAAATACATAATTACTTTTTTCTTTACTTTTAACATTTAATTCTGTATTCACCTCATCATACCCAGAAAGACTTAGAGTTAAAGTATATCTTCCTTCAAAAAGATTAATAGTAATAGGTGTATTTCCTTGATATTTACCATTAATATAAACCTTTGCGCCCTGAGGTTTTGAGTCTATAAATACTTCTCCATATAAAGGTTTAAGACTTACACTAACATTTTTTACTTCTCCTGGTGCAAGAACAATTCTCTCAGAATACTCTTCATATCCAGGAAGGATTACCCTAATATCATAGGTTCCAGAAGGAACATCAGAAAGAGAAAGGGGAGTTTTCCCTTTATAAATTCTATCAATATAAACTTCTGCACCTGAGGGACTTGAAAATATATTTATTATTCCTAGAAGAGGGGTAAGGGTAAAATTATAAGAAGATGTGGTTCCTGAGGTTACAATCACAGAACTTAAAAGATCTTTATATCCACTTCTTCTCAATTGAATTTGATATGTACCAGGAGAAAGATCAGAAATGGTTAGAGGAGTAATCCCTCTATAAACTCCATTAAGATATACCTCAGCTCCCGAAGGATTAGAATATATACTTAGATTTCCAAAAGCAGGAAGTAAAGATAAATTCAATCTTACTTCAGTTCCCTCTTTGACCTCAATTTTTTCTACTTTATCCTGATATCCAGGATAAGTTAGTTTCAATTCATAGGTTTTTACCAAAAGATTTTTAATAGTTAAAGGAGTCCTACCTCTATACACACCATCAAGATAAATAGAAGCACCTAAAGGAGTAGATAATATAGTTAGATCTCCATATCTTGGGGAAAGATTAAAATTATATTCTTTCTCTCTATTCCCCTCCACAATAATAGTAGTTTCATAATCTTTATATCCTTCTAATTTAACAAGAACTCTATAGCTTCCTTCAGAAAGGGTCAAAGTGATAGGTGTATTCCCTTTATAGTCATTATTAATATATACTTGTGCCCTTGAAGGATTTGAATTTATCTTTACCCTTCCCTGAGTTACCATTTCTTGTACAAAAAAGTATGTTACCTTTTGAGCCCAAGTTTCCTTTTTTTCTTCAATTAAAACCTTTTCTACATTTTTAAGAGC
>JAOADF010000008.1 GCA_026417425.1 Dictyoglomaceae bacterium
GAAGGTTTTGGGAATGAGGTAAAAAGAAGGATAATTTTGGGAACTTATGCTCTATCTGCAGGATACTACGATGCCTATTATCTAAAGGCTGCAAAAGTAAGAACTCTCATTCGTCAGGATTTTGAATCCGCCTTTAAAAAAGTAGATTTAATAGTTTCGCCTACAAGTCCTATCCCTCCATTTAAATTAGGAGAAAAAATAACTGATCCTTTACAGATGTATCTTACAGATATTTTAACTATACCTGTAAATCTTGCAGGAATTCCAGCTATTTCTATTCCTTCAGGATTTAAAAATAATTTACCTATTGGACTTCAATTTATGGGTCCCTTCTTTTCTGAAGATAAACTTTTACAGATATCTTATGCCTTTCAAAAGTTAATGGATTTTTCAGAAAAATATCCCAGTATGGAGAGAATATGATGTATATTCCTGTTATTGGTTTAGAAGTTCATGCTCAACTTTTGACGAAATCAAAAATGTTTTGTTCCTGTAGCACTGATCATGAGAATGCTCCTCCAAACACTCTTGTTTGTCCTATTTGTATGGGAATGCCTGGAGTTCTTCCTGTCCCTAATAAAAAAGCTATAGAACTTCTTATTAAAACTGCCCTTGCTTTAAATTGTGAAATATCTCCTTTCTCTAAATTTGACAGGAAAAATTATTTTTATCCTGATCTACCAAAGGGGTATCAAATTTCTCAGTATGATCTTCCCTTAGCAAGGGGTGGATATGTGGAATTTGAATTAGATTCAGAAATAAAAAGGGTTAGATTAAAGAGAATTCACTTAGAAGAAGATACTGGAAAATTACTTCATGTAGGAGAAGGAGATAGATTAGCGGAAGCAGAATATAGCCTGGTAGATTTAAATAGATGTGGTATTCCATTAATGGAGATAGTGACGGAACCCGATATTCACTCTGCAAAAGAAGCAAGATTATTTCTCCAAGAATTAAGAAAAATATTAAGATATTTGGAAGTAAGTAGTGGAGATATGGAAAAGGGCTCCTTAAGATGTGATGCCAATATATCCATTATGACTGAAAATGGAATCTTAGGAACAAGAACAGAAATTAAGAACGTAAACTCTTTTTACTCTTTAGAAAAGGCATTGGAATACGAAATTGAAAGACAAATTAATCTTTTAAAGGAAGGGAAAGAAGTTATTCAAGAAACAAGACATTGGGATGAGAAGAAGCAAATAACGGTAACCTTAAGAGGTAAAGAAGAGGCAGAAGACTATAGATACTTTCCAGAACCAGACATTCCTCCCCTGATAATTCCCAAAGAAACTTTAGAGGAAATTAGAAAAACTATACCTCCTTTACCTCTTCAAAAAAAACTATATTTACAAAATACCTTTTCTTTATCATCCATAGAAGCAGAGATTATTACTTCAGAAAGGGAACTTTGTGAATTTTTTGATGATTGTCATAAGTTGTACAATAACGCCAAAAATTTGAGTAATTGGATAACTGTGGAACTTATGAGTTACTTAAATGACCAAAAATTAAATTTTAGAGATTTAAAGATTGAACCGAGAGAATTTGTTAAAATTATAGAGATGGTAGATAAAAATGAAATCACAAGACCCGTAGGAAAAGAAATCTTAAGGAAATACTTAGATACAAAAGAATCTCCTGAAAAGATAGTGGAGAAAGAGGGACTAAAAACAGTAAGTGATTTAGATTTCCTAAAAGAGGTAGTAAAAAAGGTTATAGATGGAAATGAAAAAGCAGTCTTTGATTATTTAAAAGGTAAAAAAAATGTAATAAACTTTTTAGTAGGACAGGTGATGAAGGAGACAAAGGGAAGGGCAAGTTTAGATTTGGTTAAGAATCTTTTAGAGGAAGAATTGAGTAAAAAATTATGAAAGATAAAAAACCCATTGGGGAATATCTTTTAGAATTGGGATTGATAACAAGAGAGCAGTTAGAAAAAGCTCTTGAAGAGCAGAAAAAAACAGGAGCTCGTTTGGGACAAATTTTAATTGAAAGGGGATACGTAAAGCCTGAGGATATTGGAAGAGTTTTAGAATTACAGAGTGAAGTTCCCTATATTCCTCTTTCAGAAATGAAGATTGATGAAAGATTTATTTCAAATTTTCCAGAAGGAATACTAAGAAGATTTAGATTTTTACCGCTAAGAAGAGAAGGGGGAATAGTTCATGTTGCTATTGTTCCTCCCTTGGATTCTGCAGTGGTTAATGAAATAAGAAGAATAGTAAGATCACCTTTAAAGTTATTTTTGATAACAGAAAAAGAATTTAATCAGGCTTTATCTCAAGTATTTTCCTTAGATAAAACCACAAAGGAAGTAATCCAAAATTATCAGTCAAGAAGGCCAGTAGAGATAGTTGTAGAAGCACCTCCTGTGATAGAAGTAGAAGAAGCACCAGTAGTAAGACTGGTTTCTTCTATTATAAATGAAGCAATATTAAGAAATGCTAGTGATATTCATTTAGATCCCCAAGAGAAAGATATGAGAGTGAGATATCGAATAGATGGGATACTATTTGATATAATGAGTATTCCTAAGGAGCTTCAGGATGCAGTAGTGAGTAGAATAAAAGTTATGGCAGGAATGGATATTGCTGAGAAAAGAAGACCTCAAGATGGAAGAACATCTTATAGATATGAAAACAGAATTTTTGATTTAAGAGTAGCAAGTATTGGTGCATCTCATGGAGAAATGGTTGTAATTAGGCTTTTAGATAAAACAAAAGTTTTAATAGAATTGGATCGATTGGGAATGTCTTCTCAAGATTTATCTATTTTTGAAAGTCTTATAAGAAAACCTTTTGGCCTTATTTTAGTTACAGGTCCTACAGGAAGTGGAAAAACTACAACTTTATATGCTGCATTAAATGTTTTAAATCAGCCTCAAGTGAATATAATTACTTTAGAAGATCCTGTGGAATATGAAATTCCTGGGATAAATCAGATACAGGTTCAGCCAAGAATAAATATAGATTTTGCAATGGGATTAAGAAGTATCTTAAGATTGGATCCAAATATTATAATGGTTGGAGAAATTAGAGATACGGAAACTTTAAATACATCCATAGAAGCAGCATTAACGGGACATCTAGTTCTTTCTACTTTTCATGCTAATGATGCTGTATCTGCTATTGCCCGTTTATTACAGATGGGAGTAGAACCCTTTTTAATTGCATCTTCTCTTCTTGGAGTTGTTGCTCAAAGATTAGTAAGGACCATTTGTTTATCCTGTAAAGAAGAATACATTGCAGAAAAAGAAGAAATTCAA
>JAOADF010000036.1 GCA_026417425.1 Dictyoglomaceae bacterium
CTATGATCTATTGGTTTTTGAAAATAGATTTCCTTCTTTAACTAAGGAAGTTTTTGATGTTATTCCTTTGGAGGATGAAATTTATAAACTAAAGGGTGGACAGGGTGTATGCGAAGTAGTTTTATATTCTATGGATCATGCCTCTTCGGTATCTCGCATGCCTTTAGAACAAATAGAAAAGTTAATATTAGTTTGGGAGGATAGATTTAAAGATTTAAGTGCTTTAGAATTTATAAAATATGTATTTATTTTTGAAAATAGAGGAGAAATAATAGGTGTAAGTCTTCATCATCCCCATGGTCAAATATATGCTTTTCCTTTTATTCCACCTATTATTGAAAAAGAGATAGATTCCTCAAAGGAATATTATAATAAAAAGGGGAAGTGTCTTTTTTGCTCCATATTAGAAAAAGAGAAAAAAGAAAAGAAAAGGTTAGTCTATGATAACAAATATTTCACTGCTTTTTCTCCTTTTTATGGTAAATATCCCTTTGAACTTCATATATATTCCAATAGACATATAGGTTCGCTTCCTGAAATGACTTATGAAGAAAAAATGTATTTAGCAGAGATTATACAAAAAATTGCTAAAGCTTATGATAATGTATATGGATTCAAT
This sequence comes from Dictyoglomaceae bacterium, assembly GCA_026417425.1. Next base: position 620 of record JAOADF010000036.1, read on the forward strand.
TTTTCATATATGATGGTTTTACATCAAAAACCTTCTAAAGGTGAATATCCCTTTTATCATTTTCATATTGAATTTTATTCCCTTCATAGAGACAGAGATAAGATTAAATATCTTGCTAGTGTGGAATCAGGATCAGGAACCTTTATAAATCCATTAGCTCCTGAGGACTCAGCAGAACTTATTAGGGAAAGCATAAGGAGGGTGGGAGAATGAATAATAATTTAAAAGAATTTTTCGGTAATCTTGAGAAAGTTAGAGGATTTAGGGCTCCTGGGAGGGTGAATCTTATTGGAGAGCATACAGATTACCATCTTGGATATGTTCTTCCTTGTGCAATAAATAAATATTTTTATTTCTTTTTAAAAGAAAATAACACAAAAAGAGTCAAGATATATTCTGAAAATTTTTCTCAATCCTGCCAATTTGAATTAAATAACATTGAATATAGTGAGAAATTTCCATGGACTAATTATTTACTGGGAGTTTTAAAAGAAATAAGGGAAAAAGTAGGAGAGATACCAGGATTTGATGGATATATTCGTAGTGAAATTCCCATAGGTGCAGGATTGTCAAGCTCTGCTGCTTACGAAGTCTCTGTTGCCTCTGGGTTAAAAGAGTATTTTCAACTTCCTTTAAATTTAATAGATATTGTTAAATTGTCTCAAAAGGCTGAAAACGAATTTGTAGGGGCAAGATGTGGTATTATGGATCAATTTATATCAGCTTTTGGGAAAAAAGATTATACTCTTCTATTAGATACAAGAAGTTTAGAATACGAATATATTCCTTTTGATATAAAAAGTAAAGATTTGGAATTGGTAATAGTAGATACAAAAGTAAAACATTCTATAGCAGGAGAAGGGTATACGAAGAGAAGAGAAGAAGGTGAAAGGGCTTTAGAAATTTTAAAAAATTATCTTCCCATTAATTCACTAAGAGATTTAGATGAAGAAGGTTTTCGTTTATCACAAAAAGTTCTTCCTGAACCTTTAAAAAGAAGAGTGGAACATGTTTATAAAGAGAATCTAAGGGTTCTTGATTTTGTGAAGGCGTTGAAGGAAAACAAATGGGAAGAATTAGATAAATACATGGTAGAATCCCATAACAGTTTAAGATATCTTTATGAAGTTACTTGTGAAGAATTAGACTTTCTTTTTGAAAAAGCTCATGAATATTATGCTTTTACTTCAAGAATGACAGGAGGAGGATTTGGGGGTTCTACAATAAACCTTGTTTTCTCAAAAATGCTTAATCTTTGGCGTCAGAAGATTGAAGAATCTTATAAACTGAGATTTGGTTTTCCTCCTGAGATATTAATTTTAGAGACAACAAATGGAGTGGGAGAGGTGGAATTATAATCCTCCCTTTTCAAGTTGAGCCACTGCGTAGCTTATTTGTTCTTTAGCTACCTTTGGAAGGCCAGGGATATCTAAATCTAAAAAACCTCGAGTTATAGTCGAGATAGCTTCATCTTTATCGAATCCCCTAGTAGTTAAGTATTCAATTTCTTCCTCTGCTATTGGACCTATTGCAGCTTCATGGGATAATTCACTCTCAGGATTCTCAGCAGTAAGTATAGGAATAGCAGAAATTTTTGTAGTAGGCTTTAATAACATTCCTTTACAATCTAAATGTCCCTTTGTTTTTTCCTTTTTGCCAATAATTTCACCTCTACTATAAATCTCAGAGGATTCATCTGCAATAATTCTTGAAACTATTTCTCCTCGCGCTCCTTCCTCTTCTAAAACTATTCTTGCACCTAAATCTATATAAGAATTTTTTCTACCATATATTATGCTATAGAATCTTGCAATTCCATCTTTTCCAACATAAGCTGTGGGAAAACTCTGAATTGATTTAACAGGTTTTAGGGAAATGTAATTATTGATAAAAATACCTCCCTCTTCTATCTTAACTGCTGTTCTTGGCCTTACATGAAATTCCTCAGACCAGTTATGAATCATTGTAAAAAATAATTTTCCTCCCTTTTTCACAAAAAATTCAGAGATTCCAATATGGACTCCGGGTTCATTTTTTAGATGGGTTAAACAGCCAGTGGTTACAAAAACTTCTGCTCCCTCTTCTACAATGATTAAATTATGAACATTTTGACTTATATTTCCTTCTTTTATATATAAACAGGATTGTACAGGAGTAGTTATTTTTTGATTTGGATATACATGGATAAAATAGCCTCCTGTGGGTTTTAATTCTGCCCAAGCAGTATATTTATCAGTATCTGGAGAAACTAATCTTCCGTAATAGTTTTCTAACCATTCATATTTATTTAAAGCTTCCTCGATGGAACTTATTTCTAATTTGCCTTGATAAATCTTATTCAGTTTTTCATAGACTACACTGTGATCTATCTGAAAGAAAGTGCCTGCTCTTTCTTCCTCTTTTGGAGAAATACCAGAATATTGCATATTTTCAATGATTTCTGAAGGTAATTGGGACAAATCTTCTAAGTAATTTTCTTTTATCTCTTTAAAAAAACCCTCTAAATTAATATCTGGACCTAAAGGAGCTGTTTTATCTTTAGCTTTCAAAGCTTTATTTCTAATTTCCAAAAGATAGGTTTTCAACATACAATTTCCTCCTTAAAAAATCATATCCTCTCTCTTCAATAATATGAATTATCTCTATACCATCAGAAAATATGTACTTACCATCTATTAAAACTAATACAGAATTTGGTTTAACAAAATCTAAAATTTTTAGATTATGGGAAACAATAAGTAAATTACTTTTCTCTGAAATTTTTTGAATTGTTTTACCTATTAATTTTAAAGAATCTATATCTACCCCTGAATCAGGTTCATCTAAAAGAGCTAATTCGGGTTTTGCTAATAAAACTTGAAGAATTTCACTCTTTTTTCTTTCACCCCCAGAAAAACCTTGATTTATTTCCCTTTCCAAAAAGGATTCACTAAGTTCTAAATCTTTTAGATATTGATAAAACTCCTTTGGAAGTTCATTCTTTGGATTAATATTTAAAATTTTCTTAATAATATCCTTTAATCGAACTCCTCTTACCACTGGGGGTAATTGATATGCTAAAAAGATTCCCTTTTGAAATCTTTTATCAGGAGGTAAATCTGTAATATTTTCCCCTTTCCAAAGAATCGCTCCCGATGTTTTGAATCTCGCCAATCCCATAATTGAAGCCAATAATGTGGACTTTCCTGCCCCATTTGGTCCTAAAAGAAGATGTATTCCTTGATTCAATCTAAAATTCAAATTTTGAATGATATTTTTCTCTCCTATTTTTACTGAAAGGTTTTTCATTTCCAATAATGGTTCTTTCATAATTATATAACCTCCTTGTTTCTTTCTATTCCCATAATAAGATCCTCCAAAGTTAAACTTTCTAAGGCTTCTGAGATTTTTTTCTCAACATACTCCCATGCCTTTTTAGGAGAACAAATATTTTGTATTTTACATATTCCTTCTGAATTATGAATACATTCAATAATGCTTAAAGGTCCTTCTACAGCCTCAAAGATTTCTTTTAAATTTATTTCCGATGGAGGTCTCTTTAAAATATATCCTCCGCTAATTCCTTTAAAACTCTCCACAATATTTGCCTTTTTCAAATCTAACATTAATTGTGCTAAAAAATCTTTAGAAATTCCTTCTCTTTCTGATATTTTATTTAAAGAAAGAATTTCTTTTTTAAAGGTCTTTCCTAATAATACCAAGGCTCTCAAACTACAATCTAATCTTGCAGATATTTTAAACATCTTTTCTCCTTTAAATATTGACTAAACTACTCAACATTTAACATTATAATAAGACTTTGTTTTTTTGTCAAATAAAAGTTATAATTTATTGAAGAAAAATATTGGAAGGAGGATAGAAGATGAAATTTATTACTCAACAGGAAGATTTAAGTAATGCTTTACAAATAGTAAAAACTGCTATAGCGACAAAGACAACTATGCCTATACTTACTTATGTTTATCTTAAAGCAGAAAATGATACTCTCCATCTTCAGTCCAATAACCTTGAAATAGGATTATCTTTAAGTATACCTGTAATAGTGGAGGATCCTGGTGAGGTTTGTCTTCCTGGAAATCTTTTTGTGGATATTGTAAATAAACTTCCCTCGGTATCTTTAGAGTTTAGTGTTAATGAAAGAAATAGAGCTATTATTCATGCAGGTTATTCTGATGTAGAAATTCAAGGAGAAAGTACCGAAGAATTTCCAAAATTGGACTTAGGCAATATTCAACCTCAGATTTACTTAAATAGAGAAGACTTTTTAAGAGGTATAAAACAAACTATTTTTGCAGCTGCAGAGGATGAAATAAAGCAAGTTCTTACAGGGGTATTAATGGAAAGTAAAGATGGATTTATATATATTGTAGCAGTAGATGGACATAGGCTTGCTCTTATAAAAATATCAAGCTCTGTGGAAATTCCCAGTGTAATTATTCCTGCGAAAAGTCTTAGAGAATTTCAAAGGATTATCTCTAAAATTAAAACAGAGGAGATTGGTTTAGCATTATTAGATGGTCAGATTCTTATAAAATGTGAATCTATTTATTTCACCTCTCGTCTCCTTCAGGGACAATTTCCTTCTTATGATAAAATTATTCCAACAGATTATCTTGTAGGATTTAAATGTAAAAGGGAAGAATTATTAGATGTTTTAGAGAGAATGGAGGTTCTTGCTTCTGCGGATCAGACAAATACAGTGAAGATTACAATTTCACCCCAAGAGGTTGTACTTTCTTCTCTGACTTCAGAAAGAGGAGCAGGAAGAGAGGTTATTCCTGCAGAAATATTTGGAAGTGAAGAAAGTTTGGAGATTGGATTTAATGTGGAGTATCTTATTGACCCCTTGGAGAATCTGGAGTCGGAGGAGGTAGAATTAAAATTTACCTCTAATTTAGGTCCTGCGTTAATTAAGGTTCCAGAAAACGAAAGTTATATATATGTTTTAATGCCTGTAAGATTATGAATATAAAAGAGATTGAAATATATACCTCAACTATAACATTAAATAAATTTTTAAAATGGGCTCGCATCGTTGAGACAGGGGGGCAAGCTAAGATGCTTGTAATTTCTGGGAAGGTTAAAGTAAATGGAGAAAGAGAAATTCATAGACATAAAATTTTAAAAGATGGAGATATGGTAGAGATTAATGGAAATTATTATAGGGTGGTGTGTAGAAAATAATTGTTTTTAGAAAAAATAAGAGTAATTAATTTTAGAAATCTAAAAAATATAGAGATAGATTTTTCTCAAATTAATATTCTTTATGGAAAAAATGCTCAAGGAAAGACAAATTTATTAGAATCCATATATTTCCTTTTTACTGGCAAATCCTTTAGAACTTTTATGGAAAAAGAATTAGTCAGATGGAAAGAAGAGTTTTTATATATAAAAGGAAATGTTTATTGGCAAGGGCAAAATATCTTAGTGGAATCTGCTTTGAACATATATGGAGATAAGAAAATGAAAATTAATCAGAAAATAGTGAGAAAACAAAAAGAACTTATATATTTATTTCCTTTAATTCTTTTTACCCATGAAGAGGTTTTAAGAATTAAAGAGGAACCCGCAAAAAGAAGATTTTTATTAGATAGATTTTTAGCAACATTGTTTTATTCATATAATAAAGCCTTAAATGAGTATCAAAAAGCTCTATATCAAAGGAATCTATTCCTTAGGAATTTACAGAATAACAAAGAATTAGAAGTATGGAACAAAATCCTTGTGGAAAAGGGAAGTAATATTTTATGGTATAGATTATCAACTTTAAAAGAAATGGAGAAACATATCAAAGATGTAAGTGAAGAGCTTTTAGGAGAAGATGTATTGGAAATTGAATATAAAAGTAGCTTTTCCTTAGATGATTATAATGAAAAAAAAATTAAAGAATCTTTTGAGAAAAATTTAATAGATTCTCAAAGTAATGATTTAGAAAAAAAATATACTAATATAGGTCCTCATAGAGATGATGTAGTCTTTTATTGGAAAAAAAACGGAGAAAGATATAATCTAAAAAATTTTGGTTCTGGGGGAGAAAGAAAGATAGCTTTTTTTATTTGGAAGCTTGCAGAATTAAGACTTCTATCTGAGAAAAGAAAGGAAAAAGCTATTTTATTAATTGATGATCTTTTTTCAGAATTAGATGAGGATAAACAAAAAATATTTTGGACTTTTATCAAAGATTTTCAAATATTTATTACTTCTACTTATAAATTGAAGATCTTAGAAAATTTTCCTTTTTTCGAAATAATATCAGGAGAAGTTTATTATCATGCCTAAATTAATCTATAGTGAACTCTGGGAAGTTTTTTCAAGATTAAAATTAGAAAAAAATATCTGTGAATATCTTGCTTTGGAAAATTGGGAGGAGGTTGTTGGGGAGACTTTATCTTCTCATACCTATCCTAAATTTGTTAAAAATGGAGTTTTATATATATATGTGGACAGTGGAATATGGGCTCAAGAGTTAAATCTTTTAAAACCAAAAATTTTAGAAGACCTAAATAAATTCTTAAAATATCCTGTGATTAAGGATATCATCTTTTTAGATAAAGGCTTTTCTTTCAGAAAGACAAAAAAAACCTATGAAAAATCTAAACTTAAACTATCTTTGCGAGATGAAGAAAGAGTTGCTAAAATAGTTGATGTTATTGAAGATGAAGAACTTAAAATTATTCTAAAAAATTATTTTAGAAGCTTGTTAATTCTCCAAAAGGGAGGAAGATATGGCCATAAAAAAGGATAACTATACTGCTGAAAGTATTCAAATTCTTGAAGGAACAGAAGCAGTTAGAAGAAGACCAGGAATGTATATAGGGGATACTGGAATTCGAGGTCTTCATCACTTAGTATTTGAATTAGTTGATAATAGTATTGACGAGGTATTATCTGGATTTTGTAATTATATATTAGTTGTTTTAAGAAAAGATGGAGGAATTGTTGTACAGGATAATGGAAGAGGAATTCCTGTGGAAATTCATCCCCAAGCAAAAAAATCTGCCTTAGAAGTTGTATTGACCACTCTTCATGCAGGTGGTAAATTCTCTAATTCTATTTATAAAATAAGTGGAGGACTTCATGGAGTTGGACTTTCTGTAGTAAATGCCTTGTCATCGAGACTTGAAGTTGAGGTAAAAAGGGATGGTAATATTTATCATCAAGTTTATGAAAAAGGTAAACCTAAAGGTGATATAAAGGTAATTGGAGAAACTAATGAAACAGGAACTAAAATTCTCTTTTATCCTGATTCTTCTATATTTGAGACCATAAGATTTGATTATGATATTATAGCTAATAGATTAAGGGAGCTTGCCTTTCTTAATAAAGAAGTAACTATTGAACTAATTGATGAATCATCAAATAGAAAAAATATTTTCCATTTTGAAGGAGGATTATTAGAGTTTATAGAATATCTTTCTAAAGGAAAGGAAATTTTACATGATCCATTTTATTTTAGAAGAGAAGAAAATAATCTGGTTTTAGAAGTTGTATTTCAATACAATACTGGATACGATGAACTTTTATTGTCTTATGTAAACGGTATTCACACAATAGAGGGAGGAACCCATGTCTCAGGATTTAGATCTGCTTTAACAAAAGTTGCCAACAACTTTGCAAGAAATTGGAATCTATGGAAGGAAGAAGAATCTTTATCTGGAGAAGATGTTAGAGAAGGATTAGTAGTAATAATAAATACAAAAATACCAGAACCTCAATTTGAAGGACAGACAAAAACAAAACTTGGAAATTCAGAAGTGAGAAAATTTGTTGAGACTGTGACAGAAGAAGAATTGACTAAGTTTTTTACAGAGAACCAAGAAAAAGGGAAATTAATTCTTAACAAAGTTATTGAAGCATATAGAGCAAGACAGGCTGCAAGAAAAGCAAGAGAGTTAGTAAGAAGAAAGGGACTTTTAGAGTCAACTCTTCTTCCTGGAAAATTGGCGGATTGTTCTGAAAAAGATCCAAGACTTTGTGAGCTATTTATAGTAGA
>JAOADF010000112.1 GCA_026417425.1 Dictyoglomaceae bacterium
CCAGGTTGATAAAGCTTTAGAGAAAAAACTTTAAGATAACCCGTAGAAGGAACTAAAGGAAGATAAGAATATTCATAATGATTCTCAATCTTATACAAGGGAATTTTATTAGAATATATATATTTTAAGAGTCTAATTTTATCTTCATCTTTTCTTTCTTTAAAGATCTTCAATGCTTCCTCTTTAGAAACTACCACTTTTTCTATTGGAATATCTTTTTCTGCTAATTCTCTCATTTTTTCTTCTATAATTTCCAAATCTTTTTGTTTTGGAATATAGTTTTTAAACCTTCCATAGAGACTTTTATGATAGGAATGCTCTACGATTACCTTTAAATCTGGAAGTACTTTTTCACAAGCTAAATTTAAAAGAAAAATATAACTTCTCTCCCATACTCTTCTTCCAAAGTTACTTTTTAAATTTATAAAATCCAATTTCACATCATCATCAATAATATAATTAAGATCCTCTATTTGATTTTCTAGTCTTATTGCAACAGGAAAATCATTATCAGCAAAAAGATTTTTAATTGTCTCTTGATTTTTTAAGATTAAATCCTTAACACTAAGAGGATTATCTTCTTCTATTCTTATAGCACCTCTAATTTCTACGTTTGGCATTTATCCCTCCAGTTAAATGTGATTTTTATCACATTTAAAAATTTTAGTATTAGGTTTATAATATAACATAAAATTTTTAAAGAAAAGAGGTGCAAAATGCTAAAAAAACTTATTATTCTGACAACTCTAATTATTTCCATATTTCTTCTCACAAACATTACTCTTGCTCAAACAGAAAATAAAGCTTATATTATAGGTCTTGCTATTGCAGAAGATATACTAGAAGACGACTATGGCTTAACCTTAATCGATGGTTTATTCAGCATTACAAAATTCAAAAAGTTTCCTGGAACAGATAATTTTAAAGTATATTCCCGTTGGTTTGGAACAGGAAAACATAAAATAAAAGTCCAAATTGTTGATTCTAAAAATAATATTGTAAAGGAAACCAAAGAAGAAGAACTAGTTTTTGCTAAGAACTATGAAACCTATTCCTTCTCTCATGATTTTAACAATATCGTTTTCCCAAGAGCTGGAATTTACTGGGTTCAGGCAGTCTTAAATAATAAAATAGTTTTTAGAGTGCCTTTATTTGTTCAATTATTCGAAGAAGAACTTGACTTTAAATTGGAATCGGAATTTCCAGTATTAGTTTTTTCCATTCCCGCTATAGAGGTATATGAAAAGTATAATGGGCTTCAATCTATATTAGGAGTTTTTGAGTATTTTGCCTTCTCAAAATTTCCATCTACAGATGATTTTATTGTGGTCAATGGGTGGTATTCTGGAGATGGAGAATTTAGTCAACATATTGAAGTATTAGATCCTGATGGTAATGTAATCTATGTGTCAGAACCTCAAATCTTTGAAACAGGTCCCAAGAGCATAACTGCAATTTATGATGATCTTACAGACTTCCTGTTTACCAAGCCAGGAATATATATAGTAAGGGTTTATTTAGAAGATGAGCCTATAACTGAATATCCTATACTCGTAGAGCAAAGGTAAAGAGGTGTAACATTAAGAAATAATTGTGGGATATATGGAACGAAAGAAAAATATTATCTAAATTCCATATATCCCATAAATTTCTAAATTAATATCCTTAATCTACTCCTCTACCACCAGAAGAATCTGAGGCATCAGCAAAGAGAAATAAATAACTATTTTTATATATTAGTTTCAAATAAATGATATAATAAAATCTAAAAATTTTAAGTTTGATATGTAAATATAATTCATATTTTCAAGGGGGATAATGAAATTTTATGAAAGAAAAAATAAATAATGAAGCATATTATAAAGTTTTGAATAGATATATGAACCGCCTTCTTAAGATTGATCCACGCAGTAGAAGCTTAAAACTAACAAGATTGACACAAAGAGGAGCTTTTGATTTAAAAAGCATAGAAAAATATTATAAAACCCATTCCAAAACTCAAGAAATTCTTTCTTCTATGAAGAATATAATGGTAGGAAGAAATGTTCCAAAAATAGAAATTTTACCTGATCCCTATAAATTTGAAAAAAGTGAACAGGAAAATATTCTTTTTCTTTCTAAATCATTAAAGAGCCTATTAACTAATATAAATAATATATTTAAAGAAACAGGAAAATACGAATTGAACGTCGGATATCCTTTCATCGAAGGTCGTTTCAAAGATGGAACATTATTCAAAGCCCCAATTTTGCTTTTTAGAGCAGGCATAGAGATGACTTATGACAAATGGTTTTTAGAATTATACTCAGAACCACCAGTTCTCAATTCTGTTTTTATAAATGCTTATATATATTATAATGAAATTAAAACAGAAATAAACTTAGATTTATCTTTCGAAAATTTTGAAGATATAATAGAGTACTTGTGTGATATTAGGATAATATCTGCTAGAAATAAAAAACTATCTGGAAAAATAATCCAATTTTATCCCCCCTCCTCGGATATATCTTACAACCCCTCCATTGTGGAACATTTGATTCTCGGTCATTTTCCTTTAGCAAGTTCAATATATTATGATTACAAAGTAATAATTGAAAAACCTGTTCAGAAAAATGTTATGAATCTTATATTAAATGAAGATAATGACAATTATTCTTTTAATAAAACACCTTCACAAGATAATATAGATTTAAAAGAAAAGGAATTAATCTATATATCTGATCTTGACTATACTCAATTAATAGCCTTAAAATTATCCCAAAACTTAGATAACCTCGTTATTTATGGTCCTCCAGGAACTGGAAAATCTCAAACAATTGCAAATATGATAGCTAATTTTTTATATCATGGAAAAAAAGTTCTTGTAGTTTCAGAAAAAAGAGTAGCTCTTGATGTAGTAGTAAACCGCTTGCATAAAATTAAGGAGAGATTAGTATTGATACATGACCCAGAAAAAGAAAAAAAAGAATTTTATTGCCAAATTACTGAATTATTAAATGAAATTGAAAAAAGATATTTATTTTACTACTTAATTTCTACAAATTCAAATCCGTATTTAATTACTAGTAAGCAAGTTTCAACAGAAATTGAGAATTTAATTTCCAATATCGAAGAAATTCACAAAGTATTTACGAGTAAAATGAAAATAGGACTTTCTTTCTCTGAAGCTTGTTCTATATTAAGTAGATTTAAAAAAGATTTATATTCATATGATAATGATTATGAAAATTATAAGAAGATATTTCTTATGAATATTACATATTTCAAAGATCTTCATAAGCATAAATTTAACGAAATTCTTGAAATATGCAAAAAGATGCTTAATTTAGAGGATATTGTTTTTAATTATTTAGAATTAAGTTTAAAAGAAGAATCTTTAAATAAAATTAATTACAATGCTGATCCAAATAAAATCGAACTTGCAATAATGATTTTAAATACAATCATAGAAAAGGCTTCTCAGAATATTAAATTCGAACATTATGACATCCTAAAAAATTCTCCTACTTTTCTTTATTTTAAAGATAAATACGAAGATATTTCTGAAGACCATATAAGAAAAATCACTAAGGAATTAATCGATCATGAAAGAAAAAGAGATATAATAAAACTTAAGATATATAAAAGAATTTTTGAAGGTTTATTTGGAAAAATTTTTAAATCTTTATTGAAAAGAACAAAAATATATTCTAAGTATATAAAACTTTCCTCAGATATAGAAATTTTAGAAACGAATCTTATTATTTATGTCAAAGAGTCTATAGACCAATTTAAAAACTTTTTGGAATCTCTTAAACAAATCAGCAATATAATTGATATAGACTACTATTTAAGATTAATTTACTCCTGGAGTTCTGGAAAAGATATAAGGTTAGAATTAGAAAATCTAATAGAAGACTTAAAATTATTTAAAGTTTATAGAAAGATTTTAAGTGAAATAAAAAACTTAAGTTTATTTGAAGAGAGTATAATCAATATCTTCAAGAAAAAAATTCTTGAGAGAAAAGATTATAAAAAGTTTTTAAGTCTTTTACCATACATTATATTAGAAAAAGAAGTACGTGAATATGAGAATGCTAATCTTGATATTTTAGGAAGATATAAAGACTACGAAGCAATTATTGAGGAAATCAATAAAAAAATTAAGGAAAAAATGTCTCTAATTATTTACGAAATAAACGAAAAAATCGATAATAATTTTGTTAAAAAAGCTAAGGAAAATATCAAGTTCTATAAAGAAATGAAAAGACAAAGCCAAAAACAAAAAAGATTAATGTCCATTCGTAATTTCTTTGAAAAATTTAGTGATCTTTTAATTGAGTTATATCCTTGTTGGCTCCTAACTCCAGAGGTTGTCTCACAAGTTTTACCTTTAAAAGAGGGACTCTTTGATATTGTTATTTTTGACGAAGCTTCTCAAATCTTTATTGAAAGGGCTATTCCTTCAATCTATAGATCTAAAAAGGTTATTATAGCAGGAGATGATAAACAACTTAGACCAACATCTGAATTTTTAATACGTATAAATGATGATGTATCAGAAATGGAAGACTATGAATATGAAATTGAGACCGCAGCATCTTTTGAAGAAGAAAGTCTGCTTGATCTTGCCAAGATAAACTATCCTTCCACTCACTTACTTTATCATTATCGTTCATATTTTGAAGAGTTAATTGCTTTTTCAAATAATGCCTTCTATGGTAGCAAACTCATATTTTGCCCGCCTTCTCATCTTCCGTTAAATGAAAAACCTATTGAAAGAATATTAGTTGATGGTAAATGGGAAAATAGAGTGAATTTTAAAGAAGCAGAAACAGTTGTAAATTTAGTTCTTAAATTATTAAATACTAGAAAAGAAAAAGAAAGTATAGGCATAATAACATTTAATATAAATCAGAGGGATCTTATTGAAGAAATGCTTGAAGATTTGCAACTTAAGAATCCCATTATGGGAAACCTTGTCTGGGAAGAAATGAATAGATTTGAGAATGGGGAGGATAAGAGTTTATTTGTAAAGAATATTGAAAATGTACAGGGAGACGAGAGAGATATAATAATCTTCTCTATTGGTTATGCCCCTGATAACACAGGTAGAATATATCAATATTTTGGCTCCTTAAACAAAGTTGGAGGAGAAAATAGATTAAACGTTGCTATTACTAGAGCAAAAAAGAAAATCTATGTTGTAACTTCTATAGAACCCGAGTTATTGGATGTGGAGAATACAAAAAATAAAGGTCCTAAATTATTAAAGGAATATTTAAAATACGCTCGTGAGGTCTCCAATAGGAACATTGAAGCATATTCTAATATCCTTAAAGGACTTTGTTTAGTCGAAAAAGAGTCTTTAAGTTTTGATAGTTTCTTTGAGCAAGAAGTATTCGAGGAATTACAGAATATGCTTTATAAATACAATTTGAAAGTAAAGACGCAAATTGGAGTTTCAAAATTTAGAATAGATTTAGCTATATATGATCCAAGAAGTGGATCATATCTTCTAGGAATAGAATGTGACGGGGCAACCTATCATTCCTTAAGAAGTGCAAGGGAAAGAGATATAACGAGACAGAAATTTTTAGAATCGAAAGGATGGAAAATTCTAAGAATATGGTCCTATGATTGGTGGAACGATAAAAGAAAAGTATTAAAGGATATAGAGGAGATTATTATTTCTAAAATATAGAGAAACATTAACTCAATAACTTAGGAAAGTTTTCCTAATTGATTATAGTATCTTTAGAGAAGAGAGAAAGAGTAAAAAATTTATTTAGCCACGTTATCTAAGTCACACCAATCTCTTGAATCTACTCCTTTCTATCGAATTACTTGCATGCCAGACTGAGCTTTAATTATTATATCACAATCATCATATGTTTTACCTTCAATTGTTCTATTCTCTGTTAAATGTAATCCAATGGTCATATTATAATATCCTTGTTGAAATTCAACAGCTTTAAAAGGAGCATAATCAAAATCTTCACCTACTGGGTATTTGTTACCTTGTAAATGTAAAAAACCTATAGATCTCCATGTTCCATCAGATTTTCTCTCCATTACCTCTATTGAGACAGGCTTATCATCTTTTGTACAATAATAAATCTTGTTATATTCTGTAGTAATAAAAACCTCTACATAATCTCCATCATGATCTTTAATCAATTCCTCACCCCTTTTTCAGAGAAGGTATAAATGCTTTGATAATTTTAGGCACAAAACGTTATGTAATTCATTATATCTCTCAATAAAAACTTTCCCAAGAAATATACCTATTATTAGAGAAAATACTTCTTTGTATTATCTCTTGTTTAATTCTGATAATTCTAACCTATTCTTTAATTCTCTGTGCATTTCTTCACATTTCATCCTCTTCATGTATTTTAAAGCTATGTGTAGACTGTTATTGTTCATTATCTCTGAATTATATGCTATAAATATCTTCTCTCCATTTACCTCTCTTACTGCTATTTTTATCCCTAAATCTTCTAACTTTAAACTTCCAAAATACTTCCCACAATTTAATTCATTTAGGTTTATCTTCTTCCCAGAGGGAAGAATGAAACCTATCCTCCCCTTTAGTCTTACAATAAATATCATAGAATCCAAATTCTCTATCTGCAATTATGATAGGCTTGAATGGTAAAATCTCCAATATTTCATCTATACATCTAAATCTTCTTTCTTAAGAATTCTGGCATAGAAAGGTAAAGATCTTCCTTTGAAGGGAAAAGAAGCAATGAATATCTCTACATCAGGAAATTTTAAAGGAGTAAAGTCTATTATTACAAAATCAGTTTTAATCTTATTTATTATAATTTTAGAGAAGGCTTCAAAACAAGAAATGGTGGATATCTTCATTTTATGAAAGAATCTCCAAATTCTATTTACTTTCGATTTTCTAAGAGTATCAAGAGGCAAGAAAGAAACAATCTAGCATGCTTGATAAAATTTATTTTTTTTAAGTTTTATACTAATTTTACATTTACCAGGAAGAATTTTTTGATTACAGATCAGCATTCATAATATTGATTTTTTGTATAATGCATTCCCTTAAGACTTATTCTAATCCCTTGGAAACTTTATCTTAAAGCTTTTTCTTTTCTTATAATTCATCCACAAAATTGTTAAAATATTACATGGTTTCTATTCTTTTCTTTTTTAATTTTGGCATCTTAGCCCCTTAATAAGATTTTTGTATTTTAACCAAAATTATTCTTATTTGAAAATTTTACACTAAATATTTTGCACAATCTTTAAAAGCTATCTTTAATTTAAAAAATCTTTCCCGGATTCATTATTCCATTGGGATCAAAGACTTTTTTTAGTTCTTTCATAATTAAAATTTCCTTTTTCTTTGAATGATATAGAGCTTTCTTTTTTACAAATCCAATTCCATGTTCCCCACTAATTGCTCCTCCCAATTCCTGCGCTATAATAGATATTTCATCTAAAATTCTTTCCTGAAGGGGTTGCCACTCTTCAGGTGATAGATCCTTTGGTTTTAGAGGAGCGGAATGTATATTTCCATCTCCTGCATGAGCCACATTATATATTTCTACTTTATACTTTTCTCCTATTTTCCTCACTTTTCTTAGCATTTCTGGGATTGAAGATGTAGGAACTACTGCATCTCCTAATACTACATAAGGATCTACAGCTTTTATTGCCTCTAAATAATTTCTTCTAATTCTCCAAAGCTTTTCACTGGCAAAAGGATTTTCAGCAACAAAAACCTCTAAGGCTCCCTCTTTTAAACATGCCTCTCCTGCCCTAATATATGCTTCTTCAAGCTGATTTTTATTATTTCCATCAAATTGGATAATAAGATAAGAAGATGCTTTATCATCATATTCCCATCTTTCTTTCGTATATATGCTTGAAAGATGATAAGATCCTTGATCTATGAATTCTATTGCACAAGGTAGAACTTTACTTCCTGAAATAATCTTTGGGACAGTATAGATGGCAGATTCTACATTAGGAAAGGGAACAAGAAGATCTACTGTGTATGGAGGTAAAGGAATTAGGTTTACAATAATTTTTGTAAAAACTCCTAAAGTTCCTTCGGATCCTATAAATAAATTTAGAAGATTATATCCCGAAGAATCTTTTCTTCTTTTTCCTCCAATATTTATTATCTCTCCTGAAGGAAGGACCACTTCTAAGAAAAGAACATGATGTCCTGTATTCCCATATTTTATAACCTTACTTCCTCCTGCATTTGTAGCAACATTTCCCCCTAAAAAACTTGTTTCCACACTCATAGGATATCCAGGGTAAAATAATTCTTCTTCTGCCACTTTTTTACAAAGGTCATTGGTTACCACTCCTGGTTCACAAGTTGCAGTAAGATTTCCCTTATCTATTTCCAATATTTGATTCATTTTTTCAAAGGATAAGACCAATCCACCATAAAGAGGGATTGCACCACCTGCTAAACCACTTCCTGCTCCTCTTGGAGTTATGGGAATTAAATTTTCATTAGCAAGTTTTAATACTTTTGAAACTTCTCCTGAAGATTCAGGTCTTACTACTATTTCAGGAAGATGGGCATAGAATTTTCCTGACTCATCCTGAGAATATCTCTCCAAATCTTCATGATTTGTTAAAACATCATTTTCTCCACAGATATTTATCAATTCATCAATAATCATCTCATTTACTTTTCTAAACATTTTCTTTCTTCCTCTCCTCTAATTTCTTCTTTAAAAGGTTAAGAATCTCTAAAGCATCTCCAATAATTCCTAAATCGGATACTTGAAATATAGGAGCATCAGGATCTTTATTTATGGCAATAATATTTTCAGAATTTATCATTCCTGCAAGATGTTGAACCGCTCCAGAAATTCCCACTGCAATATATACCTTTGGATTTACTGTCTTCCCACTTAATCCTACCTGATGGGGATATTTTATCCAGCCCATATCTACAACGGATCGGGAAGCTCCCACCGCACCTCCCAAAAGATGAGCAATATCAAAGAGAAGGGAAAAATTTTGAGGATTTTTTAATCCCCTTCCTCCTGAGATAACGATTTCTGCATCTCCTAAGGAAATTTCCTCTTCTCTTTTTCTAAAGCTTAATCTTTTAACTCTTGGTGAAAATTCTTCCTCTATATTGTGAATAATAATTTCTCCTTTTCTTTTTATATCTCTTCGAAGAGGCTTTTTACCTTTTGGTCTAACTGTTGCCATCTGAGGTTTATGTTCTGGAGTTTTTATTGTGGCAAGAACATTTCCTCCAATAGCTGGTCTTGTCTGAAGAAGAAGTCCTGTTTCTTCCTCTATATCTAGATAAGTGCAATCCGCAGTAAGTCCTGTTTTTAATTTTCCCGCAAGATAGGGCATGAGAGTTCTTCCCTGAGTGGTAGCACCTGCTAAAATAATTTCAGGACTTCTTTCTTTTATAAAAGGAATTAAAACTTTCACAAAATTTTCTACATTAAAGATTTCTAATTCCCTATTCTTAAAAAATTCAACTTTATCTGCACCATAATATATTATTTCTTCCAATTGATCTTCTAAATTACTTCCCAATACTAAAGCGGAAAGAGTTCCCTTTAATTTGTCCGTAAGAATTCTTCCCCATGCCAATAACTCATAGGTTATAGGATGAATCTTTCCTTCTCTTACTTCAGAGAGTATAAATATATCCCTCATAAAATCCCTCTTTCTTCTAAAAATTTTATAATAATATTCACTGCTTTTTCAGTATTTTTCTCTTTAATCTTTATTCCATTTCTTGAAAGCTTTGGATAGAATATTTTTACCACTCTTGTAGGAGATCCTAAGAGTCCCACATCTTTTTCAGAAAGCTCTAAATCTTTAATGTTAATAATTGGTATTTCTGTTTCCCTTGCTCTTATTTTCCCATATAAAGTGGGGAGTCTTGGCTCTGAGATTGCTTTTATTACTGAGATTACACAGGGCAAAGAAGAAAAGATTACTTCTGTTCCTTCCTCTGTTTCCCTTTCTACAATAATGTAATCCCTTCCAATCTCATTAATTTTACTTACATAGGTTAATATGGGAAGATCCAATTGTCCTGCAAGGCTTGGTCCCACCTGTCCTGTTTCTCCATCGGTTGCCCTTTCTCCTGTAAAGATAATGGAAAAATCTCCTAATTTTTTAATAAAGCTAGAAAGGGTATAAGAGGTTGCCCAAGTATCTGCACCTGCAAAGGCTTTATCTGAAAGAAGATATCCTTTATCACATCCCATAGAAATTGCTTCTTTTATTGCTTCTTTTGCCTTTGGAGGTCCCATGGAAATAACTATTATTTCTGTATCTTCTTTTATACTTTCTTTAACCTGAAGACTTGCTTCTATCGCATATAAGTCCAAAGGATTAATAACTGCTTCTACCTCTTCTCTTTTCATTGTTCCTGTCTTCTCATCCATTTTTACCTTATCGGTAGCAGGAACCTGCTTAATAAGAACTACTATTCTCATATCACTTTTTCCTTTCTTTTATATATACATTATAATATATATACATTATATCAAAAAGTTGAAAAAATTCCATAAATATATTAAGATTATAAATATGAGAAAGATTGATGAACTTATAGAAAAATATATAGGGAATAAAACCTTTCCTGGGGGAGTTTTATTAATAGGAAATGATAAGGAAATCATATTTGAAAAAGCTTATGGATACAGAGCATTATTCCCTGAAAAAGAAGAAAACTCTGTAGATACTATATATGATCTTGCAAGCCTTACAAAGGTTATCGCTACTACTCCTGCAATAATGAAACTTTTGGAGGATGGAGAGATAAGACTTTGGGATTCTGTAGGAAAATTTCTCAAGGAATTTTCTTATGGAGAAAAACAGGAAATTAAAATTTTTCATCTTCTTACCCATACCTCTGGGCTTCCTTCCTATTCTAATGCTTGGAAATATGCCAAAAATCCCGAGGAGTTAAAGGAAGAGATTTTAAAAACAGCTCTTTTATATAAAACAGGTGAAGATTTTCTCTATTCCTGTTTAAATTTTATTATTTTAAGATATATTATAGAAGAAATAACTCATGTTCCCTTTGATAAATATGTAAAGGAAAATGTTTTTAATCCCTTAAATATGAGGGATACAGGATTTCTTCCAAAGAACAAAAGAAGGATTGCTCCAACTTGTGAAAGAGAGGAGAAAATTTTAAGGGGAGAGCCCGATGATGAATTGGCATATTATCAAGGAGGAATAAGTGGAAATGCAGGACTTTTTTCAACAGCAGAAGATTTATATAGATATGCAAGATCTTTAATAAATAAAGAATACATGATCTTCTCCCCTTATACCCTAGAGTTGTTTACGAGGGAGCATATATCCTTTAGAGATGAGAAAAGGGGATTGGGATGGATGATTAAAAGTATATCTTCATCATGTGGAGATCTTTTTAGTGAAAAAAGTTTTGGACATACAGGATATACAGGAACAAGCTTATGGATTGATCCTTTAAAAAAGCTAATTGTTATCTTTCTTTCCAATAGAACTCATATCTCTCGAAAGGTAATTTATCTTCCTGATAGAAATATAACTCCTTCTGAGGAAAATAACTTGGAGCAGATGATAGAATTTAGACCAAGACTTCATAATTTAATAGTTGGTACCTTTTTTAGAAGGTGAAATTTTTTCTAACCTTTTCACAGTTCTTGTAGCAACAATATTTACTTTTGTATTTACAATATTCTGAATAATTATATCTCCCCTTTTAATTGGAGCTTTTATTTTATAGTTTTTTATTACATTCATGACATCTTTTATATATTTTATGGAAATAGGCTTATCAGTTTTTACAGAGACTAATGGTAGTTCTCCGCCAATAACTTTAATGCTTGTAGTTAGAATTCTTTTTGGATCTCTTATTTCATCTTCTGCATATTCTACTCCTCTTTTACATTTATATCCCTCTATATTCCTTATTGAATTTTCATCATCCCTTATTTCTATTATTAATTTACATCCTATAGGACATTGTACACATACAAATTTTTTAAGCATATTTATTCCCCCTTTATTGAGACTTCTATTTCTTTTAAATTCTCAATATATTTATCTTTAATGTTTACTCTTAAAATTTCACTTGGAATTAAATCTTTAAATTCTTTTTCAAATTTTCCTACTTTCAAGATTCCCTTTTCCATAGGTTTTCTTACTCTAATATATAGAGTTAGATTCTCTATTGGCGTATAGTAATTGGGGTATAAAATTCCTATATTCTCTCCTTTCTTAATGGGAATTTTTTGATTATATTTTTCACCTTTTACATATAAACCTGCATATTTTCCTGCTTTTTCTCCTTCAATAGAAACATAATCCACTAAATCATAGATTATGGTGCAGTTTCCAGAGGCAAAGATAAAATCTAAAGAAGTCTGTCCTAAATTATTGACAGAAAACCCTTTACTTACTTTATCTATTTCTACCTTATCTTCAAGAAGTTCTATATTCGGTATTAATCCCACAGATAGAATTAGGGTATCAACTTTAAATATTTTTTCTGTACCCAATATAGGTTTAAAGTTTTCATCTACATTAGCCACAACTACCTCCTCTACTCTTCCATTTCCTCTTACTTCTATTACTGTTGAGGATAGATATAATGGAATATTATAGTCTTCAAGACACTGAACCACATTTCTTAACAATCCCCCGGGATAGGGAAGTCTCTCAACAACTCCTACAACTTCCACCCCTTCCAAGGTAAGCCTTCTTGCCATGATAAGTCCTATATCACCAGATCCTAAAATAAGAGCTCTCTTTCCAGGAAAGATATTTAAAATATTAATGTATTTTTGTGCCATTCCTGCAGTAAATATGCCAGAAAGTCTCTTTCCGGGAATTAAGAGGCTTCCAAAGGTTCTTTCCCTTGCTCCTGTGGCAACTACTATAGCTTTTGTTTCTATGGTTTTTACCCCATAGGGAGTTATAAGATAGATTTTTTTATCTTTGATATCTATGGAATGTAAGAAAGAATCCGAAAAAATCTTTACATCTGTATTTTTAAGCATTTCTATAAAAATTTCTGCATATTCAGGTCCTGTTAACTCTTTTCTAAAATAATGCAATCCAAATCCATTGTGAATACACTGATTTAAAACTCCGCCAATTCTTTCTTCTCTTTCTATAAGAACCACATCTAAACCTTCTTTATAAGCGGAAAGGGCGGATCCAATTCCAGCAGCACCACCACCTATAACTACTATATCAGTTTTCACGGTCTTACCCTCCCATTTAGTATCCATGAGTCTTCTGAGTTCATCACTATCTCCGAAATATCTTTATTTAATTCTCGGGCTAAGATTTCTAAAATCTTTGGTATGCAAAAATTTCCCTGGCATCTCCCAAAGGAGGCTCGAGTCCTAAATTTTACTCCATCCAAAGTTTTTGCACCTCTTTTTATAGTTTCAATAATTTCTCTCTCGGTTATCATGTTGCAGTAGCAAATAATATTCCCACATAAAGGATCTCTTTTAATTTTTTTGTTCCACTGATCAAAGGAAAGTTCTGAGTATTTCTCAATTCTTTTTCTTTTAGTTATAAATTTCTTTTTTTCTATCAAGTTAATTTTCATTTTATCCTTTATAATTTTCTCCACTACATATTCCGCTATTGCTGGTGCGGATGTTAATCCCGGAGATCTAATTCCAATCACATTAATAAAGTTTTTAATTTTTTCACTTTCTTTTATGAAGAAATCTTTATTTGGGGTTTCTGCCCTAAGTCCTGCAAAGGTCTTTATAGCATAGGATATATCTATAGATGGCACTAATTTTTTTGTCTCATCTATTACTTTTATTAATCCATGATAAGAGGTAGCATTATTTTCTTTTTGATCTTCAGGAAGATCCTCCGCAGTAGGACCAAGAAGGATCCCCCCATCTATTGTAGGAACTACTAATATTCCCTTACTTTTGGAGGTAGGAGTAGGGAATATAATTGAATTTACAATGTTTCCTAATTTTTTATCTAATAGTATATACTCTCCTCTTCTGGGATATATGGGTACAAACTCTGATCCTGCCTTTTTTGCTATCTCGTCTCCATATAATCCTGCAGAGTTTATGACTAAATCTACATCATAAGAATTTTTATTAGTAATTACTTTAATAATTCTTTTGTTTTTTACTTCAAAATCTACTACTCTTTCGCCAAGAATAAGTCTTAATCCATTTTGGATTGCATTTTCGGTGACTGCAATGGTAGCCTCCCAAGGTTCTATAATTCCTGCAGTCTCCGCCCACAAGGCATATTTTATTTCTCTACTTAAATTAGGTTCCTTTTCAAAAATTTCTTCTCCTTTTAGAATTGTAAGATTGGGTACATTATTTTTTTCTCCTCTCTTTAAAAGTTCTCCTAAAACTTTCAACTCCTCATCATTAAAGGCAACAACTAAGGATCCCTTTCTCTTAACATCATATTCAAGTTCCTGAGAAATTTTAAAATGTAGCTCATTTCCCCTTGCACAAAGTTTTGCTCTTAGGGTTTCTGGAGGATCATCATATCCTGCATGTAAAATTCCTGAATTTGCCTTTGTAGCTCCCCAACCTACATCTAAATTTTTTTCTATAAGAATAAGATCAAGGTCATATTTAGAAAGCTCCCACGCAATAAAAGCTCCTGTTATTCCTCCTCCAATAATTACTACTCTCATTCTTTATCCCCCTTTATAAATTAAAAAGCCACACGGTTG
>JAOADF010000039.1 GCA_026417425.1 Dictyoglomaceae bacterium
ATAGATTCTGCATTTCTTAGACCTGGAAGATTTGATAAGATCTTTTATATCGGCTTACCTAATATGGAAGCAAGGAAAGAAATAATAAAATTACAATTAAGAGAAAGAGACCACTCCCTTACTGAAGAAGATATTAATAAAATTGCAGAAAAATTAGAGGGTTATTCAGGAGCAGATATTGAGCAAATTATTGAAGAATCTGCCTTTTTAGCTTTTCAAAGAAGAGATAAGATAACAGAATCTGATATTTTGACCATTATTGAAAATACTCCAAAATCTGTTAGTTATGATGAGATTGAACAAATTGAGAAATGGGCACGGGAAAGAGGTTTAATAAAATAATATTTGACAATTAATAAGGAGAAAATAGTATGGTAGTTAGGAAATTTCGTAGAAGAAGGAAAAAAGTTATTTCGATTCCCTTTCTTTTTTTAACAATTATTTTATCAATTTTTACTCTATTTATTTTTAGACATATAAAAATATTACCTTTACCAGATTTTAAAAAGAGAAATGAGATCAGATTGATTATATATAATGCTTGTTCTAAATATTGTAATTATATTAAATTGGAAGGATTGGGAAAAGAGCTTGCAAAAAGATTTACTGAAGGTAATTTTATGATTCTTGAGATAAAAAATCATCCTCAATTTAAAATAAAAATTAATTCTGAAATACGATATTCTTCTAATAATTTAGATAAAGCAAAAGAACTCCATAAGTTAATACCCTTTGCAGAAATGTTAGAAACAAAAACTTATACTGATACTATCCAAATACTTCTGGGCATGGATTCCATAAAAGAATTATTCAATAAAGGAATAGAAAATGAAAATGAGATAGTAATAATTATAAAAGAGGAGTTTTTCAATCAATTAGAGCCTATAATTTTAAATACCTTCAAAGAATTTAAAAAGGTAATTTTTAAGGGAGATGGAAATTCATATGAGATGCAAGCTCATATTGAGCTCTATTATCCTTCTAATTTAAAAGATAGAGTAGAATCTGTAAGATTAAAATTAAGTAATCAAGAATATATAGAAAAAGTAAATGACAATTTAAATAATATTATTGTAGTAATTCCTATGTGGGAAGGAGAAAAAAAGGCTGAGGATTACTGGATTATAGTTAAGAAAAGTGATTTTAAACTTTATTTATACAAAGGTACTAAATTAGTAAAAGCATACCCCATTGCCCTTGGAAAAAATCCAGGGGACAAGCAAAGAGTAGGAGATTATCGAACTCCTGAAGGGAATTTTTACATTAAAGAAATAATTAACTCATCATCTTGGGAACATGATTTCCCTGATGATGGAAAGGGACCTATTAAAGGAGCCTATGGTCCTTGGTTTTTAGGTTTATATACTGGACCTGAAACTACAAAGAGTGGAAAGGGATGGGAAGGTATAGGAATCCATGGGACTCATGATCCCTCTTCTATAGGTACTTTAGCTTCTGAAGGTTGTATAAGAATGTATAATCAGGACATTATAGAATTAAAAAATTTGGTAAAAATTGGAACCCCTGTAATTATTGAACCATAATGCTTTTCTTTTTAAAATCTCCTTTGACATTAACTTTAATTCTATATTAGTTTTATAAAACCTTATCTTTTAAAGTATAATTATATTTAATATAATTAAAAGGAAAGAACTTTAATTCTATAAAAAAGTGATGTTAATGAAAAATTTTAATGGATTTACTATTATAGAAATTTTAGTTGTTATCCTTATAATAGGAATAATAATAGCCATTGCCATACCTATATATTTTGATTCAATAAAAGAAGCAAAAAGAAATGCCCAAATTTATAATATGAAGATGGTAAAACAAGCCTTAGATATGTATTATTTAAAAAATAAATCTTATCCTATTGATGCATGGTCTTTTACAACATATCTATTAAATAATCCCATATATTTTACAGAAACTCTTATATGTCCTTACAATAATAAACCATATAATATCATTCAGTGGCAAACTTACTATACTGATTGGGATGATATATGGAATTGGGCTGAGTCAACAAACAATATTAATAATATCTATTACAAGTCAGAAAATCCAACCCATAATTATTCCTTGACCTATTATTCAAGATAGTAAAATAAAGAAAAATAATTTTAAAAAAGAATTAAAATGTTATCTATTTGTTTATGGTTCTCTTCTTTCTCACAATTCTAAAAATTATTATCTAAAAAATTCTAAATTTATTGGTAAAGCTATTCTTGAAGATTATGGCTTATATAAAATTTCTCTGGTATTCTGGAATCCTTCCTCAAAAGGGCTCAAAAGTTGTAGGAGAAGTTTATAATGTAGATGATGTTACTCTCAAAATAATTGATAATTTTGAGGGGGAAGGAGATTTATATGAAAGAAAGAAAGTTATGGTCACTCTTGAAGATGGAAAAGAAATGGAAGTTTGGACTTATGTTTATTTAAAAGATGTGAAAGAGGAAAATTATATACCTTTTGAGGAACAACCTTGGAGAGAATAAATCTAAGATAATCATCAAAAGGTCTAATTTTGACCCTATTAAACCTCAAAATATAAAGAGAAGAATAAAAAGGGAGGTTAATTATTTATGAAAAAGTATTGTTTAATTATAAGTTTTTTAGTAATTTTAGTCCTTCTTTTAATTTCTTTAGATAGAACTCAAGAAATACAAACTGTAAGGTGGGAGTATAGAGTAAAGTATGAATACGCAGGTCCACTCTGTAATGATGGCATAAATGCTCAATTTATACTTTTTAAAAGACCAATTAAGTAAAGGGGGTAATAAAAATGAAAAGGGTGTTTATTTTAATAACCTTTATTTTAATATTTCTATCAAGCTTTTGTTTGTCAAATACATTAGCATTTAGTTGGGATAGCTTCCGGAATTGGTTATATCACTGGAATATTACCTTTGTTAAAATATTATATGGAGATACTTATATTTATAATGAATCTTTAAGTACATCTTTTACTGTATATGATGCCTTTGGAGATGATTATACTTTTTATATTAAACAAAATCCTACCGCTTCTAAAATTTCGTATTTTTCTCTTAACATAAGATTTCCATTTTATTATAGTAAGAATTTATCAATAGGATTTAGTAACATACAGCGTCACTTTAATACTAATATTTTTAGTGAGACAGGAATAACTGAATATAGTACTTTTGTTGCAAATGGAGGAGGACTTTATATAAATTTAATGACTCTAAAAGGACTTTGGCTAAATGTTGTATTAGGAATGGTGTATTATGAAATTGATGCTATTGCTGATGTAGTAAGGCCGTCCTGGTATGGAGATCCTGGACTTTATTGGGGTGGGAATTTCTATGAGCCTGGAACACCTTTAAGGGTAAAAGGTAGGAGTAATGATTTCTTCTCATATTCTCTTGGTTTTAAATATCATTTAACTTCTGCTACATATCTTGAATTTACTTATTATTATTTTCCTGGAGGTATAATACAAAAGATGGATTATATAATCGAAGGACCATCGGATCTTAAAATAAATGTAGCTCCTAATAAATTACCAAAACCAATTAGTATCAAGGAATCCTCGATAATTACTTTTGGTTTGGGATTTGGTCTTTAGTTTTAAGATATTTATGGAGGAAGTAAAAATGCCAAGGAAAAGAAAAACTCCAATATGTCCTCAATGTGGTTCTAAAAATGTCATTCCCATCGTTTATGGATATCCTTCCTATAAACTTTGGGAAGAAGAGGAAAAAGGAAATCTAAAATTAGGGGGATGTGAGATAGATTCAAATAATCCAGAGTGGCATTGCAAGGATTGTAAATATGAATGGAAGGAACTTAGGGATATTTATTAGGAAATAAGAAGAAGAATTATCTCAAAAGCCAGACTCATAATTTTTCAAAATATTCCTTCTTCTTTTCCTAAAATAGAAGTCATTAATGTAGTAATTCTTTGCTGTCCATCAATCAATATCTTTTTACCTTTTGCCATGGTACCATCTTTTGCTTTCACATTGGGATTTTGCCCCACAATAAGATATCCAACGGGATATCCTCTATAAAGGGAATCTATAAAATCTCTTACCTGGGTAGAATTCCATACAAAGGGTCTCTGAATCTCTGGAAGTACTATTTCTCCTGTATTAACCAAGCTTAGTATATTAATTCTCCTCCTCTACCTCTATGCCAATCTGGATGAAAGCTTCTTTTATTTTTATTTCATACTCATCTTCACTTATTTCACCTTCTTCTGCCTTTACTTTGATTTCTACTACCTTAAATTTTTGTCTCAATAATCTTATAATACTTAATAATTCTGATACTTTTCCTTCGGGAACTTTAAATTTTAGTTTTATTTCCTTCTTATGTTTTATAGGATAAGAGATTGAAATTTCATTAGTTGCTCCTGAGTTTGATTCCTTAGTAATAGTAGGTTTATCCTTATAATCCATGAGAGTATCTGATTTAACATTAGTAGAAGATGTTTCAGTTTCCTTTTCTTTCCTTAATTTTTCACATATTTCTTTCTTTATTAAAATTTCATTTTCTCCAAAATAAACCTCTGGAGTTTTCTCTTTTCCATAATAGTCTAAAATAATCTCACCATTTTGAAATTCTCCAAGTCCTAAAATCTCCATTTCAACAGCCCTTTTGATTCCATTAATTAAAACTTCTTTACTTGCAAATCTTAGCCCACCTGGTGTTCTAAAGCTGGAATCTAATATCTGTTTAGTGAATACATAGTCATTATTACCTAAAAATTTTTCTTTTATAACTTTTGGCTCAAGACTTTCAAGTATGTATCCATTACTTTTTAGGGTATCATATACTAATATATTCAAGGCTCTTTTTTCTCCCACAGTAGGAATTCCTAAGTCTTCCTTCTCTTCCTTACCTGGTATAATTAAATTTCTATAAGCTCTTCTAAGTTGATCCTCTAAAGATTCCTTTAAATTTTTTAGCCTATTTTCCACTTCTCTTTTTTGATCAGAAGTAAGAGATAAACTTTCGTCACTCTTTATAGATTCGTAAGCTAAATATTTTCTTATAGTATTTTTTAGAACTAATCTCTCGCTTTCCAAAGGTATAAGGAAAAATAATGTATTTACATTAACTCTTGGAGTTTCACCTTTAAATCTTAAAATCTTATTAATTACAGCCTCTTTTTCTTCTTTTAAGATTATAAGCTTAAACTCTTCGTTATCGGGAATATTTTCTGATTTTTCTTCCCATAGATATACCTTTAATTTTTCAGAATTGATAATTTTTTTAATCCTTTCTTTTTCATAATCTTCTATTTCTTGCTCTTTTATATTTTCTGATTTTAAAATTTCAATTCTATTCAAGTTAGATTTATTAGAAAATAAATGTTTATCGTTTTGATATTGCAAGTAAAATAATCTATTTTGTAAAAGATCTAAGGTCTCATTTATTACACTTGATGGATTATTCAATGTTGTAGCAGACCTTTTTATTTCTGATATTGTAGCTCCCTTTTCAGTACCACCTAAGAAAGAATACATAAATATAGTTGTTGCGGTCCGAGTTCCCAATTTTAAGCCTACATAAGATACTCCAAGTTCCCTATCTACCTTTTTACTTCCTGAGTCTTCTCCTGTTATATCCTGAGCTATCACACTATTAAATTCATTCCCTATATGTTTTATGAGCTCATGTCTTATGTTTTGATTGGCAAGATCAAAATCTGAAAGAGTTATATATGGGATATTTTTATCTTTAAGAGTATATACTACCAAGGATAGCAATCTTAAAACTCCTCTTGTTCTTTGAAAACTGTGAAAACTTCCCCATCGATGATAAAGTACATCTATCACCTCGGGTATAAAAGGATAGGATTCTATAAATCTCCTCCTATATTCCGAAGGTTCCATCCCTATGGGAAGTATTTTTTCTTTCTCAGCATACTCTATAAATTTATCAACTATATTTTGGGCTTCTATCTCATCTATACTGCTAAAAAGTCTTCTTCTTATGATTTTTGGTATCTCATATTCCTGTACAGGTGTATATATTCTTTCTACTCTACCTACTACCTTTTGAAGTTGAGAGAATAATTTTTCCGCTTCAGAATCATAGTGTTCCGTAATACTTGATGGCAAAGTTACCACAAGACATGTTTTTTCTAATGTGGATACAACTTCTGTGAGTTCTTGCATAAATGCCATGGTCTGAGCAGATAGAGTACTCTCTCCTACTTTTACTCCAGCTGATTTTGTTATATATTCTAAGACTTCATCCATAAGAATTAATAAAGGTTGATATCTTTCCAAAAGATTTCTTATTTTTTCCTTACCGGGAGATATTTGTCCTATTAATATTTCATTTTTTCCTGTAAGTTGTTTTTCTAAAAATCCCCAAAGGGTTTCCTCCTTTGCATCCAAATTGGTACCAACTATGATTGCCAAATGGGTTTTCCAATCTACCTTTGCTTTATGCATTAAAGCAATCAAGGAGTGGGTTTTACCACCACCAAAGGGAGTTTGAAGCTGAATAGTTGGATCTCCTCCTCTTCCTTTTATTCGTTTTTCTACAATATTCAGTAAATTTTTTAAACCATCGGTGATATATGTTTTTTGGAAAAATAAGCCATAATCTTTATACTCAAAAGGTCCCTCACCTTTATAAGCATTCCAAAGATCAGCTGCAAAAACGTCCATGGTAAGTCTTCCCTCTTGTATATCTTTATGGGGAATAGCTATGGTATGGAATGGTTTCATCTTAAAATTCACCCCTTTTATTTTATAGGTTCATCTCCATCTGTCCTGACTCTCCCATTAATTTACTTCTTCCCACCAAAAATCCCTCAAGAAGCTTTTTCTCTCTACTCTCATTGGGAAGAGTCTCGGAAATTGCCTGTGCTACTCTATAAAAAATTTCGCTTTTATGATAACCCCTTGTTTTTAATCTGTCTATCATATCTTCTCTTCTTCCAAGCTCCCAAAGGCAAAGCACATGGTGTAGCACATCTATAAGCTCAAAGGATTCTTCTAAATCTTCAATCTTTCTCTCATGAGGTCCAAGAACTCTTATAAATTCTTTTTCTTTTTTGATAAATCCTTTTTTATTG
>JAOADF010000063.1 GCA_026417425.1 Dictyoglomaceae bacterium
AGCAAGTTCTGGATCCTTTGAGGAAGAAGCGATAGCCCATGCCCCATCATCTGCCATATCAGCACTCTTTTTCTTGCTATCAGGTCCCTTAGGGAATGGTACAATTCCTAATTTTTTGCCCAATGCCTGCCTCATAGAAGTTAACTCCCAAGGTCCCCAATAATCCATACAGGTAATTCCCTTTTGAAATCTTCCTTGAGGATCATTCCACCAATCTGCAGGTCTCATTTTATATTTTGCATCCATATCATAAATAGCTTGAAAGGCTCTATATGCTTTAGGATTATCCATGGCAAAGACTGGTTTGCCACCTATATATCTTACAACCTCTACATCATTGGTATAAAGGAAAGGTTGAACCACTGCCCAAGTAGCATAAGCCCATTGATCTATTTTCCCATCGCCATTAGTATCTTGAGTTAATTTTGAACCAAGAGAGAAAAAGGCATCCCAAGTCCATTTACCCTGTTTATAAAGTTCTAGAGGATCAGGAAGACCATTCATCTCAAATTTTTCCTTGTTATAGTAAAGAATATATGGAAAAACATTGTCATTATAAATATTTGTTACTGCATAAACTTGTCCTTTCCAAGTGAAAAATTTAATAGTACTATCCCTAAATCCTGCTGCATCCCATAAATTCTTATCTTTAAAATTAATATATTTGTTTAAAGGCAAAAGCATTTTTTTCATCATCCAAGTAGGTTTTTCTCCTGCACCAATATAAACCACATCTGCCCCACTACCTGAAAGAATTGCTGCACTAAGTTTAGGTCTATAATTTTCCCAAGTAGTATAAACTATTTGAACCTTTGCTCCTGTAATTCTTTCAAATTCTTCTCTAACTTGCTTTCCTGATCTTATTCCAGGAATACTACTTTGTTCCTCCTCTGGCCAAAACTGCCACATGTAGATAGTCTTTCCTCTATATTTTTGAGTATCAATGTTAAGAGTGTAATTTCCGATCTTTACAGTATATACCCTCTGGCCAAAACCTGGAAGAATAGCAGTTAAAATAAAAAGAATCAACAGAGAAAAGATGAATAAAGAAGATCTTTTCATTCCAATCCCTCCTTTAAAATTTCTTTAATATCAATTTTAATTATCTTGGAAATTTCTTTCTATTACAAAATTGACAAAAATTAAAATTATTTTGTTATAGATAAAAAATTATCTTAAAAATCAAAATAAAAATATAATAAAGATAATTTAAGATTTTCAAAGAATAGTCCTTTTTAGATTTATAAAACAAAATTTAATTATTAATATTCTCCTCTAAGCTAAGACCTTTTCTATACTTTAAAGGAGTGATCTTCATATATGTTTTAAAAACTTTTATAAAATAACTAATATTATTAAAGCCACATTCAAAGGCAATATCAGAGATACTCATATCAGTATTTCTCAAAAATTCTGTAGCTTTTTCTACTCGAACTTTATTTATATACTCTATGGGACTCATATGTAAAAGATCTTTAAATATTCTGCAAAGATAAAATTTACTAATATTAGCCTTTTCACTAAGTTCCTCTAAAGTGATTGGCTTTTGATAATTTATATCAATATAAATCAAAACATCCTTTATTTTTTCAAGTTTTGAACTCAATTCCCCACTAATGGATCTTTTTGTTATATATTTATTGAAGATTTCCCAAAATATTTCATAGAGTAGTCCTTTAATAAGAAGTTCATATCCATAGGATTTTACTTTAAATATTTCTATTATCTTATAAACATTCCTTTGGAGAATCTCATTATTAATAAGACAAGGAACTAAAAATTTTCCATCTCTCAAAGGAACAAAAAACTTATGCTTACAAGAATCTGGCTCCTCAGAGCAAAGAAGTCTTAAATCAAATACTATGGCATAAGCCATGGTTTTTTCTAATTCTTCTCCTGAATGTATGGAACCGCAATTCACAAAGAGAAATTGATTATCTGTTAATAGAAATTCCTTTCCGTCAATGTAGAATTTTGCTCTTCCCTTTTCCAAATATAAAATCTCAAACTCATTGTGCCAATGGGGATTAAAAACTCCATTATTATATATAAATATGTTTTCATGCACAAAAAAAGGGAAATCAGGCTCTCCATGGGGAAGTAA
>JAOADF010000065.1 GCA_026417425.1 Dictyoglomaceae bacterium
AAACCCTAATATGGAAGTTTCATATCTTGCAAAATCTTTATATCTACCCATAACTTGAATAACAGGCTCATAGGGAAAAAATATCTCTCCCTCTTCCATGGCATAAACATCAATAGGTAAGCCTTCAAGAAGCTTTGCAACTTCAAAAGCCCCTAAAAAAACCCCAAAAAGATAGTTTTTATCAGGAAAGGATTTAGTAAAAAGCTCCATTACCACGTAGGGATTCTTATCAAGACCCTCTAAGACTTCTTCAGTTCTTAAAAAATAAGCATCGGTAGCTAATCCCTTTTTAATTTCCTCAGGTTTTGCAACCAAGAAATCACTCACCCTTCTTCCACCTCTCCTTTACTACATCTGAGGTTATAATCTCTGCCCCATGAATTTCCTTCATATACTTTAAAGCTCTATCATGCTCTTCGGGAACAAAGGATGCTACTGCGTCGGATACCACCACAATTTTAAATCCTCGATAAAATCCATCAGCAGAATTATGAAGAACACAAATATGGGTGCTTGTTCCTGTCAAGTATAAAGTACTAATATTTAAATCTTTTAATTTTTTCTCAAGATCTGTCTCAAAAAATCCACTATAAACCTTTTTTTTGATTATATAATCTCCTTCCTTAGGAGAAAGTTCAGAAATTACTTTAGATCCTTCTTCTCCCTCCATAGCATGTTCTCCCCAAAGGGATATTTCAGGATCATTTTTAGAATGGGTATCCACAAGATAAAAAATAGGAATGTTATCTTCTCTTGCAGAATCTATAAGGTCTTTTATTTTTGGAACTATTCCTTGAACATAAGGATTTCCAAATTTACCATATACAAAATCAACTATCATATCTATTATTAAAAGGGCTGATCTCATCCTTCCACCTCCATATAAAAAGGGATGGACAAAATTCCATCCCTTTTTAAGGAAAAAATATTAAGGAGTTTTTCTATTTTTTCCCCTTTGTGAAATACCAAATTAAGAGTATTATTACTACAATTATTATTACCCACCAATACCAAGCCATACTAACTCCTCCTTTCTAAAAAATAAGAGGATATCTTCTTTCTAAAAGTTTAAACCTATTCTCCCATTATGTCAACCCAAACCTTTCTTACCCTTGGTCCATCAAACTCTGCAAGAAATATTCCTTGCCATGTTCCCAATTTTAGTCTTCCATTTTGGATAAAAGCTACTGTCTGATTTCCAAGAATAGTGCTTTTTATATGGGCAGGGGCATTTCCTTCCGCATGGGAATAGCTCATACTCCAAGGGATTAATTTCTCAAGAGTGTTTAAAATATCCCTTACAACACTGGGATCATAATTCTCATTTATAATAATTCCTGCAGTGGTATGAGGAATAAAGATGAAGCACCTTCCCTCTTTTATATTACTTTTTCTAATACAATCTTCAATTTTTTCAGTGATATCTACCAAAACAGTTTTTGAAGGGGTAGAAACTGTAAACTCAAAGAACAAAACTAATACCTCCTTCCCAATTTATATTTTAAAGGTATAATTATTATAGATGAAAAAAGCAAAGAAAACAAAATCAATGAATGTTCCCTGGAGGTGATAAATAATGGGAGATCAATGGAAAGGTCCCTTAGAGAAGATAGATGATTACAGGTATAGAATACCTGAAAATTATAAACCTTTTATGAAGGTTCCAGGAATTATTTTTGCAGATGAAAAGCTTATTCAAGATATTGTTCAGGATCAATCTCCTGAACAGGTGGCAAATGTGGCAAGTCTTCCTGGAGTTATTTCTGCATCCCTTGCTATGCCTGATATTCATTGGGGATATGGTTTTCCCATTGGTGGAGTTGCTGCTATGAGGAAGAAAGGGGGAGTTATATCTCCTGGGGGAGTGGGTTATGATATCAATTGTGGAGTAAGATTGATTAGAACTAATTTATCAAAGGAAGAAGTGGAACCTAAATTAAAAGAATTGGTAGATGCCCTTTTTTCTGCTATTCCTGCAGGGGTAGGATCGGAAGGGGAGCTGAGGATAAAAGGTAAGGAATTAGATGAGGTTTTAGCCTATGGAGCAAGCTGGGCTGTAAAGCAAGGGTATGGATGGAAGGAGGATCTAAATAGAATAGAGGAAGGAGGCTATCTAAAATTTGCAAATCCCAATAAAGTTTCTAAAAAGGCAAAGGAAAGGGGAGAGTTCCAATTAGGAACCTTAGGTTCGGGAAATCATTTCTTAGAGGTTCAGGTGGTAAGTAAAATTTTTGAGCCTGAAATTGCGGACAAATTAGGATTATTTCCTAATCAGATTGTGATAATGATTCATACAGGATCTCGAGGTTTGGGACATCAGGTTGCGGAAGACTATATTAGAGTGATGACCCAAGCTATGAATAAATATGGAATTAATGTCCCTGATAGACAATTGGCATGTGCTCCCTTTGATTCTCCTGAGGGACAAGATTATTTTCAAGCGATGTGTTCTGCTGCAAACTTTGCTTGGGCTAATAGGCAGATGATTACCCATTGGGTTAGAGAAACCATGGAAAAGGTGTTTAAGATGGGGGCGGAAAAGCTGGGATTAAAGCTAATATATGATGTTGCTCATAATATTGCAAAATTAGAAGAACATATAGTGGAAGGTAAAAAGGAAGAGGTTATTGTTCATAGAAAGGGAGCAACCCGTGCCTTTCCCAAAGGACATCCTGACATTCCTGAAGAGTATAAAGATATTGGACAGCCTGTTATAATCCCAGGAGATATGGGAAGATCCTCTTTCCTCCTTATTGGTCTTCCGAAGGCTATGGAGATTGCCTTTGGCTCTACATGTCATGGAGCAGGAAGAACTCAAAGCAGAAGACAACTATTAAGAAGCGGGAAAAAGGCAGCAGATATTGAAAAAGAACTTTTAGATAGGGGAATTATTGTAAGGGCTGCATCAAAAGCATCTATTGTGGAAGAAGCATCAGAGGCATATAAAAATGTAGTGGATGTGGTAAATGTAGTTCATAATGCTGGATTATCTTTAAAAATAGCTCAGATGAAACCTATAGCAGTAATAAAAGGGTGAGAGAAAATCTCACCCTTTTATTTTGAAAATCCCCTTCTTTTCATAGCATGAAGGGCTAAGGTTAAAGCAATAATTCCATAAGCTATAAAAACTCGAAAATATTCTCCAACCTGGGGCTGTCCAAATAGTTTTTGTCCTGCCTGAGGAGAGATTATGAATAAAGTATGGAAAAGAAAAGTTCCTAAGATTGCATTTAGTACATTAGCCCTTTGCACAGAGGCGCCTCCTACTAAGAGGGCTGCTATTGAAAATAGTCCCACCTGTTCATGGCTGGAATAGGTATTCATGGTACCGAGATTCTGAAGAAAAATTAATTGTCCTACTGATGCTAAAACAATGGATATAATTGTCGCTAGTATTCTATTTTTATCTACATTAATCCCATAAACTAAAGAAATATTAGCTTCTTGTCCAATTGCTCTAAATTCTTGTCCCAACTTTGTTTTTAAAAAGAAGTTTATACTAAAAGCTAAAAAAGCTATAAGAATGAAAGTAGAAAGAGGAATGCTGATAAAATACTCTCCTAAGAAGAATCTTATCTTCCATAGAGAATCAATAGAGTACTGAAGACTATGGAGATCTACAACACTTCTAACTCCCCATCCCTGAGAAAGAAGCAATATGGGATTTCGAAAAGGAATAAGAGAACCTGCTAAGAAAAGAAATATAAACTGATAAATTCCATTAGCAAAAAATCCGGCAATAAAACCTGTTATCATCTCTTTCCCTTTTGCTATGTTAAAAAGCTTTCCTACTAAAAAACCGAAAAATATTGCTAAGGGAAGAGCTATCAGACATGCTACAATAAAAGCTAAAAATCCTGTGAGTCCTAATTCTACTGATATCATAGCACCTATTTGTCCTGCCATAGCTCCAATAACTATTGCAAAATTTAGTCCTAAACCTACAACTACAGGAATTATTAAGGATAGTACTAAAAAGGTGTTTCTTGCCATTCTAATAATAATGTCATTTAAGAAAATGGGAAGAGGTATTCCCGAGATCCATAAACCTAATATGGAGATTAAGAGAAAAATAAAAGGTACAGGATAAGATGTAAAAATTTTTGCTATCTTTCTAATATTAATCACCACCTCTTCTGGTTAGTGCATAAAGGATCATTCCATTACTAATTATTACCCTTAAAACCTCAGTAATATCTCCCGCCTCTCCTGAGATCGCTACTACCTGAGTTACAACGGGCAGGGTTATTGTAAGTAAAGACTGAAAAAGGAAAGTACCAACTATTACATTCATTATAGTTGCTCTTCTTAAGGTAGCTCCACCTATTAAAATACATGCTATTGCTGGAAATGCCATCATTAACGGTGCAGTATATAACTGAACAAAGCCAAAGCTTTGTGCATAAACTATTATCCCAAAACTTGCTAAGATAGTAGAAAGCATTATGGAAAATTTTCTAAGCTTGTCTATACTCATTCCCGATGCTTTTCCAAAAATAGGATTGGATCCTATAGTACTTATAGCTATACCAGTTTTTGTCTTGAAGAAGAAAGAAACTAAGGAACAAAAAATAAAGAAAATAAGAAAGGTCCCCACAGGAATTTTAATTCCCAAAATACTGAAAGATAAAAACTTGTCTAACAATTGAGATGTTTCCCCTGGTAATACTAAGGTATATCTAAGACCCGATCCACCAATTGCCCAAATAAGGGAGGGATTTTTAAAAGGGGCTAAAAGCCAGAAGGAACACATTAAAGAAACTATTGCAAAGCCAACATAATTTCCTACCATCATTTCTTGCCCTTTTACTTTATTCAAAAGAGTACCATAAAGATGTCCTGCTAAAAAGGCTAGAATTCCTCCTATAATAAAGGAAAAAATGAGGTAAGAAAAACCTACAATATTAAACTCCAATCCTATTACCAATCCTACTAAACCACATATGACTCCTACAGGTAATCCAAAATTAAGTCCAATTCCTGCCTTAATTGGGGGTAATAATGCTAAAACCAATAATGCATTCCTTCCCACCCTTACTAAAGAATCAGATATTAGCCTTCTTACATCCATTCCTAAGATTAGAGCTAAAAAAAGGAGAAAAAGTAAAAAAGATAAAATTATAAGACGGGGAATACCAAAACTTTTTATGAAAAAGTTTATTTTTTCTCTCATGGTCTCACCTTCTTTATTCCAGACATTGCCAAGCCAAAATCTGCATCAGAGGCGGAAGGAGAAAGGATCTCTTCGATCTTCCCCTGATGAACAATGGCAATTCTATCTGAAATTGCTTTAAGTTCCTGTAGTTCTGATGATGTAAAAATAATGGTCATTCCTAACTCTTGGTTGAATTTGACCAAAAGCTCCAAAACCTTTTGTTTTGCTCCCACATCAATTCCTCTTGTTGGTTCTGAAACAAATAAAACCTCAGGTTCTAAAGTTAAGGCTCGAGCGATACAAACTTTTTGTTGATTTCCCCCACTTAAACTTCTAACTAGCTGTTGGGGACCAATACATCTAATATCTAAATCTTTTATCATCTTAAGAGCCCATTCCCTTAAAGATTTGGAATCTAAATATCTAACTCCTAAAAATTTCTTAGAAAATTTTCCCTTTATATAAAAAGTTGTAATACCTATATTTAACTCCAAAGATTCATCTAACATTAATCCTGCTCCCCTTCTATCTTCAGAAAGAAAAGCCATTCCCCTTTTTAAAAAGTCTAAGGGATTATTAAGAGAGAAATCTTTTCCTTTAAATATTACCTCACCTTTAGCAGGATAAAGTCCAGCTATCCCATTGGCAATACCAATTTTTCCATGTCCTGCCAAGCCTCCAATACCTAAGATTTCTCCCCTTTTTACTTCTAAATCTACTCCTCTTACCCTTTCTCCAGGCATATCCACATAAAGATCTTTTATTTTTAGGATAACTTCTCCATCAGAGGGATTTTTCTTTTTTATTCCAATATCTAATTTCATTTTTCTTCCTACCATAAGTTCTGCCAGTTCTAAAACATTAGTTTGAGAGCTTAATTTCTCTCCTACTTTTTCACCATCCCTTAATACCACTATTCTGTCCGATAATCTTATAACTTCATCCAATCTGTGGCTTATAAATATTATTGATATTCCCTTCTTTACTAATTTCCTAATAATCTCTAAAAGTTTGTCCGCCTCTGATTCGGTGAGAACAGCGGTGGGTTCGTCAAAAATTAATAATTTTAAATTATTACTCTTTGATTTATCTACTTCTCTGGCAATCTCTACAAACTGTTTATATCCTACAGGTAATCCAATGACTGGCAAAAGTTCATCAATTCCTAATCCAATCTCTTCTAAAGCTTCTTTTGAATGTCTTCTCATTAAAGGGATATTTAAAGTTTCTAATTTAGGATTTTTTGTAATTTTAGAGAGAAGATTTGTTCTTGTTAATTCCCTATTTAATTTGATATTTTCAAAAATTGCAAATCCTGGTATAAGCATGAATTCCTGATGGATCATGCCTATTCCTAAGTCCATAGCATCCTTGGGGCTTCTTATATCTACTTTTTTCTCTTTTAAATATATTTCTCCTTCGAATCCTCCTGTATCAAAAATTACAGGCATACCAAAAAGTATATTCATAAGAGTAGATTTTCCCGCACCATTTTCTCCTACTAATCCCAATATCTCTCCTTCTTCTACTCTTATATTTAGATTTTTAAGAACATAATTACCGTAAAATTCCTTTGATATATTTCTAAATTCAAGCATTTTCTCTACTCCTTAACAACTATGAGGAGCTAAAATTAGGAATTCCCAATCTTAGCTCCTCATTATTAATAATATCCTTAGAAAATTAAATTAAAAAAATTTAGAAGACAACAGAACCTAATACTACTAAGTATAGTTGACCTGCCTCTTTATATTTATTAACAGTAACAGGAACTCCAGCATTCTTAACAAGGAAAGATCTTATTAAAGTCATATCATTCTTCTTTGCTCTTCCTTCCGCTACTGCTACTAAATAGTCCACAGCAGTTAAAGTATTAACTATGCTTACAGGAGCTGGCCAAGTTGCAAATCTTCCACTTCCACCTTTTTCCGCTATAGCTTTCTTGATTTGTTCTAAAATATAAGGCATATCTCCTTTTTTCTCAGGTGGTATCTTAATTCCAAGAGCACCAGGATATCCATGGGTTGGACTGGGACAGCATTGTTCTACAAAAATTCCACCATGTTGCAATATAGCCTTAATTAATGGCTCTTGCATCCCACAGTTTGTACTAAATAGGGCTGTTTTAGGACCATATTTAGCTATTTGTCTTGGCACATCCTCGAGAATAAACTGTTGGGCTGCAGGAAGACGACCCTCACCAAGAGGATCTGGTGCAGTAACAAAAACAAACTGAATACCTTGAGCTTTACATTCTTCTTCCATAATTCTTCTTCTTTCAGCTAACAATGGATAGGACATGTGTCTTGGGAAGGAATAATGGATAAATACCTTTGCCCCCATCTTCTTTGCCTGTCTGATTATGGATCTTCCACGATATCTTTGGTCAGGATCAAGAGCAAAATCAGTCTCTTTATTCACCATTTCTGGATCTTCATGGGGACTTACAAAGCCTACAAGAAGGTCAGGTCTTACTTCCTTTACTTTTCTTAATGCTGCGAGAGAGCCAGGGACTGCTTGGGCTACCACAATTACTTTTACATTAGGATCTGCAGCAAGACCAGTAATAATTGAGATTGTGGTTTCTTGCTCTGCCATGAAATTATCTGGGTAAGTTCTATGGATTACTCGATCCGCTCCATACTTCGCTATAACCCTTTCTGCTGCTCTATATTCATCTTCGCCCTGAGCTACAGTTCCTGTAACTACTCCAATTTTCAACTTTTTTGCTTGTCCAGAAACCATACTGAAGATTAATAGAAGGATTAAAGAGGATAGAAGAATTAATTTAAATACTCTTTTCATCTCCTTGCCTCCTTTGTTTAGTTTTCTTTCATTTTAATGATTTTAAATTATTATGTCAATTAACTAACTTTACTTTCTTTTAATAACTATAGAAGCCTTTTAAAATATCAAAGAAAGTCCAATTCTGTGATGTATTCCTCCAATTCCTAGGGAATAAAGAAGAGCATAATCAATCCTCCATCTTCCATCAGGACTTCTAAATCCTAAACCAAAAGTTGGAGAGTCAATGTTCCAGCCTAATCTAAGATATATAGGATCAAGGAAATATTCTAATCCCACATGATAATGTAAACTGGGAAAATCTAAATCAAAAGCAAGAATAAATTTAGGGGATTGATAGGATAATCCTATTTTAAATAAGGTCTGAAGTTTTTCCTCAGAAGTATTTTCTCCATCATACCAAGTTAAAGAGGAAAATAAATTCTGGGCTGAAAATCCTAAGTTAAAATTAGAAAATAATCTTAATAGGATACCTAAATCTATGCTCCACCCATCTCCTTTATAGGGAGAGGGCATATCTACCCACAATCTTTTAAGATTAATTCCCAAAGCTAAATTTTTTATTCCAATAAAATCTAAGGTTTTTGCCATAGAATATGCTACTTGGTTTTCCACATATAGTATTCCCAGATCCTCAGAAGGAGAAAGACGGGTATAATAAACTCCAGAAGCCCAAAGTCCCATATCGGGCACTCCAAAGGCAATGTAAGCTGAGGATATATACATTTCTGTTCCAAATCCTAAATTTTCAGTGGTTAATGGTAAATAATTATAGGAAATACTAAATTGGGAATTCAAAAGGCGAGAGATACTTGCAGGATTAAAAAGAATTCCATCTATATTTCCTTCAATGGCACAAAAGGCATTTCCCATACCTAAAGCACGAGGGCTCCATCCAATAGTAGGACCTGTAGAAGAAAAGGCTCCATAGATCTCCTGAGCAAAGGATGGAATAATAAGAAAAAGAATTAAGAATAAGAAAATTAATCTTTTCATAGTAAACCTCCTACTTCATGACCACAAATCCTTTAAATCTAACCCTTTTTCCACTACTTTCCGTAATTATCGCCTTAACAAGGTAATAACCATTGGGAACTAACTTCCCCCTTTCATCCTTTCCATCCCAATATACTGTACCTTGAACCTGAGGAGTATTATAGTTTTGGGAGCTTATTTTCCTTACTAAGATCCCATTTAAGGAATAAATTTCTATCTCTACATTTTGAATAACTCCAGAAAGGGCCTGAAATTGATAGTCTATTCTTAAATCTCCTTTATTAGGGGAGAAGACCTTATGAGAGACAACTAAATCACCAATCTCCTGAGGAACCTGTTGAAGTTTAAAGGTATATGTATCTTCGGTAATATTATCTAATTTATCAGATACTTTTATTCTTACGGTATATATTCCATTGGTCCATGTATATCCACTAATTTGTAAGGTTAATGTTCCCGTTTTATCATCTGTTGATTTTACAAAAGTGTATGTTCCTGTAACTTCTTGATTCTTAGGATCATATAATTTTATAAAGGTTTTTGCCAGTCCAAAATCTATCCCTAAGGTTTCATCTTCTACCTTTGCCCAGATACTTTGGGGAGCTATTACTAATATGGAATTCTTTGTAGGATTTACTTCATTAATTTTTGGTCCTTTTCTATCTAAGGTAAAGGTGGTTCCAGAAGTTGCAGAGTTTCCTGCCTGATCGTATATCACTATGTCAATATTATATACTCCATCACTACTAAATACTTCTTGCCCAAATCTTGCAACAAGCTTTGTAGCTGTTGATTCTAAAGGTATGAAGGATGTGGATGTTGAGGATCCTTGGAAAGTAACCGTTGCTCTTGATCTTATAAAATCTATTCCACTCATCAATTCCGAATACCCCACTTCTATCTTTTCCACAGATTTTACATTGCCCGTAGGAGAAATACTTATTATTTGAGGAGATTTCAAATCTAAAGTAAATTTTTGGGGAAGATATAAAACATTTTCTAATAAGTCTGATGCTTTAATAGTTAAATAATAATCTCCTTCTATCCAAGTATATGTAGAGGATATATTTAAAATTAATTCAACAGTTTTTAGATTTATTATATTTAGAGTAAGGGTAGAAGGAACTTGACTCCATGTGGAATCTTTTAATTCTAAAAAGGTTTTTTGAGTATTAGTATGTATTCCCACAGTATCATCCTTTACGGTAATCTTTATTTGGGAAAGGGTATAGTTTATTAAGGTTTGAGTAAGAGAAGAACTTATTATGTAAGGAGCAGTCCTATCTAATACAAAATATGTATAAGTAGAACTACTATTTCCTGCCTTATCCACTAAGGAGATAACCAAATCATATTTTCCATCTCTGGTTAGAATGTTTTGAGGAATATTTGCTATGGCATATATACTTGATGAAAGATCCTTATCAAATAATAAGGTTATCTCTTCTAAATTGGGAGTATAGATTTTTATATGAGATCTTGAGGGAGGAAGGGGATAATTATCCCAAAAGTCCAATCCAGAACCAATATCACTATAAGAAACTCTAATTTGATTTACAGAGACCACATTACCCGTAGGATATACGTTTAGGATTTGGGGAGGAGAATTGTCTATAATAAAGGATGATCTTGTAAGGGAACCTATATTGCCATTTTTATCAATGGGAATAACTTCAATAAAGTACTGTCCTGAAGTTAAAGGAGAGGTAAAGCTCCAGTATAATGTGTTTATTCCATTGTGGGATTTTATTCCTCCTATTAATCTTCCCAAGTTATCTTTGACCAATATACTTGATGCATCTAAATCTGGTCCTACTCCTGGTCCATCATCTAATACTGCAGAAACTGAAGAAATTTGAGATACTAAACTTCCATCTTCAGGAGTAAAGGAAATAACCCTTGGAGGAGTAGTATCTACTTGGGGAGGAGAAACTTCTTGTATTCTAATAATAGTTGTAATCTCTTTTAATGGAATCTCCAATTCCCTTGTAGGATCATCAGGATGGGTTATGGTATAGGTTGCGGAAAGAACCAATCTATAATCTCCAGAAGGAACCCCAGTGATCATCCACCACCAAGAAGCTATTACATTAGGATCATCTTTGACAAGTTGGGGATCCTTCTCTCCATACCAATAGAAATTTCCACTTCCTGTAAGGTTTGAAGGAAGAGTAATACTTCTTACCAGTGCTCCCATGGAATCATAGATTTTTACCCGTGTATTTTTTAAAGTATTTGAGGAGCCCCCTGGTCTTTGGAGAATATCAAATTGGAAAGAGGCGCCTATAAGTAAAACTGCAGATTGGTCTAAATAAAACTGGGGTGAAAAATTGAAAATATTTTCTCTATCATCTATAGGGAATTTATATCCATCCCTTGAATAGGAAGCTCTGTATGTTGCATCACTGGGTAATACAGTATTAAAGGGGTTGGGCATTCCGTAGAAATTTGCAAGCTCCATATCGGGAATATCTAAGATAAATCTTCCTGTGGCGGAATTAATATTTCCTGCATAGTCCCTTGCAGTTATTGTATATATAATAAACCCTTCCGAAGGAACTTTGTAAGTTCCACCAAAAACTCCATATCCATCCCACTCAAAGTAATAAGTTTTGGGAGTAGAACATATAGCATTATTCCATTCTGGTGGAGTATAGATATTTCCATCTTTATCTTGTAATGTAATGGTTACTGTGGAATATTCATTTAAATTAAAAGATATGGTTATTTTATCTCTAAATCCATCACCATCTGGAGAAAAGGGGTTAGGAATTGCATTTAAATTATCAATAATAGGTTTTGTTCTATCCGCCTTTGCATAACCTATGGAAGTTGTTCGAGTTTGGGTTCCATCGTATATAGCGACTACATAGCTATATAAAACTCCATCTTCTGTATTGGTATCAGTATAAGTAGTTA
The DNA here is from genome assembly GCA_026417425.1 of Dictyoglomaceae bacterium. The sequence continues at coordinate 11,876 of JAOADF010000065.1, forward strand.
ATGTAGTCTGAGTATAAAAATTATTGGGATAAGGATTTCCTTCTCCCTTTATTCGATATATGGAATAAGTTCCTGAGACTGTTGAAGTCCAAGAAAGCTCAATTTTTCCATCGGGGATTGCTCTTGGATAATCAGATTTCCATTGAATACTTTGGGCAAAGGAAAAAGAAAAAAGAGAGATTAAGGATACAAATAAGAAGATAAGAATTTTTTTCATAATCTTCCTCCCAGGATAATATTTCATAATAAAAACATTTTTCAATATTATACCATAACTTTTTGACAGAATAAGGAAATTTCTGATATAATTTTTTACCAGAAAATACTTTAAAAATCTTTAATATAAAGGGGTTTAGTATGGAAAAAAAGATAAAGAAAAGTGATTTTTTGCAAGTTTTAAAGGGTAGTCCCATAATTGCTGCTGTAAGAGAGGAGGAAAGATTAACTCAAGCCCTACAAAGTAAAACAAAGGTCCTTTTCTTATTAAAAACCAATATTTTGACCCTTCCCAATGTGGTTCAGGAAATAAAAAAACATGATAAATTAGTTTTTATTCATCTTGATCTTTTAGAAGGATTAGCCCAAGATAAATATGCATTAAGATATCTTGGGGAAGTGGTAGGAATTGATGGGGTAATAACTACAAGAACAAATCTTATACAACAAGCAAAGGAAGAGGAATTAATTGCAATACAAAGATTTTTTGTGCTGGACTCATCCGCCTTAGCAACAGGAGTAAAGATCATGCAAACATCAGATCCTGATTTTGTTGAAATTTTACCTGGAATTATATTTATTCATTTAGGTGAAGAATTAAAAAATCAACTTTCTTATCCTTTAATTGCAGGAGGACTTATTAGAACCCCTGAAGAAGCAAAAGATATTTTGAATGCGGGAGCGGTAGGAGTATCTACAACATCTATTGCTCTTTGGAACCTTTAGCTTCTTCTAAGCTCTTTACTGCTCTAAGTTTTGCTAAAGCTTTTTGAAGGGAAGTATAAAGCTGAACTCTTTGAGAAATAGCTCTTTTCTGAGATAAAAGTTGTTCTAATTCTTCCTTTTCCTTGTTTACTTTTAAAATATCGATATCTTCTGCTCTTTCTGCAGAATCTACGGTTATATATACATTATTATCAACTATTTCCATAAAACCTTCTCCTATAGCAAAATAATGATACTCATTATTATAAATTATCTTCATTACTCCAATAGTTAGATGAGCAAGGGTATTTATGTGTCCGGGAAGAATACCTAAGAGTCCATCTTCCACGGGAACAACTATATAAGATACATCTCCTTTAAAAATAACTTTTTCTGGGGTTGTTAATTCTAAATGTAAAAATTTTTCCCTCATTAATATACAAAAGCTCCCATTTCCCTTGCTTTTTTCTTCACATCATCCAAGGTTCCCACCATATAAAAAGCATCTTCAGGAAGGTCGTCTCCTTCTCCCTTTACAATGGCAGAAAATCCTTCTATGGTCTTTTCTAGAGGGACATAAACACCAGGTATATTGGTATAAGGAGAAGCAACAAAAAAGGGCTGAGACAAAAATAACTGAATCTTTCTTGCTCTTTGAACAATTAATCTATCTTCTTCAGAGAGTTCTTCCATCCCCAAGATGGAAATAATATCCTTAAGATTTTCGTAATGTTGTAACAATTCTACAACTTTTCGAGCAATTTTTACATGTTCCTCTCCCACAAATTGGGGTTCTAATATCTGAGAGGAGGATGCTAAGGGATCTACTGCGGGATATATTCCCATTTCCGCTATTTCCCGAGAAAGAACTAAGGTAGAATCCAAATGAGAAAATATAGTTGCTGGGGCAGGATCGGTTAAATCATCTGCAGGAACATAAACTGCTTGAACAGAGGTTATAGATCCCATATCGGTGGAAACAATTCTTTCTTCTAATTCGCCCATCTCTGTGATAAGGGTAGGCTGATATCCCACTGCAGAAGGGATTCTTCCAAGAAGGGAAGATATTTCCATTCCTGCCTGAACAAATCTAAATACATTGTCTATTAATAGAAGGATATCCTTACCTAAATAATCTCGAAAATATTCTGATATGGTAAGGGCAGTGTAGGGAACCCTCATTCTAACTCCTGGTGGTTCATTCATTTGTCCAAAAATCAATACTGCCTTGGAAAGAACCCCTGAATTTTTCATCTCAATCCAGAGTTCATTTCCTTCTCGAGATCTTTCACCTACTCCTGCAAATACTGATATTCCACCATGAGCTGTAGCGATATTATGAATTAGCTCCATTATTAAAACGGTCTTTCCAACTCCTGCTCCTCCGAAAAGTCCAATCTTTCCTCCCCTTGGAAAAGGGGTTAAAAGGTCTAAGGCTTTAATTCCTGTTTCCAGTATAGAATAGGAAGGTTGGACCCTATGGAACTCAACTGCACCTTTAATTATAGGTTCCAAATCTCCAGTGATAGATTCTCCTCCATCTATGGGTTCTCCTAATACATTTATTACTCTCCCTAAAAGTTTTTCAGAAAGGGGTATTCTTAAAGGATGATATAATCTTTTTACTGGAATACCTCGAGATAATCCCAGGGTAGATCCTAAAGCTATAGCTCTAATCTTATTATTTCCTAAATGCATCCTAACTTCCAATATAAGTTTTTCATTATCATCTCTAGAATTTATAACCTCTAATGCTTCATTTAGAGATGGAATCTCCTTAGGAAAATATACATCCACGATAGGTCCATTAATGGCAATTATTCTACCTTCCAATTTTTATCACCTCTTGTTCCTTTAAGGTCTCAATTCCTGAAGTAATCTCAATAAGTTCCCTTGTAATCTTTGTTTGTCTTACTTGATTCAATTGAAATATTAACTTATCCTTTATCTTCTCTGCATTCTCATAGGCTCTTCTCATTGCAATCCTTCTAAAGGCTTGTTCACTGGCGGATGCATCAAGAATTATCTGAAACATTATAGTTTCAAGAATATTTTCTAAAAGGGGACCAATAATTTTCTGGGGAGAAGGAAGAAAAAGAAAACTTTCTTCCCTCTTCTCGGGAATATTAATGGGTTTTAAAGGTAATATTCTTCTAATACTTATTTCCTGATTTAATATATTTATAAAATCAAAGGATATAGTATAGAGTTCATCGACTTTTCCATCTAAAAAATCTCTAACAAATCCTCTTACTAATCTTCTTATCTGAATAAAATTAGGAGCATCTAATAAATGGGTAAAGGAATTAATAATTTTGAGATTTTTTGCCTTTGCAAACTTTAGAGCATAGGTTCCTAGGGTATAAAAATTCATTCTCTTTTTTGGATTATCCTTTATAAATTTTTCCACAGCATTCAAAATTTGTAGATTATAACTTCCACAAAATCCCCAATCAGAAGTTATCATTATAATTCCTGTATTATAAATATCTCTTTCTTTTAACAAGGGATGATCTAAATATTCTTGGGGAAGTCTTGAAATTAATATCTCTAACATTCTTTGCAATTCTTGGGTATAAGGCTTTAATCTAAGAGCTCTATCCTGAGAGGCTCTAATTTTTACTATACTTAGAGTTTCCATGGATCCAATAATATGAGCAATATTATTTATACTTTTTAATTTACGACGAAGCTCTTGAAGAGTTGGCATATTCCCTTTGAAACTCCTGAAAACTATTATGAAGTTCGTAAATAATCTGGTCTGTTAATTCCAATTTCTGTCTTATCAAAGATAATAAAGGTGAGTATTTTGTGGAGATATATTCCATATATTTTGAAACAATCTCTTTTACTTGATTCACAGGATAGGAATCTAAAAATCCTCCGTTTAATAAGTAAAAGGTAATGATCTCCTCTTCGATGGGCTGAACTTCATGAATTCTCTGTTTCAGCATCTCCTCTATTCTCAATCCTCTTTCCACCTTTTTCTTTGTTGTGGCATCAAGCTCTGTCCCAAATTCTAAAAACAAAGAAAATTCTCTGTATTGAGCAAGACTTAGTCTCAACATACCTGCAACTTGCCTCATACCTTTAGGTTGGGCAGAACCTCCCACCCTTGATACTGAAAGTCCCACATTTACAGCTGGTCTTATTCCTACATTAAACAGAGAAGTATCTAAATAGATCTGCCCATCGGTTATGGAGATTAAATTTGTTGGAATATACGTAGATATTTCTCCTGCAAGGGCTTCTGCAATAGGAAGAGCAGTTAATGATCCGCCTCCTTTTTTAATACTAAGTTTTGCAGATCTTTCCAACAAATGGGAGTGAAGATAAAAAATATCACCAGGATAGGCTTCTCTTCCCGGAATTCTTCTTAATAAAAGGGCAATCTCCCTATAGGTATTGGCATGTTTTGTAAGATCATCATAAACAATTAATACCTTTTCCCCCTGCATCATGAAATATTCTCCCATAGTACATCCAGAAAAGGGAGCAAGATAACGAAGGGATGGAGACTCATCGGGAAAGGTAGCAATTATAATTGTATTTCCCAGTGCCTTATAATCCTTTAAAGTTTGATAAATACGTGCAACATTGGTTCTTTTTTGGGCAATAGCTACATATATACATATAGTTCCATATCTTCTTTGGTTTATGATGGTATCTATAGCTATGGTTGTTTTTCCTGTCTGTCTATCTCCCAAGATCAATTCCCTTTGTCCATGACCTATAGGGATTAGAGCATCTATAACCCTTATTCCTGTATAAAGAGGCTCCTTTACAGGTTCCCTATCAAAAATAGTAGGAGCGGATCTATCTATGGGAAGGTGGTATTCTGGATATACATCTCCAAGACCATCTAAAGGATTTCCAAGAGGATCAATAACCCTTCCCAAGAAACTGCTTCCCACAGGTACCTGAACTATTTTCCCTGTAGAATATACCAAATCTCCCTCCTTTACATATTTATCCTTATTAAGAAGGATCACTCCTACAAAATCCTCAGAAAGACTAAGAACCATTCCGAGAGCTCCTGAGGAAAAAGCTACAATCTCTCCTAAGAAAGAATCATTCAAGAGGGAGACTTGAGCTACTCCATCTCCAACATATTTAACATAACCTATATTGGAGAGCCTTGGATTAAAATCATACTTCTCTATTCTTTTCTCTATTTCTTTCCAAGGAAGACCTAATATGGTCTCTCTCATACTTAAATATTCTCCGTCTCCTTTATATATTGATAAATCTGATTTAGATGATAATCTAGGGAATGATCCAAAAGATATTCTCCAATAAAGATCTTGAATCCCAGAATCATTGATGGATCTTCCTCATAGATAAACTCCCAATCCCCAGGAAGAATATTTCTTATTTTTTCTTCAATTTCCTTTATAATAATAGAATTTAATTCATTAGAGGATACAAATTTTACCTCTTTTATAGAGTTCATATTTAACTTGTAAATATATTTCTCAAAGGAATCTAAAAAGGAAAATAAAAACATTTCTTGGGAATTAGGAGGAAGAAATTTTATAAAAAACTGACGAGTAATAAGCTTAGAAAGGGCAACAATCTCTTCCTTTGAAGTTTCCAGCGCTCTCCTTCTTTCTGCCTTCGCTATATCGTGGGCTTTTAAAATGATTTTTTCTGCCTCTTCCTCCGCCTTTGCAATGATCTCCTGTTTAATCTTCTCCGCATTTCCTACTGCTTCTTCCACAATCTTTACCGCTTCATTTCTTGCAGAGACAAGTCTTTCTTCTCTCCTCTTTCTTAATTCTTCTGCTTCCTTTAGTTTTTCCTCTGCATTTTTTATGGCATCCTCAATTTTCTTTTTTCTTTCCTCCATTATTCTTAAAATATTTCCAATGAAATATCTTTTTATGATCCATGCAAGGATCAGTAGGTTAATTATAGAAGAAAATATAGTAAGAATATTAAAATTAAACATATGTTTATCGGAGTCTCCCTAATAGAGGATTAGCAAAGAGTAAAATTAAGGAAATTGTTAATGTAAAAATAACTATGGTCTCAATAAAAGCTAAGGCAAAAAGAAGCATTCTATTAATTTGATCTCCTGCTTCTGGCTGACGGGCAACACTTTCAAAGGCAGAAGAGGCAGCATTTCCCTGCGCTCTTGTAGCAAACATGCCTACTAACGCTATGGATAAACCTGATATAATTATAGAAACAATAATAACCCATTCTATCATGATAAACCTCCTTTACTCTTCAAATACTGAAGCCAAATAAGCGGCTGAAAGGGTAGTAAAGATTAATGCCTGAATAAATCCCATGAACATGGAAAGAGCCATTATAGGGACAGGAACAATTAATGGGGCAAGTAAAGAGATTATAGCTAATACGATATGCTCCCCGGTAATATTTCCAAAGAGACGTAAAGCAAGGGAAACAGGTCGAGTTATCTGCTCCAGAATATTAATAGGAAGAAAAAGGGGAGAAGGAGAAATAAAATTTTTTAGATATTTTTTCCCCTTTTCTTTAATTGCCACATATTGAATATATACAATGGTTCCAATGGCCAATCCAATAGTTACATTTAAATCAGAAGTAGGAGAAGTAAAACCTGGGATAAGTCCTGACCAGTTTGAAAGAAGAATAAAAAGAAATAGAGTTGAAAAGAAAGGAAAATATTTTAAAGATTTTTCTTCTCCCAAAAATCCTCCTAAATATCTTTGAAACATCTCAATAAGAGCTTCAACTAAGCTCTGTCGCTTTTTTACAATTTCTTCTTGAGGTTTGTAAGAAAGCCAAAAGCTTATAATTAATACCAAAATACTTATAACCTGTAAGCTTAGAAGGGTATTTGTTACCTTAAACTCTCCTACTTCCCATATTACTCTTGGTCCAATTTCCTCCATTATTTTTTTTCCTTCCAGATCTTAAAGATCATAAACCATTGTCCCACCAAATATCCTAAAAGAAAAAGCAGAACTCCTAAAAGCTCTGCCTTGAGACTCATTAAAAATAAAATAATTAATACTATATATCTTCCTAACACATTACTTCTATACTTATTTATTCCATACCTTTTTATATTTTCTGCCAACCAACAAATAGAAATTATACTCCCAGAAAAACCAAAAGTCAAAGAAGAGATATAAGGATAAATAAGATAAAATCCCAATCCGATTAATAAAATAATTATTGCTATTTTTACATATTTATCGCAAGATTCTAAAGATGTCACGGAATCCCACCCAAATTCCCAAAGCAATTCCTGCAAGAAGAAAAACAGGAGAAGTATCAAAAATTTTATCAAGATAATATCCCAAAAATATTCCCACAAGAAGGGATGCTAAGACACTTGTTCCTAGAGAAAAGGCAATATTAAATATCTCCCAGGGAGATTTTGGTTTTTTCCTCATTTACTCTTTAATAATTCCTCTACTATCTTTTTAATTCTTTCACCTTCTGCTTTCCCTTTCAATTCTGACATTGCGAGCTTCATCACTTTCCCTAAATCCTTTATATCCTTTGCTTCTACTTCTTCTATTATTCTTTTTAAAATATCCTCTAAATCCTCATCAGATAATTGCTCTGGAAGATATCCTTCTAAAATTTTTAACTCCCTTTCTTCCTTCTCTGCAAGATCAAATCTTTCTCCCTTTTTATAAAGTTCAATAGCTTCCTTTCTCTTTTTTATCTCCTTATTTATTACATCTATCACATCTTCATCGGTCATTTCTTTCCCCTTTTCTCTTAGATCAATTTCTCTATATTTTATAGCGGAACGAAGAAAACTTAATACTTCTACTCTAAAGGAATCTTTATTTTTAACTGCATTAAGATAATCCTTTGTAATCTTTTCATATAGCATAAATTCTCCTCCTTATATAGTTATAAAGAACTCCTTTCTTAGGATTGAATAAAGCTTAGTATCCCAATAATTTCCCCTTATGAAAATATCTTCCCTCAAAATTCCTTCAAACTTCATTCCCACTTTTTGCATTACCCTTTCCGAGGCAATATTTTCAATAATACATCTTGCCTGTATTCTGTTTAAAAACATTTTCTCAAATCCAAATTTTATTATTTCCTTTACTGCTTCAGTCATTAATCCCCTTTTCCAGTATTTTCTTGATAGAACATATCCAATTTCTGCTTTAGAATTTTTTCTATCCCACCAAACATAACCACAAGTTCCAATTAATTTTCTATTCTCTTTAAATTCTATTCCCCAATCTCCATACCCTTCTCTTTCATACTTAATTAGCATAAATTCAATAAATCTTACAGAATCTTCAATGGATTTGTGAGGCTCCCAAGAAAGATATTTTGTTATTTCTTTATCCTTTGCATATTCAAAAAGATCCTCTGCATCGGAAAGAGAAATTTTTCTTAAAATAAGATGTGGAGTTTCTAATACAGGAAAGTTATCAAATATCCTCATTTATTACTTTCAGTATTCTTAGCCATCCATTTTTTGTATTTTCTGGATTATATCCCCCTCCACCTAATATTAAAAGTCTTCCCTCACATATACTATGAGCTAATTTATGAATTCCTGAAATAAATTTTTCATAGCCTTCATAGGTATAATTTAAATGAGTTATTGGATCATTCTGAAGTCCATCCACTCCTGCCTGAAGTATAATAAGTTCTGTTTTAAACTCCATAGAGAAATCTTCCACTTCTTTTAAGGCGGATAATAAATCTTCATCAGAAGATCCTGGAAGAAGAGGTATGTTTAGTTTTGTTCCAAAGGCATCCTTGTCTCCTCTCTCATTTCTTCTACCTGTTCCTGGATAGAGAAATCTTCCATCCTCATGAATATCCACAATATATAAGAAGGGATCATCTAAAAACTCATAAAATACACCATCTCCATGATGGGCATCCATGTCTACATATAGTATTTCCCTAACTTTATAATCTCTTCTTGCCTTATTAATTGCAACTCCAATATCATTGAATATACAAAAACCTCCTGCACGATCTTTTCTTGCATGGTGGAGTCCTGCCATGGGTATGAAGATATGTCTATATTTTTCCTTAAATAATAATTCTAATCCCTTTAACGTGGCTCCAACTACATAAGATGCAGATTCAAAACATCCGGGATATGCAGGGGTATCTCCATAATCTAAAAATCCTACTCCTTCTTTTGATTTCTTTTTCACAAAATCTACATAATCCTTTGTATGAAAAAGGAGAAGATCGGATTCTTTTGCCAAACTAGGAGGAAAAACCTTTATTTTTTTATCCTCGATAATCTTTTTAAACTCATTCCAAAAAGATTCTAGTCTTTTCCGATTCATGGGATGATCGCCTGGAAAGGAATAATTCAATAGCTCTTCACCAAAAATTACTGCGTTATAACCTTCTGACAATCCTTCTTCCCTCCTTCCTTAATAAATAGTTTCAATTTCCTCTTTTTATAGAAAGGATATTCCTCATCTACATAAAAATAATTTTTAACCTTCAGCCCCTAAGGTTATGGAAAGATTAACTAATTTGTTATCTCTTATAACCTTTAAAATTACCTTTGTTCCTGGAGGAGTATGACTAAGAATTTTATGTAAGTCATCGATATTATTAATAACTTCTCCTTCGATTCCTACGACTACATCTTGAGGTTGCAATCCCCCTTTACTTGCAGGACTGAAGGGAGCAACCCTTACTATATAAACTCCTCCCTCTTGCTGAAGAGAGAGTATATCTCTAATTCTTTGAGGTAATATAACACTTTGTCCAATAATTCCAAGATAACTTCTTCTCACCCTTCCTTCCTTTATCAAAAGACCTACAATCCATTTAGCTGTATTTATGGGTATAGAAAAACATATTCCTTGAGCTCCTTGAATTATAGCAGTATTAACTCCTATGGCCTTTCCATATATATCTACCAAAGGTCCCCCTGAACTTCCTGGATTCAAAGGAGCATCAGTTTGGATAATATTATCCATCAAATGTCCACTAAAACTTCTTAAAGACCTTCCTAAGGCACTTATAACACCACTGGTCACACTATGCCCAAATCCTAAGGGATTTCCTATGGCCATAACAGGCTGTCCCACCTTTATGGTATCGGAATCTCCAAACTCAAGCATAGGTAAATCCCTTTCAGGAATTCTTACCACTGCAAGATCCGTTTGGGGATCTTCTCCTACCATTTCCGCTGTGAACTGTCTCCTATCCGCTAAAGTTACTATTAATTTATTTGCTTGATGGGTTACATGACTATTGGTAAGAATATAACCATCGGGAGTAAAAATAAATCCCGATGCCACCCCTTTTACTTCTTGAAATCCTGTAAAAAAGGAAAATCCAACAGCCTGACTTATATCAATATTTACCACTGCTGGACTAACCTTTTCTATTACCTTTACTATAGCTTGAGAATAAGCCTCCAATATCCTTTCAAAATTTTCCATCTTCTCCTCCTATTATCCACTCCACTATATATTTTATACTTTTTTCTAAAACATCAAGATGATCAGTATCCTCTAAAAGGTTAAAAGATCTATTTTCTCCTTTATAAGTGTTAAATACCTTTTCTATATCTTTCTTTTCGAGAAACTCATCCTTATCTCCGATAATAATAAGCATAGGGAGTTTTATATTTTCCCATATGGCCTTTATATTAGAAGGAAAAACTGCTCTGAAAAAGGCAAAAGAATAGTTTGTCACTAATAAAGGGTCCTTTATCTCTTGAGGAAGTTCAAAGGAAATAATTCTAAAATGGGGAAATACGGGAGAAAGAAATTGAAAAAATCTTGATATGTTTTTTTGTTTTAGTAAATCTTTGCTCTTGGGAGAGATATTCTCAATAGGTAATCCTCCTGCAATCAGTATTAATCCTGAAGGATACAAGGTTAATTCTCTGACATATTTTAAAGTTATGCCTGCTCCCATACTATGACCACCTAAATATATAGGAAGTAGAGGATTTTCCTTCAAGACCAACTGATAAAAAATTCCCAAATCATGGACAAAGGTTAATGTATCAGGAGCATCTCCCCTTTTTCCTTCAGAGTTTCCATGTCCCCTTAAATCAGGAATATAGACCTTTATTCCATGTTTTGCTAATTCTTTGGCAAAGGGAAGATAATATTTCCCATAGGTAACTATTCCGTGAACAAAGATCAAAACCCCCTTGGGATTTTCAGGAGAGACAACTCTGTAAGCTAATTTCTTTCCATCTAAGGCTTTATAATAAAAAACATTATCAGGAATATTTTTAACATCTTCCACAAATTTTTTTAAATCCATGGAAAAAAGAGGAAAGATAAGAAGAAAAATAAATAGAAAAATTTTAATCTTCATCTATTAATTCCTTCCTCCCCTCCAAAATCCTTTTTTCCCTAATAAAATTTTGAATCTTATTAACATACTTTCTTTTATCTCCCAAAAGTATTGCTCCTACAATTACCCTTTCCTTTAACACTAATTTTCTATAAAAACCTCTCTCTTCATCTTTCTTTATTATAACCTCAAAACCTTTCTCCTTTGGAGGATCAATCTCTCCTATGGATGTAAGATCGATTCCTGTTACCTTTAATGTATTTGAGGGAATAGTTCCCTTATATTCGATTTTCTCTCCTATCATATTTTTTCCTGCAACAAGGGATTGTTCCAAGGAAGCGGGAATAATTCCATATATTCTTCCATTAAATTCTACACAATCCCCACAGGAAAAAATGTCCTTTATATTGGTCTCCATATATTCATTAACTATTATCCCTTTATTTACTGAAATTTCGGAATTCTTTGCTAAATCAATATTAGGAATAATCCCAGCAGAAACTATAAGCAAATCTCCATATATTCTTCTTCCATCTTCCAATTCAATTCCTTTAAATTTTCCATGAGAAGATAAAATCTTTTGAGCTTTAACTCCCAAGTAAAATTCAAAATTAAATCTCTCTTCTATTTTCTTTTTTAAAATTCTTGCCCCCTCTTCATCTAATTGCTTAGGAATAAGCCTTGGAAAAAACTCTAAACCAGTAATTTTTAAGCCCCTTTGGGAAAGAGCCCTTCCTATTTCCAGTCCCAAAAGTCCGCATCCCAAAATAATTGCTTTATCTTTATCCTTTATAAAGGAAAGAATATTCTTTGCATCATCAATATTCCTTAAAGTAAAAACTCCTTCTACATTTATATTATCTAAAGGAGGTTTAAAGGGTAGAGCACCTGTTGCTATCAAAAGTTTAGCAAACTTATACTTTTCTTTATCTGTTTCCAAAATTTTTCTATTCCCGTCAATTTTTAAAGCTTTTTCTTCATATAATACTTCTATTTTATTTTTTTCATACCAAATTTTAGGATAAAAAGAAAGTTCTTCCTCCTTTATATTTCCTGCTAAGAATTCAATTATTTGAGGCCTTGAATAATAGGGATATTTTTCTTCGGTAATTATTAAGATGGGTGTTCCTTTATCCTTTTCTCTTATCACTTCTGCAGTATTTATTCCGGAGATGCCATTACCTATGATCAGATACATAATAATTCCCCTTATACGGGTCTAAACATATCCTTTTCCGCACCACAAACGGGACATACCCAATCCTCGGGAAGCTCTTCAAAGGGGGTATCAGGGGGGATATCACTATCAGGATCTCCAAGGGAAGGATCATAGATGTATCCACACACAAGACATCTATACCTTTGCATTTAAAAATCCTCCTTATTAAGAATTATTTTTGATAAAATTATACCAAAAATCTCAAGATTTCATACTAAAAACTTGGAAGGAGAGAAAATCCAGAAGGTCCAATTTCCCCTCCAATCCTTTTTGTGGGAATTGCTTTAAGGGAAATCTCAAACTGAATATTTCCATTATTGGGATTCCAAGTAAATTTTCCCAAGAAACAATGTAAATCTTTATCAAGGGATACTACAGGATAATGGGATAAAGAAGGATATGTTCCCCAAAGGGTTATCTTTCCTGCGGTATGCCAATCTCCTTTAATATCAAAAGTCAGTTTATAGTCTATTCTTTGTAATGGATTATCTAAGTAGGGATTGAGAAGCGTTCCTAAACTCAATGTGAAAGGAGGATAATTAATCGAGGATTGTATTAGAATGGGAGAAAATTTTTCTATACTCCAGTTATAGCTTGTGCTCCCCTCAATTACAAAAATTTTTTTATAATCAAATTTCCCCTTTATATTTAAAGGAGTTAAGGACTTTAAAAGAAAATTATAGGAGTCAGAAAGGGTAATATTAAAGCTAGGATCCCCAATAATTAAGCTTCCAGTTAATAAATTACTTTCTCCTTGATAATCAAAGTAAAAGGGAGTATTTCCAGACTCTCCTGTAATTATATCCTTTCCTAAGAATTGGAAATTATAGGAGGAAGATAGGGAAAGAAATCTAAAGGGCTTAAAAGTTGCAGAAATATTTCCATAGATGAAATATCTTGCATCACCCGTTTGATAAAAATCTTGCCTATATCCCAGATGGGAACTGAGACTGAAATTAGAAATTCTTAAAGAGTAGGGGATGGAGATACCAAAACTCAATTTTAGTGCTTTTAAGTAAGAGGTTGGCTCATCATAATAACCTAAAATTCCATCTATTCTTAAAGGAATGTTAAAGAGGGAGTAATTTCCATTAAAGGTTATCTCTGGAATTTTTAAAAGCTGTAGATTTTGGGGATCAGAAATTCTATAATTTTCATATATAGATAAAGAATAATTCTTACCTTTATGGGTAAATCTCCCATCCTCATATATTTCATAGGTTCTTTTTCCTAGAATAGTGTTATCATTGTATCTTAGGTTAAAGGAGATGGAGTTATTTTTATCAATTTCTTGAGAAAGATTTAAAGTAGAAGAAAATCTTTTAGAATTATTATCTTCCCTGTAAATCAATTGAAGAAATGACCTATGTAATCCATAAGTAAAAGTAAGTTTCAAAATATCCTGAAGGGTATAAAGATTGTATTGAGATTTAAGATTTAAAGAAAGGATATTATTGAGAGTTAAGAGATCCATTAATTCTTGATCATGATTCCAGGAAAAAACTAAATCTAGATTTTCTAAATTCTCAACATACCCACTAAGGGTAAATTTTATATTTCCCTTTATATTTTTAAAGGTATAATTTTGAGAAATATCAATAGTATATGGATTTTCCTGAGTAGAAAAATTGTGCTTTACTAAAAAACTGATAAGACCCATTTGACCCAAAAGGGAGTAGGATAGAGGATAGGAGAAAAATATGCTTTGTCCATCAAACCCTATCTGGGGAAAGGGAGCAGGTTCTTTTTTTAATGAAAGAACATATCTAAATAGGGGAAGGGAAAAGGGAAGAAATATAAATTTTAAGGAAACTCCTTCAAGAATTATCATTTCATCAGAAATATAAGTAATTTTTGATGCGGAAAAATAATAATGGGGATTTTCCATCTCGCAGGTGGTAATATTTCCTTTATTTACTAGCATTCTTTCCCTTTTCCATTCCAGCTCTTCTCCTGAAAAATAAAGTTTTCCTCTTACTTCTGGAGCAGTATAGGTTGCAATAACCTGAATTAGATTTGCAATCTCTTCTTTAAAGGAATATTTAATCTCTTGAGCAGAAAATTCTCCCCTGGGATCTTTGAATTTTACTTTTCCTATGGCTCTAATTACTCCTTCTTTAATATTTCCCTCCACTCTATCCGCTGTTATAAAAATATCCTTTCCTCTAATTTCTACTCTCCCGTAGGCATGGAAAGTTTGAGTCTCCCAAAAGAATTCTATTTTTTCTGCCTTTAGACTCCAAGAAGAGCTTCCTCCATAGGCAATATTCTCAATAAAAATTATTAGAAGGAGAAAAATTACAATAATTCTTACCACTTTCTTATTTTCCATAGGAATACTCCTAAACTGATGCTTCCAAGGGATAAATTAGGAAGCCAAGCAGAAATAAAAGGAGGAAATATGGCATATTCTCCAAGGGATCTTGCAATAATAGTGAATCCATAATAAAAGAAGGCAATTATAACACTAAAGGCAGTTCCCCAGAGTTTCCCTCCCTTTCCTGTAATAAGGATAACTGCAAAGGCAAGGAGAGTAAAAGTGGGAATGGCAACGGTCTGGGCAAATCTTAAATAGTTCTCTACATCCAAACTTTTTGTGGATATTCCTGCCTTCTTAAATACTTTAATTTTTTTCCATAACTCATCGGTGCTCATCTCTTGAGGAGTTTTATCCCTCTGAAAAATATATCTAAATTCCTGAGGAAGATTTATTTTAAAGGTTTTAAATTTCCCTTCCCACATAACAAAGTGATCCTTCCCAAATTTATGGATCATCCCATCAATTAGAAAAAGGCTCTCTTCACTCCAGACTGCAGTTTTCGCAGTAAGAAGAATGGGAAACTCTTCCCCTAAAGAAAGATCATAAATCATTACATTTTCCATGGTATTATTTTCTTTTACCCTTTTTACATAATAGTATCGGGATTGTTCGTCATGAAAGAATATATTCTCTCCTTTTATGGGCAGGGGGTTTACAAAGAAATATCTTTGAATCATTTGATTCGCCTTATAATTGGAATTGGGGATCAAGGAATAATTTAAGATCCAAAGAATAAAGGAAAGAAAGATTGAGAATATAAATATGGGTATGGTTAATTTAAAAAAGCAAATTCCATTACTTCTTAAGGCAAAAAGTTCTCCATCTCTTATTAACCTACTAAAGGAAAAGATTATGGCAAAAAGAAGGGCAGTAGGAATTACAAAAACTAAAAGGGATGGGGTTTTGTAATATAAAAGTCTTAAAACCGTTTGTAAACTTAATCTTTTTAAAATTATAAGATGAGAAAATTCATAAAGAATCTGGATTAACATTACAAGGATAAACCCCAAAATTCCAAGTAAAAAGGGACCAATTACTTCAGAAAGAACATATTTAAGATAGAGTCTCATTATTCCGTTATATAGAAAATAGATTCTACATCTCCTTCCGCTTCTACTTTCTTTTCTCTTACATACACGTTTAGTTTTTTACATTTGAGCTCATTTCTATCACTATCAAGCATGTAAACATTATCTATGAGAACATAGATCTCTTTATTGGTATCCACCGATGCACTATCGGACCTTGCCTTTAAATCTTCTCTATCTATGTTTACTCCCCCTGAAAGGGTTCCTGTACTTGTTTTTAATGAATACTTTAAGGATTGAGAAGTTAACTTGGTAGTCTCTACCTTTCCTCCCTCTACCTTTCTTTGGATTACTATAACCACATTTTTCTTTAACTCTACCTCTTCCTTTCTCAAATCCGCCTTTAAGTCTTCCCCTGTGATATTTAGATCCCTTTGAGTGATGGTTACCTTCCCCTGAACTTCAACTAAGCTTGCGTCCTGATTATAAAACACAATTGGTGCTAAAATTTTTGTCTCATCTTCTTTTCCAGGTTTATATGTTACCACTACGTTTCCTTCTGCCTTGGACATTTTCTTTCCCCAATCATAGGAAACTTTCTGAGCTTTAATCTGTACAGGAGTTTTTGCTGGAGTTGTCCCTTGGGCAAAAAGGCAATTTAACAAAAAGAGAATAAAAATTAAAACTAAAACTTTTCTTTTCATATTTCTCCTCCTTTATATTCCCATTTCTATTATTACATTACCTTCAAAGGTAGCAATTCCCTCTTTTGTGGAAAATTTGAAAAAGTCTGCTTCCGCCTTGAATTCTCCAATTTTTTCAAATTTTATTCTGCCATTGGAGCAGATAAACTCTCTTAAATTAATATACCATACCCCATAAGGTGCAAAGCCTTTATAACCATCCTCTGTAAGAAAGCTTACACCTTTTGGAAATTTTAACATTCCCTTTTCAGTATCAAGTTCTGCAGAATCTCCCCAAACATCAATGGATAATTTTTTCTCCCTATATACCTTTCCTTCTACCCTTCCTTCAAATTTAAAATGTTTATATTGTAAATCAATCTTCAAATTATCCGCTCTAATCTCCCAAGTACTATTTCCCTCCTCCCTTCCTTTAAGAAAAACTTCCTTTGCAAAAATTCCTGCTTCTTCTTGGAATAAAGGTTTAGGAATATCAACCTCTATTGGTTTTGACAACAGGGAACTTAACCCCCATCCCAAAAGTAAAACTAGAAAAATTACTCCTATGGAAAATATTCCTCGAATCATGTTATTTTATAAATAAGAAATATAATGAAAGATATAAAAAAGAACAGATCTCCCCATATTCTATATAAAGATAAAGATTTCTTTTTAATTTGTATATCACAATAATAAACCTTTCTTTCTTCCTCCTTACTCTCCTTTAATATTTTACCATAGGGGTCCACAAAAAAGGTTATTCCAGTATTTGCAACTTGTATTAATGGGACTCTATTTTCCACAGCCCTGATTAAAGAAAGATTTCTATGTTGCCAAACAGCGGGGGTCCCTTGAAACCATCCATCATTGGTTATTACTACTAAGATATCCGCTCCCTTTTTTATATGTTCCCTTGCGGTGTAGGAAAATAAAGATTCAAAACATATTAAGGTCCCAATATTTATTAAAGGAGTTTTAAAGGGAAAGAATCCTTCTCCCCTTTTATAATTTCCCACAAGATTTTTTATAAAGGAAGGAAACAGAAAGGAAAAAGGAAGTTCCTCTACAAAGGGTACTAATTGAACCTTACTATAGGTCTTATATTCCTTATCAAAGGGAGAAAAGAAATATGCAGAATTAAAAAGATCTTCCTTTTCACTTCTTAATGCCCCTATTATCAAAAAAGATCCCTTTCTCTTTGCTAAATTCTTAAGTTCATCAATATATTGGGGAAAATTATTTAGGGTGCAAAAAAGAACACTCTCAGGCCAAATTATCAAGTATAAATTATCGGGAAGGGTTAGGGTAAGATCTTTATGTATTTTCAATTGTTCCTCAATATCTCTTATATATACCTTGGAAAAGCTATCATAATTTCCTTGAACCGCACCTATTTTAAGATTAAAAAGGGGCTTTTCCAGATCCATACCCATAAGATTTCCTATAAAAAAGAGAGAAAGGATAAAAACTATGCTATAGAGTTTATATTTTAAAGAAAAGGATTTAAATTTAAATAAAATATTATTTATTAAAACCACCATAAAGCTTAATCCCAATCCTCCAAAAATACTTGCCCATTGAAGTAAGGGGAAAATATTTACTAAAGGTTCTCCCAATGTCCCCCAATTAAAGGATAAGGGACCAATACTTTTTATAAATTCCAAGAAACACCATAAAAAGGAAGGAAAGAGAAGGGAATTAAATTTTTTCTTTACTCCCCATAGGAATATTCCATTATATAAAGAAAGATAGAAAACCAAA
>JAOADF010000093.1 GCA_026417425.1 Dictyoglomaceae bacterium
ATATACATATATTTTAAAACTAAATTCTAAGGGAGGAGCTGGTCCCTATCCTCCAATGCAAAATTAACTAAAATAAATCTTGACAGAAAGATTTTTTAAATGATAAATTGTATTGTCTAAATTTTACATAGGAAAATATATTTTTAAGGAGGGAATAAATGTTTGCAGTTATAGAAACAGGAGGAAAACAATATAAAGTGTCTGTTGGAAGTATAATTGAGGTAGAAAAGATACGTGCAAGAGAAGGTGAAGAAATTATCTTAGATAAAATCTTACTTCTGAATAAAGATGGAGAGGTTCTGATAGGAAAACCCTATTTAGAGGGAGTAAAAGTTATAGCAAAAGTTTTAAAACAGGATAAATATCCTAAAGTAATAGTGTTTAAGTTTAAAAGGAAAAAACATTATAGAAGAAAATATGGACACAGACAGCCTTTTACAAGATTATCAATTGAAAATATTGTTATTCAATAAAGAGGTGATATAAATGGCTCATAAAAAATCTGGTGGAGCAAGTAGAAATGGAAGGGATAGTAATCCCAAATGGTTGGGGATTAAAAGATTTCAGGATGAAATTGTATATCCTGGAAACATTATAGTAAGACAAAGGGGAACAAAATTTTATCCTGGATTAAATGTGGGAATGGGCAAAGACTATACTCTCTTTGCCTTAGCTCAAGGGGTTGTAAAGTTTTCTATTAAAAAAGGGAAAAAGGTAGTTAATGTAATACCATTACAGTAAATGTTTATAGATAAAGCAAAAATATATGTAAAAGGGGGAGATGGGGGAAAGGGATGTGTTTCTTTCAGAAGGGAGAAATTTACTCCAAAAGGGGGTCCCGACGGAGGGGATGGAGGAAAGGGAGGAGATGTAATTCTTGAGGCGGACGAGAATTTAGATACCCTTTTAGATTTTTATTATAAAAGACATTTTGTTGCTGAGAATGGTTCCCATGGGAAAGGGAAAAATCAGCATGGAAAAAATGGAAAAAATTTAATTATAAAAGTTCCTGTGGGAACTTTAGTTTTTGATGCTGAAACCAATGAACTTATTGAAGACCTTATTAATCCGGGACAAAGGGTAATCGTTGCTAAAGGAGGAAAAGGTGGAAGAGGAAATTCTTCATTTGCTACTTCTACAAGACAAGCTCCCTATTTTGCTGAAAAGGGAGAAAAGGGGGAGGAAAGGTGGATCTACTTAGAGTTAAAAATTATTGCAGATGTAGGATTAGTTGGGCTTCCTAATGCTGGAAAATCAACCCTTCTTTCCCAAATAACCTCAGCCCATCCAGAGATTGGAGATTATCCTTTTACCACAAAATTTCCCAATTTAGGGGTAGTCCAAAGAGAAGATTTTAGTTATACAGTGGCGGATATTCCGGGACTTATTGAGGGGGCTCATTTAGGAAAAGGCATGGGACATGAATTTTTAAGACATATTGAAAGAACCCGTTTATTAATATTTATCCTTGATGGAAGTGATGAGATAAATTCTCCCCAAAAAGCGTATACTATTCTTGAAAAAGAATTAGAGTTATATAATCCAAAATTATTGAATAAAAAAAGAATTATCGCTATAAATAAAATTGATCTTCCTGAAACTCAGGAAAAAATCAATGATATCAAAAGCTGGGCATCAAATCTAAATTTTCCCTATATTTTCATATCTGCTAAATTTAAATTAAATTTGGAGGAACTGATCAATTTAACTTGGGAAAATCTAAAAAATCTACTGGAAGTCCCTCCCATTGAATTAAGAGAAAGAGAAAAGATAAAAGAAGATATTATTTTTCTTAAAAAAGAGGGTAATTTTTGGATTCTTCACGATCCCAAGGCTACAAGTTTAGCAAACAAATTAAACCTTTACGATTTTCAGGCACAAAGTTATTTTATAAATTATATTCGTAGAAGGGGTATTTTAAAAATTATAAATAAGAATAGAGTTAAGGATGGAGAATTAATAAAAATTGGTGATTATCTTTTCAAATATTATTCTTCGCCTCATTCTCAATTAATACTTGAACAATGAGTAATAAAATTGGAATTTTAGGCGGAACCTTTGATCCCATTCATAACGGACATCTATGGTTTGCAGAATGCGCAAAAGAGAATTTCAGCTTAGAAAAAATCATTTTTATACCCAATAAAATTCCTCCTCACAGAAATGTTCCCATTGCATCAGAAAAAGAAAGATATGAGATGGTTTTATTAGCAACAATTAATATTCCATATTTTGAAGTTTCAGATATAGAGATTAAAAGAAAAGGAATATCCTATATTGTTGATACTATAGAAGAAATGAAAAATATATATAAAGATAAAGAACTATTTCTTCTTTTAGGAAGAGATGCCTTTAGTCAATTTTTATACTGGAAGGATCCTGAAAAGATTATAAGTTTATG
>JAOADF010000116.1 GCA_026417425.1 Dictyoglomaceae bacterium
GATATGTATGACAAACTTCTTATTTATTCACTTTTCAATTATGGTTCTTGCAAGTATTTTATATTTAATAACCTCACTTATTGGAATTTTAGATAGAGGAGATAAAAGATTAAATATCCATTTATATACAGGAATGATAACGGATATACTATTTATCCTTGGATTTTTTCATCTCCTAATTGAAAATAGGCTATATCCAGATTTTACTCATTTTTATCTTGCGATCATATTTTTTATCATATCATCTATTATTCTTCTTTTAGGATTTATTTATAAAGCTATAAAAGCAAAAAATAGATTTAAGATAAGAAAAATACATAGATTATTGTCTTTTTTAGGCATAATAGTTCTTATATTTACTTTAATTACTGGGATAAGAATAGGCTTTTAAAATACTCTTTAAGATCTTTCCAATGTTTATACAAGATAATGGAGAAGTTTCCAATGTATAAAATTAGGAGATATTCTTCACCGAGATAAAATTTATAAATTATATATGGAATTAAAAAGATAAAACCAATAATTACTCTTAAAGAATCTTCGCCTACTGTAGTTCCTTTAGGTTTTATTAATGTAAATAAGGTAAAAACGCTACCAAGAATAATGGGAGCTTCCCATTTTGTAAGTACAGACCATGCCCCAAAAGATACTGCTACAGCTTTTCCCCCTTTAAACTTCAACAAAGGAGAAAAAGCATGCCCTAAAATACCAAAGAGAACTGATATGGTAATTATTATTTTATCTTTTACAAGACCCCATATGATGAATAAAGAGATAGGAAATACACCCTTTAAATAATCAAGAGCCAAAGCAAGAATACCATATTTCCAACCAACTGCCCTCCATAAATTAGTGGAACCTGGATTTCCATCTCTAATTTTTGATAGATCCACTCTTAGAAACTTTGCAATAATATAAGAATACATGATTGATCCCGAGAAGAATTGTAAGATTATAGCTAAGATATTAATCCACATGTATTTCTCTTCCCTTCCAGAAAACGGTTTTTATAAAAAAACTCCTAAAAATAGAATAAATAAATACTATAAGGAAAAACATTAGATGTAAGGGATAGAATAGAGAGTCATACCATTTATAATCTCCAAGTCTTTTAGAAATAATATAAATTTGTATCCCATATAAAGGATAAAGTATAAATTTATTGTTTAATAATTGAAAGACACTTCCATAAAGACCATATACAAATAAAAAAATAAATATGAAGTTTATTAAATTTATAGAAAAAGCTCCCTTTGCCATATTTTTAGTAAATCCTCTAAAAAGATCACCTATTCCTTCAGGATACATTCTGAATTTTATATATTTTTCACCTAAAAAATTATGTATAGAAATACCCTTCTCCACACATTTTTTTGCAAGAAACATGTCTTCCACAATCCTTCCTTTGACTTCTTTATGCCCCCCAATCCTATTATAATCCTCACGAGAAATAAGTATAGCAGGTCCAAAAGCTCCATCCTTTCTCCCCAAAAAGAACATAGAAAAAATAGAAACTAAATTAAATATAAGATTTAAATGTTCATAAATCCTTTCAAATCTCTGATAGGGCCAGCAAGATATAAACCCACCATATTTTTCATAATTGATTATCATAACCTCCAAAAATTCTCTATCTGGCTCTACATCTGAATCAAGAAATAATAAAAGATCTCCAGAAGAATTAATAACCCCATTCCACAAAGCCCAATTTTTACCTATCCAACCAGGGGGTGGCTCTTTTAACAAGGATATTACTTTTATATTATAACTTTTGGCTATTTCCTCAGTTCTATCTTGGGAATTATC
>JAOADF010000079.1 GCA_026417425.1 Dictyoglomaceae bacterium
GAAGAATCTTCTAATACCCAACGAAGAATATATATCATTTTTTGAGCTACTTCTCTTCTTATATACTCAGGTCCAAAACTATCTAATAATTTAGAATGTCTATAATTACTCAACTCTTGAATTAATTGTCTTATTTCCTCTGGTTTTCTCATTTTTTTGATTCTACCTCCTTAATTTTTATTTTTTTTACCCGATAAGTTTAGCATAGTTTATTTTTTCAAGCAAGTTTGTGTTAAAATTAACTTGATAAGATTTCTTTTAGGAGGAAACAAATTATGGAAATAGTTTGGAGTAGTTATACTTTTTTTAATCTTCCCTTGGAAGAAGAGGTTCTAATTTCAAAAGAATTTTGTAAATTCATTGAATTAGATGATGGGAAAATTAAAGTATTTCTGAAGGAAAAATCTATTAATGATCTAAAAAGAATTTTAGAGGAAAATTCTTTAAAACCTATTCTAATAAATCATAATGTTAAACTGGAAGTAGAATTTTTTGATGAAAATAAGTGGAAAGAACTTATAGATATTACCTTAGCATTAAATATACCTTTTTTATTAGTAAATCCTGGAAAGAAAACTGAATGGCTAAGCTTTAATCTTGCATCTTCTGCTTTTTCCCAAAACTTGAAAAAATTATTATCTATTTTACCACCTAACCTTATTTTGACTCTTAGAATAGACTCTTTCTCTTTAATAAATACCTTTGGGAAAGCATGGAAAATTCTTAAAGAAATTCCTAATTTAACCTTTCTTTTAGATACTTTTCATTTTTATATATCTGGTGAAGAGATGGATGTATTTAGAGAAAAAGATTTATCAAAAATTATGTTTATACATTTGAAAGATGCTGAAAACATTCCAAGATACTATTTAAAAGAATCAAATCAAGTTCTTCCAGGTGATGGTGTAATTCCTTTAACAAATCTTTTACTTCAACTAAAAGAGAATGGATTTAACAATTTTATTGTTCCTGAGATTAGAAGATTAGAGTATGAAAAATTAGAACCACGAGAATTTTCTAAGATATTGTTCATGAAAACGAAAAATATCTTGTCCTTTGTTTTTTAATTTATGTTATAATTACTCTTTATGAAAAAAGTTTTATCTACGGATTTTGTTAAAGATGAACATTTAAGAAAAAGCCTTAACTTTGTAATATTAGGTGTATGCTTTGGAATTGTATTTTTTAATACTACAGTTGGTACACCAATTGCAGGATTTGCAAAAGAGCTTGGTTTTGGAGATTTACTCTATGCAGTAATGTTAGCTCTTCCTGTTTTAGGAGGAGCTATTCAGCTTTATGCTTCTATAATTTTAGAAAGGACAAAACAAAGAAAATTAATCTTTCTTATTAGTGGTTTTCTTAATAGAATTCCTTGGCTTTTTATTGCCATATTACCCTTGATAATTTCTAATAGGATTATTCTTTTTTATATTATAGTTTCACTTCTTATCTTAAGTTCTTTAGGGGGAGCTTTTCTTAATGTTTCCTTTATGTCTTGGATGGGAGATTTGGTTCCCTTAGATATTAGAGGAAGATTTTTTAGCCAAAGAAGTATGTTAGCAACAATATCTTCTTTTATCAGTGGATTAATTATTGGAAAATTTTTAGATACTATCCCAGGTATTGCAGGTTTTTCTATAGTATTTATATTATCAACAATCTTAGGAATACTTGATATTAGTTGTTTTTTTAAGGTTTATGATCCTCCAATGAAAGGTGATTTTAAATTAAATGAGAAATTAAGTGTAATGTTCAAAAAAGTTCTAATTCATCCTAAATTCTCAAAATTTTTAATTTTTGCAGTGGTTTTTCAATTTGCTTTAAATATTGCTGGTCCTTTCTTTAACCTTTATATGATTAAGTATCTGAAGATGAGCTTTTTTGAAATAGCCTTATATGTCCAATTAATTAATAGCATAACTATAATTTTTTTTGTTAGAATTTGGGGGAGAATCATAGATAAGTTTGGAAATAAGCCTGTCCTCTTAATTTCAACCACTGTAATATCCTTTTTACCTTTTTTATGGTGTTTAACAACTCCTGACAATTGGCTTTTTATTATAATTTTAATTCAGATATTAGCAGGAATGTTCTGGCCAGGAGTCGATTTAGGTTATAATAATTTAGCTTTAAATCTTTCTCCTGACGAGAATAGATCTTTTTATATAGCTGTATTAAATTTATTTGTATCCAGTTTTGGTATTGCTTTAGCATATATCCTTGGTGGGTTTATTGTAGAAAATATTGCTCCTTTGTTAAATCGATATTTTAAAAATTATTTTAATATATCATTTGTAGAGTATCAATATATTTTTATTCTTTCCGCTATACTAAGGTTTATTTCCTCAAGGTTTTTCTTAACCAAGATTGAGGAAGAAAAAGCTCATTCTTTGAAAGAAATAAAAGATGATATTATGAAAAGAGTAAAGAAAGGAGAAATTTAAACTATGGCAAAGGATATAAATGAAATTTTTAGAGATGCATATGATGATAAAACAAAAAGTTTTGTTCAAGATCTTTATTCAAATTTTCAAAAGATAAGCTACAAAGGGGGGTTATTTATAACAGATTTTCTTTCTCTCCATGAACAACATTATTTTCAGGAAGTAAGTTATTTATTTAGAAATTTATTTAATAGATTAGAAGGAGGAATTTCCCTTTGTGAGAGAAAAAGAGGATTTATAACAGATAATAAAGATATCTTAGATTATCTTGACTTAGAGAAGTATTTTTTAGGAATAGAAATTGTATGTGGAGAAAAAATTTCTCCATTCTATATGAGGGAATATTTAGTTCAAAGGGGAATTGAAGAGAAAAAAATAGGAGATATTTGGAGAGTAGAGAAAAAAATCCAAATGATATGTGGTAAAGAGATAGGAGAGAGTTTAAAAGATGTTTTAAAAGGGATTAGTATAGATTTTAATTTTGTCTCTCTAAATAATTTGATTCCTAAAAGAAATATAAAAATTTTAAAAACTATAGAAACTTCTTTAAGACTTGATTCCGTAGCAAGTTTTGCTTTTAATATTTCTCGTACTCGAATGCAAGAGCTTATAAAGAATGGTGCTGTATCAGTAAATAATAAAACCATAGATTATCCTTATTATGATATAAAAGAACAAGACCTAATTTTTATTAAAAACTTGGGATATTTTAAGGTAAAATCTTTAAAAGAGACAAGAAAAGGGAAATTTCAGATTGAAGTTGAAAAGTATTAAATTTCACTAAATACTTTTTCGACAATACTTAAGGCTTCATTAACATGCTCTTCAGTGATTACCAATGGAGGCAAAAATCTTAATATATTTTCTCCAACACAATTTATCAATAAACCCTTTTCTTGACATCTTTCTACAACTTTTCTTCCTTCAAGGGAAAGCTCCATTCCCAACATAAGTCCTAAACCCCTAACCTCTTTTACAAAAGAAAATTTTTGTGAAAGTTCTATTAATTTTTCTTTAAAATAACTTCCCACTATTTTTACCCTTTCAAGAATTCCATTATTTAAAATATAATTTAAAGTTGCAATTCCGGCAGAACATGCCAGTGGATTTCCTCCAAAGGTTGAAGCATGATCTCCAGGAGAAAAAGTGTTGGAACATTTTTTATTGGCAACCATGGCTCCAATGGGGAAACCTCCACCAAGGGCTTTTGCTAAAGTAATAATATCAGGTTCTATATCAAAATGTTGATAAGCTAATAATTTTCCTGTTCTTCCAATTCCACACTGTACCTCATCAAAAATAAGAAGAGCATTATATTCATCACAAAGCTTTCTTGCAGTTTGTAAGAAACTCTTTTCTGCTACATATATTCCTCCTTCTCCTTGAATAGGCTCTAATATTACTGCACATGTATTTTCATTTATATTCTCATAGAGAGCGGAAATATCATTAAAAGGAATATATTTAAATCCTTGAGGAAGAGGTTCAAAACCTTTTTGATATTTAGGTTGACCTGTAGCAGTTAAAGTAGCCAAAGTTCTTCCATGAAAGGATTTATAAGCAGATACTATTTCATATTTGTTCTCACCACCATGACTCTTACCATATTTTCTTGCAAGCTTTATTGCCGCTTCATTAGCTTCAGCACCACTATTGCAGAAAAATACTTTATCTCCACAGGAATTTTCAACTATTATTTTGGCAAGTTCTCCTTGAGGTTCTATATAATACAAATTTGATATATGCATAAGTTTTTGAGCCTGAGATGTAATTGCAGAAATAAGTTCATCATTACAATGTCCTAAGGAACATACCGCTATGCCTGATACAAAATCAAGATATTCTTTTCCATCCGCATCCCAGACTTTTACTCCTTTCCCTTTTACAATTGCTATGGGGAATCTATTATAAGTATTCATTACATATTTCTGGGTAAGCTCTATAATTTCCTTCGTATTCATTTTCTCCTCCTTTATGAGATTATCATGGTTCCTATTCCTTCATCGGTAAACATTTCTAACAGCAAAGAGTGGGGAACCCTTCCATCTATTATATGGGCAGAAATTACTCCACCTTTAATCGCATTTATACAGCATTCTATTTTAGGTATCATTCCTCCTTCTACAACTCCCCTTTCGATTAGCTCTTTTGCTTCATCTATTCTTATTAAGGATAATAAAGAGCTTTTATCCTGTTTATTTTTTAAAACCCCTTCAACATCAGTAAGAAGAATAAGTTTTTCCGCCTTTAAAGAAACTGCTAGATCTCCAGATGCAGTATCAGCATTTATATTATAGATCTCACCATCCTCTCCAATTCCCAAAGGTGCAATAACGGGTATATAACCTTCTTTAATGAGAAGTAGAACAATTTCAGGATTTACATTTTTAATTTCTCCTACATATCCTAAATCTACTTCCTCTGTAAGACCATTGGAGTTTGATATCTTACCTAATTTTTTAACTGTATTAAACAGAAAACCATCAATTCCAGAGATACCGCATGCCTTTCCTCCTGTTTTATTTATAATACTAACAATTTCTTTATTTATCTTTCCTGCAAGAACCATGGAGACTATCTCAATGGTTTCTTTATCTGTTACCCTTAATCCACCTACAAATTCGGGTTTTAATCCAAGTTTTTTTGACAACTCTGTTATTTCTGGTCCTCCTCCATGTACTATTACAGGATTTATTCCTACGAATTTCATAAGTACAATATCGGAAAGGATTGCTTTTTTAAGTTCACTATTTATCATAGCATGTCCACCATATTTTATAACTACTATCTTTCCATAGAACTTTTTAATATAGGGAAGGGCTGTAATTAAAGTTTTCGCTCTTTCATTTACATTTTCAGGAATCATTTTTCACCTCTTTATGTTCTATATTTAGCATTTATTTTTACATATTCTTCTGTGAGATCGCAACCCCAAGCCATGGCACAATGATCTCCTGATTTTAAATCTATTGATATATTTACATAATCTGTAGCTAATATTTTTGATACTTCTTCTTCACTAAAATCTATGTTAATTCCATTTTTAGCAACTGCTATCTCTCCAATATAAATATCTACCTTATATGGATCAAAATCACAATCTGTATATCCAAGAGCACACATAATTCTTCCCCAATTTGCATCTTGTCCATATATGGCACATTTTACTAAATTAGACGATATAACTGATTTTGCAAGAATTTTTGCAGATTCCTTTGTAGGAGCATTAATTATTTTTACTTCGATAAGCTTTGTTGCTCCTTCCCCATCCTTTGCAATTTCTTTTGCTAAATGAGTACAAATTTCTCGCAAAGTATTTTTAAATATCTCATAATTTTCATTTTCCTCTGAGATATTTGAATTATTTGCCTTTCCATTGGCTAATATAAGGACAGTGTCATTAGTACTTGTATCTCTATCAACACTAATCATATTAAATGTATCTTGCACTACCTCTTTTAAAGCTTTATCAAGAAGAAAGGAAGAAATTGTTATATCGGTTATAATAAAGGATAGCATGGTAGCAAGCTGTGGATGTATCATTCCTGAACCTTTAGCAATTCCTGTAAAATTTATTTCCTTATCTTCTATAAAAATTGATTTATTTATAAATTTAGGTATTTTATCAGTTGTCATTATAGCTTCTTGAAAATCTAATCCTCCATCTAAGGATAATTTTTCTATAGCAAGGGGAATTTTAGAAATTATTTTTTCGGTAGGAAAAGGTTTACCTATTATTCCCGTGGAGGCGATTAATATATATTCCTCTGGAATATTTAAATGTTTAGAAACCTC
Organism: Dictyoglomaceae bacterium; assembly: GCA_026417425.1. The sequence continues at coordinate 6,243 of JAOADF010000079.1, forward strand.
CTGCAATATTAATAATGCATCCTTTACTCCCCTTTCACCAGTACATGCATTGGCATTTCCACTATTTACAACAATTGCCTGCGCTATACCATTTTTGACCCTTTCCTTAGTAATTAACACAGGAGCAGCTTTAACTTTATTCTTAGTAAAAACTCCCGCACAGCTTCCTGGAGTTTCAGAGAATATTAAACCAAAATCTTTTTTATCACTTTTCTCTTTAATTCCACAAGATATTCCACTAGCTAAAAATCCCTTTGGGAGCCTTAATCTTTGCATAAGGGATATTCCTCCTTATGGATAAAAACTTATATTTTTTAGTCCTTCATCTTCTTCAAATCCAAAAATTATGTTCATATTTTGTACTGCTTGTCCCGATGCTCCTTTAATTAAGTTATCTATAACAGAGATAATAATTATTCTCTTTGTTCTTTCATCTACCACAAAGCCTATATCACAAAAATTAGTACCTAAAACATTTTTTGTGATAGGTAGGATTTCCCGTGGTAATATTCTTATAAATTTTTCCTTCTCATAAAAATTTTTATATAATTCTAAGATTTCTTCGTAGATAATTTTTCCCTGCAATTTCCCATAAATAGTGCTAAGAATTCCCCTGTTAACAGGGATAAGATGGGGAGTGAAAGAAATTCTTAATTCTTTTTTTGCTATAAGGCTTAATTCTTGTTCTATTTCGGGAATATGGCGATGATTCGGGATACTATAAGCCTTTATATTTTCATTGACCTCACAGAAGTGAGTATTTAAGGAAAGAGATCTTCCTGCCCCAGATACTCCAGATTTTGAGTCAATTATGATGCTTTCTTCGTCTATTAAATTTTCCTTCAATAAAGGAGCGAGAGCTAAAATGATACTTGTAGGATAACATCCTGGATTTGCAATAATTTTTGAGTTTTTAATTTCATTTCTATAGATTTCACAAAGTCCATATACTGTAAAAGGCAATAAATCCTTTGCAGTATGTTCTATTTTGTACCATTCTTCATAAATTTTGGGATTTTTAATTCTGAAATCTGCTCCTAAATCTATCAAAACTTTCCCCTTTTTAAATACCTCTTTAGCAATATTCATGGCATGACCATGGGGAAGAGCAGTAAATATACAGTCAGATTTTTCGACAATTTCTTCTATATTTTCTTCTTCACAAAGATAATCTAAAAAACTATGAAAATGAGGATAAACTTCGGAAAAAGATTTTCCAATATAACTTTGAGAGGTTAAGGATACAAATTCTACCTTAGGGTGAAATCTCAAAATTCTGACAAGTTCCACCCCTGTATATCCTGTTGCTCCCAATACACTTACCTTTAATTTCATGTTTTGCCCTCTGACTTCTTTAAAATTAATTTAAAATTTTACTACTGATTATTTATAAAAACAATAGGGAGGGTGC
>JAOADF010000030.1 GCA_026417425.1 Dictyoglomaceae bacterium
TTTTGAATCAGCCACTAAAGCCAAGGAGTTTATTATTAAAAAGCTGGGTATAAAAGAGGAGTTCATAAAATAAAACTCCGCTGGGAGAAAGAGTTTAAGGAAACAGAGATTGGAGAGATACTAAGGTATTGGGGGCAAAAATTTTTAAATGGATATAGTAATCTCTAAAAATAATGTTCCTATGAGGTTAACTGATGAAAGATGGTTACATATTGTAGAGAATCATAATGAAATGGCTGGTTATTAGAAATGGAGAAAATAATATGGCAAAAGAAATAACAATAGAAGAGACAAAGGAACAAATTTTAAAAATCATTAACTTTCTTCTTACTCTTCCTCAGAAAAAAATGTGGATTGATTATGATGACGAGGCGGATGTCCTGTATATAAGTTTCAAAAGACCTAAGAAGGCAACTGAAACCAAGACAACTAAGGATGGTATTCTTCTTAGATATAGAGGTAATGAGCTTGTAAGAATAACGGTTCTTGAGGCTTCTAATGGATAGTTTCTCTGTTACTGTTGAAGAAATAGAGGGGAAAAAGAAAGGACATTAGAATTTTTTATAAAAAACTTGGGATAAAAGAGGAAAAAAATAAAATGAGGTTTCGCTGGGAAACTGAGTTTAAGGAAACTGAGATTGGAGAGATACCGAAGGATTGGGAGGTAGAGAGACTAGATCATAAATATATTGTAAATTGTGGACAAAGAATAATTCCTAATGAAATTGGACAGTATCCTGTTTTTGGTGCAAATGGATTTATAGGATTCTGTGATACTTTTCTAATAGATGGTCCGGCCATAATAACAGGAAGAGTAGGAACACTAGGGAAAGTATTCTACATAGAAGGGGAAATATATCTTTCAGATAATGCTTTTGCTATTCAAAAATTCAAGAATGAGGCAGAACTAAAATTTTTATATTATTTCATAGATTATACATTCAGAAGTGTTGAAGATATTCTAAATATAGGAACTAGCCAACCTTTAATTAAAAAATCCGATTTAAATAAAATCCAAATCCCCCATCCCCCACTTTCTGAACAAACACGGATTGCGGCGGTTTTGTCTTATTTTGATGACCTTATTGAGAATAAAAAGAGGCAGAATAAGGTTTTAGAAAATACCGCTATGGCGATTTTTAAAAGCTGGTTTATAGATTTTGAGCCTTTCAGAAACGGTGAATTTGTCTATAACGAAGAACTCGGAAAAGAGATCCCAAAGGGATGGGAGGTAAAAGCAATTGGAGAGATCGCAGTAATAGAAAGCGGTGGAAATGCACCTCAGAGTGAAGAATACTTTACAAATGGTATATATCCTTTTGTAAGGGTTAAGCATATGTCAACAGAAGTTTGTGTTAAAGATTGTGACTATATAAATGAAAAGGCAATAAAAAAGTATAATCTAAAAATTTTCAATGAGGGAAGTTTAATTATTCAAAAGAGCGGAGAATCTCTAAAAGAATCAAGAGTTAACATAATACCATTTAAAGCTTGTATTGTTAATCACCTTGCAATATTTGATGCGCTTCTAAATAAAAATATTTTGTTTTTTCTATATTGTTCTCTCAGAGAGATGCTTAAAGAACTAATAGAGGGAGAAAGCGGAACCACTTTACCATATCTTAGAATTTCTGATATTCAAAATAAGTTCTTACCTCTTCCTCCCTCTCACATCCTTCAATCCTTTCATTCCCTTGTGGAACCACTTTTTGAAAAAATCATACTGAATCAAAAACAGATTATGCTTCTTCGCAAGATAAGAGATAGGCTTTTACCTTTACTGGTTTTTGGAAAATTGAGGATAGAGGAGATATGA
>JAOADF010000101.1 GCA_026417425.1 Dictyoglomaceae bacterium
GATAGGTAGAAACATAGACGAAATTTTAAGAGCTTTAGAGGCATTACAAGTATCTGATAAGCATGGAGTTGCAATACCTGCTCAATGGCCAGAAAGTGAAGTGGTAGGAAAAGATCATGTTATTATTCCACCAGCAAAGGATGTTAATACTGCTATAGCAAGACTTGAATCCGCTAAAAAAGGAGAAATTGAGTGTTTTGATTGGTGGCTCTGTCATAAAAAGTTGGAGAGAAAATAGTCTAATTAAGAAATATTAAAGGGGGCAATAATCAAAGGCCCCCATTTAAAAATATTTTTTTAAAATAAAAGATAATGTGAGTAAGGATATAAAAATAGAAAAGAATATTAAATACAATTCAGGACCTTCCTTTTTCCAAAAGATTAGCCATAAAATTCCCATAATAATTATAAATATTAAAATTGAAATTTGAGGAGAATATTTCCTTTTCATTGAAGACTCCAGGGGGGTATCCATTTTGGAAGATTATTCCAGAAGAAGCATGCTACTTCATGTTTTTCGTTTACTTTTTCTAAAGGAGGATCTTCAACGAAACAAATATCTTGAGAATATAAACAGGCATGGGAAAAGGGACATAGTTTTTGTCCTACTTCTCTTTTTGGAGGCTCATAGGATTTTAATTCTGGAATCTTTTTCTTCTGAGCTAAATCGGGATCAGATATGGGGCTTGCAGATATTAAGGTTTGAGTATAGGGATGTAAAGGATTATTTATAATTTCATCACAACCTCCCCTTTCCACAATTCTTCCTCCATATAGTATAGCTATTTTTCCACCGTTAGAAGTAAAAAATCTTGCAGCTCCAATATCGTGTAAAATGAGAATAATTGAAAGTCCCAATTCTTTATTAAGAATTTTTAAGAGTTGAATTATAGTAGCTCTAAGGGACATATCAATCATGCTTATGGGCTCGTCTGCAACAAGAATTTCTGGATTTACTGTTAGAGCTTTAGCAATAGCAAGTCTTTGTCTTCCACCACCAGAAAGATGATGGGGGTATTTATTAAAAAAATAAGAGGGAGGAGTAAGTCCCACCAAGTTAAGAAGTTCTTCAACTCTTTTTTCCAGTTTTTTTCCTTTTATATTATTATTTTTCATTAAAGGATCAGCTAAGGTAGCATATATGGTTCGTGAAGGGTGTAAAGAAGCATATGGATCTTGATGAACATATTGAACTTTGGTTCTAAGATAGGATAATTCTTTTTTAGAAAGATTAGAAAGCTCTCTTCCAAACCATTTTATTTTTCCCTGGGTTGGAGTCTCTAAAAGACATGCAATTCTTGCCAAGGTAGTCTTTCCCATTCCACTTTCTCCGATTATTGCCCATCTATCCTGTTTATAAATTTTAAAATTAATATTTTCTAAAGCAATGATATATTTTTTCTTAAAATATCCCCTTGAAAATATCTTAGAAACATTATCCAATTCCAATACTGGAAATTCCATCCCTTTCCTCCTATTTATAAAGATAACATGCTACTTTTCTATTACCATTTATAGGAATCATATTGGGCTTTTCCTTCCCACATCTTTCCATTATATATGGACATCGAGGATGAAATCTACATCCGGTAGGTGGCTCTAGTAAACTGGGGGGATCTCCTGGTATCCCCTTTATCTTTTCTAAATCTGATACTAAGCTCATTATAGAACTTATTAAACCTTGAGTATAGGGATGTTTTGGGTCTTTTAAAATATCTCTTGTGGGACCGGTCTCTACTATATTTCCGGCATAAACTACTGAAATTCTGTCAGAAAGCTCTGCTGCAACTGCTATATCATGGGTTACAAAAATTAAGGTGAGGTTTAATTCCTTCTTAATATTTTTTAAAAGCTGAATAATATGGGCTTGAGTTAGTACATCCAAAGCGGATGTAGGCTCATCTAGAATAAGAATCTTAGGATTAAATATTAGAGAAAGGGCTATAAGAATTCTTTGTTTCATACCTCCTGAGAGCTGATGAGGAAAGGAATAAAGTACATTCTTAGGATCAAGTCTTACTAAGGATATTAATTTTTCGGACCTTTCTATTATTTCACTAATTTGCCAATTATTATTATGGGCATATACTGTATCATAAAAATGATCAATTATTCTCATTGTAGGATTCAAGGATTGTTGTGCAGATTGAGGAACTAATGCAATTTCAGACCATCTTATTTTTCTAAGTTCCTTTTCTGGAAGAGTTAGTAAATTTTTTCCTTGATATAATACCTCTCCCTCAAGAATTTTAGAATTTGGAGGTAAAGTTAAGGTCATTGCTTCAATTATAGTGCTTTTACCTGAAGCACTTTCCCCTACAATAGCAGATACAGCATCTTCTTCTACATCAAAAGAGACATCATCACAAGCTTTAATAGTTCCTTCTCTAACCAAATATACCGCCTTAAGATTATTTACTGATAAAATAACTCCCACTATTCATACCTCCGTAATCTAGGGTTGAATATTTCCTCTATACCTTGGGCAAATAAAATTCCGCCATATATTAATAAAACTATATGGAACATGATAATAATAGGATAATGAAAGCCTCGAGGAGTATATAAAGCGCCTGCTTGATATAAAGCATAATTGAGCATTACTCCCCAGTGAGTAGGATTAAATTTTGCGAGTCCTAAAAACATTAATCCCACACTGAATTCCATCGCTCCTTTTAATTGGGTTATAAAATTAATAAAAATATAAGGTATTAAAAGGGGCATTATGTCCTTAAAAAGGATATAAGATGTTCCCAAGTTTAGCATTTTTGAAGTTTCTATGAATTCCCTTGACTTTATGGAAAGGACTTGAGCAGATATCTGCTTTGCTAAAGGAGCCCAAAGCCATAGAGAGATAATTAAAGCTACAGCAACAACATTCAAAGATCTATCTGCAAAGATTGCAGCCATAATTAGAAGAGCTGGAAAAGAAGGAATGACTAAGAATATGGTTATAATTGCATCTAAGAATTTAGATAAAAATCCTCCTAAGTATCCTCGAGCAATGCCTACAATAGATCCTATAATAACTGCAAATAGACTTGCAAGAACAGATAATCCAATTACTGAACGGGCTCCATGAACTATTTGTTGAAAAATATCTATTCCAAAATAATCAGTACCGTAAGGATGTTTTAAAGATGGAGGCTTATATCTCTCTGCAAAATTGGAACTTAAATTTAGAGGAACAATTAGAGGTCCTATCGTTGCCATAATAATAAAAATACTCAAAATAATAAAACCTATAAAGGCTTTTCTATTCATTAAAATTGGCCTTATAAACTCTTTCATTGCACTTTCACCCTTGGGTCAATAATTATATATAAAAGCTCAGTTACAAAGGTAGCAAGAATAACTCCAATAACAATTAAAGAGAAAAGCCCTGTCAGGAGCCCAAAATCTCTTGTACTTATAGCTTGTCCAAAATAATATCCTATGCCAGGATAGTTAAAAATAACTTCAACCAGAGTGTGTCCCCCTAACATATATCCAATTCCAATAGCTAAGCTTGCTACTAAGGGTAGGATGGCGTTTTTTCTTATGTATTTTTGCGAAATTACAGAATCAGGTAAACCTCTTATTTTTGCAAATCTAACAAAATCTTCTTCTAATATATTGGAGCAATTTCCTCTCATAGCTAAGCCCCAGGATGCCATTTGGGGGATAGAAGTAGCAATTAAGGGTCCTAATGCATGATGAAGAATAGCTAAAAGAAACCCGGGGGAAAACCCCGGGTTCATTTCCAAGGGGTAAGCTCCTCCTAAAGGAAGAAGTCTTAATCTAACTGCTCCAATAAATAGTATAAATACTGCTAATACGAAAGCAGGAACTGCTTGAATTATACTAAAAATTGTAGATAAAAAAGTATCTATAAAAGTTCCCCTTTTCTGTGCTGAGAATGCTCCAAGGGTTGTTCCCGTAAAAAATCCTATAGCAGTTGCTAAGGATATTACAAAGAGGGTCCAAGGTAGAGCCTTTCCAATAATTTCATTTACACTGGTTTTAAAATATGTAGAATATCCGAAATTTCCTGTTATTATATTTCTTAAAAATTTTAAATATTTTAATATTATTGACTCCTTAGGATTATATCCTATTATTTTATGGGCTATTTCCAGGGCTTTATCTAAAGGCATATTTCTTGTTTGAGCTATAGATACTGCTAAACCAAAGGCTGGATCTCCAGGCATTGACTGAACAATAAAAAATACTACAGTTAGCGCCAAGAAGGTCATTACTAATACTTGTATTATTTTATTTATAAAATATTTCATGATTAAGACTTCTCCCTTTTATTTAAAAGATTAGAATTTAGGTCTTAATTCTCCATTAGATAATAGTAATACATATAGTCTTTCAATTCCACCAGGTGCCAAACTCCATCTTGGATCCTCAGTATCAGGCCATCCTGTTACTCTTTTGCCATCCAGATAGAATATGGGAAGAACTTTTTCTAAGAAAGATATTATTGGTAAATATTCATTGGTAATATAAGCTAATTTTGCTACGTAATCCTTTGCTTCTGTAGGTTTTGCTGTGACTTCCTGAAGCTTCTCTGCTAATTCGTAAGGAGAGAGATCTCCCCAAGGAGTTTTAAATTTACTTTTTGAAGGAAATCTTGTAAAGTCTGCAACTTCCCATTGATACAGTCTTCCATAACCCATTGCAGGATGAGGAAAGCCCCACCAAGCTGTTCCAAACTCTACTGCAGTTTCGTAATCTCCTCCACGCATTATTGTATCTCTCATTCCTTCTGGTATTATTTTTAATTCTACTTTAAATCCAAAATTCTTAAGCTGTTCTGTTATATCTCTTGCAGCTAAAACCCAATCACTATGGGGTCCATATACTGAAATTGTAAAAGCCACTACTTTTCCATCAGGGGCTCTCCAAAATCCATCGGATCCCTTTGTATATCCAGATTCTTTTAGAATTGCTTCTGCTTTTACTGGATTATAACTATAATTTGTTAAAGTCTTCAACAATTCCGAAGATATCCATGCTTTTTCCATACTCTTTAGTACTCCGTGAGAATAATCACTTACATCTTTTGCTTGCCATGCTGCTACATCTCTAATTTTTGATCTATTTAATGCAAAAGCAATAGCTTTTCTAAGATTTAAATCCTTAAATAATGGTTTTTCGAAATTGAATATCAATGCAAATTCTGAAAGATCTGATACAGCTTTTAATTTTAAATTTGGATTCAATAAATTAAATTGATCTACAACATCCTTAGGAATCGAAGGATGGGCTGCATCAATTTCTCCTGCAACTAAGGATGCCCATACAAATTCATTAGATGACCATCTTCTAAATATTACTCGTGATATTCTGATCTTAGTAGATGTCCAATGATTTTTATTCTTTTGCAATACCATTTCTGTTTGAGTAACTCTCGCTGGCTCATATGTTCCTACAACAGGCATTCTTCCTACCTCTTTAAAGGGGCTAAATTCATTTATTTTGGCTCTAAATGTTGATGCTTTCTTTTCATAATCCTTTCTTAAATCTTCAGAGACTTGCTTTCCTTCAGCACTCATTTGCCAGATTCTTCTTCCCAGAGATGCTACCTCCTTTGCTTCTGTTAAGAATTTTCCATAAACATGATAAGGTGCTAATGTTGAAATTGCTCCATCAGTTAAGAGAGAATGAATCAAGAAGGGATGGGTACTACTAAGAACTAATGCAACAGTATTTTCTGATCTTACTTCTACTCCAGCTATTTCGTAGGGCCATTCCCACATTGCATGTAAAAAGGCAATATTGCATTCAACATCCTTTGCTGTAAAAGGAGTACCATCGCTCCATTTTGTTTTTCTTAAACTGATTACTAATTTATTTCCCTCAAGTTTCCAAGAGGTTGCTAATCTCGGAATATATTCTCCTGTTGCAGGAATATAGTATGCAAAAGGTTCATATGCAAACCACCATGCGCCACCTATGGCACCAGGACCAAAAGCATTACCATGAAAAGGATAGGGCCAACTAGTAGCAAATCTAATCTCTGGTTCCCTTACTTGAGCAGAGGATAAGGTTAAGGTAATGACAAGAAGAAGAGCAATAATTAAAATAAAATTTAATTTTTTCATGTTTCCCTCCTTATATTTAAAATTTAAGGAAAATATACAAATTGAAGTAAACAGTTCTTATTTTATATATCACCTCCTGATTTTAAAATTTTTATAAGTTAATTATATCACCTTTAAAATTATATGTCAATTTTTTGTTTCATTGACAAATACTATAATATAACATATAATAATTAAAACGATTTAAAATTTTTATGCAAAGGGAGTTGAAAATGTGGTAAATATAAGAGATATAGCGAAAAAGGTTGGTGTTTCTCCTTCTACGGTCTCTCGAGCTTTAAATGATGATCCTAAAATAAGCGAAGAAACAAAGAAAAAAGTTAAAGAAATAGCAAAAAGATTAAGATATAAACCAAATCAAGCAGCAAGAAGTTTGATAACTCGAGAGACAAAAACTATTGGTTTTCTTATATTAAAAAAAGAAAAGCCATTAGTAGCGGATCCATTTTATTCCATAATTCTTTATTCTGCTCAAAATGAGCTTCACGAGATGGGATATCATTTGTTATATGGAATAATTCCCCATGGAAAACTAAATCCCAAAAAGCTTCCTCGTATGTTACAAGAAGAGAGAATTGATGGACTTATCTTAGCAGGACCTGACATGCCCCAAGAATTTATAGAGAGTATTAGAAAGACTGATATCCCTTTAATATTAGTAGATAATTACTCTGAGAAAGTAGATAGTGTTCTTGCAGATAATGTTAGGGGAGCTTATATTGCTACAAAATATTTAATAGACCTGGGGCACAAGAATATTGCTTTTGCTTCTGGTCCCTTAGATCAAATTAGTGTGTATGAAAGATGGGAAGGTTATAAAAAAGCATTAATGGAGGCAAATATTGAATATAATCCGAGTTATATGGTAGAAGAAAAGGAATTAACTATGAAAACAGGTAGACACTCTTTGCAATTGCTTTGGAAAAATGCAAAAAAGCCAACAGCAATTTTGGCTGCAAATGATCCTATGGCCCTGGGAATTATTCAATGTGCAAAGAATATGGGGATAAAAGTTCCCGAGGAACTATCTGTAATAGGAATAGATGATATTGAAATTTCCTCTCAGTTTGACCCTCCTTTGACTACTATAAGAATTTTTAAAGAGGAAATGGGACTTATAACTGCCAAAAGGTTGATAGATAGAATAAAAAATCCTAATCAGCCCCCCATAAAAATAATTGTAAGTACTGAATTAATTATTCGGGGTTCCACTGCATTTTTGAGAAATTGATTTCAGAAATATATAATATATTCCTGATTGGGAAATATAATGATAATTTGGAGGAGAATAGAAAAATGGTTAATAAAATTGATGGAATTTTGGTCTTAGGAGAAGAGGAATATTTGATTCCTATTTTAGAATGGTGGAGTTCTCAAGGATATAAAGTAAAGGTTTCTTCTGATTATAAGGGAGAAGAAGGATATAGTATTTTTTTGGTTTTAGGGAGAAAATATCTCCCATGGGAGGATATAATAAGTAATCTAAACAAATTTAATGCTAAGAAGATTCTTCTAAATCCATGGGGAGAAAAGTACGATATTGTACATTCTCCTATATGGTCTGCTATTATCTCTTTTGTTCCTATGGAAGATAAAAGAACCTATAAAGTCGAGGTTCCCTATTATTCCGTATTGGATTTTTCTAAGGATATGCTCTTTGAAGAATTAAAATTGCCTAAGGACAAAAATATAATCATCCTCTTAGGAGATTTCATTCCTTTCTTAAAAAATGTCATTATCAATTTGAAAGAGGATTCATCCATTTATCTTTTGGGACTTGTCTTTTCTGTGGAAGAAAAGAAAAAGATTGAAGAGGAAGTTAAAGACTTGATAGATTTAAGAATAGTAGAATCTTGGAAGGATATAGTAAAATATACTTTCTGTTCAAAACTTGTAGTTCTTTACCAAAAGGAGGATGAATTTCCCCTTTTATTTTATCAAATAATTACGGGTTATTCTCCTGTCTTAGTGAGAGATGTTGGAATTCTTAAATATTCTTATTTGGAAGGTTTAAGATATACTGATGATAATTTAATAGATAGAATAAGATATCTTCTTAAAAATGAAGAGGAAAGGGAAGATATTGTAAAATATTATCAAGGTTTATCCTATGGACATTCTCCAGAAAGGGTAGGAAGTCAATTTTTATATATTTTTAACGAAGTTCTTAATCCTAGCTTATATCCTTCTTCATCAAAACTAAAAAGATATGTAAAAAATCCTCTATTTAAGGCGCGTCCTAATGTGTATATAGAAGTTAATAATAAGAAAATACAATGGGAAAAATTAGTATATAACGCAGGAGCTATAAGGTTAGAAGGGAAAATATATATTTTTTATAGGGCTTTAGGAGAGGATGGATTCTCAAGAATAGGTCTTTGGTGGAGTAAAGATGGGTACAAAGAAGAAGGAAGACTTAATTATCCTATTTTTGGCCCCGAGGAAGAATATGAAATCCCCAAAAGATTGGAAAAAAGAAAGGAATGGCAATTGAAAAACTTGGGAATGATAAGAGAATTGGGAGGAACCGAGGATCCAAGGATATCTTTAATCCAAGATAATCTTTATATGACTTATACTTCTTATGGAGATTTGGTTCAATTGTCCTTAGCAAAGATAAAGGTAAAAGATTTTTTAAGAGGAGTAAAAGAACTTAAATCTTATGAAGAATGGAAGTCCTTATGGGAGAGAAATGGACCTATTTTTAAAGGGCTTGATGATAAAGATGCAGTATTATTCCCTGTATATGAAAGAGTTGAAGAAAAAATAGAAGGAACACCTTTTTATAAAGGAAATTTTATAAATCTTTTTCCAGAACTTTTAAGTAATGAAATAGCATTAATTCATAGAGTCCCTCCTGATATGCAAATTCTATTTACCAATGAAATTCCCTATAAAGGTCCCACTGTTGGAAGAACTTTTCTTATGCCAAGACCAGGATATTGGGATAGTGAGAAAATTGGGGCAGGAGCTCCTCCCTTAAAGACAAAATTTGGCTGGTTACATATTTATCACGGTGTAGGGAATTGGAAAGGAAAAAGAACCTATGCTTTGGGTGTGGTTCTCACCCCCTTTGATAATCCTACAAAGATCATATATCGTTCTCCTGAACCCATCTTGGAACCAGAAGAGTATTATGAATTAGAAGGATGGGTGCCTGATGTGGTATTTACCTGTGGAGTAGTACCTAAATTTAAGGATTCTACAGAAATATTAGAGGAGAATGATGAAATTCTTGTCTATTATGGTGGTGCGGATGAGGTAATGGCCTTGGCAGAGGGGAAAATTGGCGATTTAATTCCAAAGGAGATAAGAAGTTAGTAGGAATTTATAAAAAAGATTGCCTTTTTTATGCTATAATTATTATCAAAATAAAAAAATTTTTTTATTAGCTAATAAGCTAGGAGGAAATTGAAATGAAAAAGATCATCCTGATACTCCTCTTTTCTCTATTACTAATAACTCCTTCTTTATCTCAGATCAATAGATTAAACACCATTAGAGTGTATGGAAATGGAAATTTAGACGAAAAAGGTAATTTAAATATATCCATAAGATGGGCCTTTCCCACTAATGCTCTCTACTTACAAGTAAAAAGTGCCTATCCAAATCCCTATGTGTTAATGAGAAATCTACTTGGTTTTTCTAGCATTATGGAACTTAGAAATGTTAAAGTTAGCTATGATGATGCTAAGAATTCTATAGTTATGTCCGCAAATATAATAGGTGCAGGGGTATATAAAAGACAAAGATGGGAACTTAATATAGGAAAAAATTCTGAACTAATATATAGCGACAGTGCAAAGGCTATTTTTCTGTTTATAGAATCTATGGATGAAGAAAATATAATGATTCAAACCTTAAGAATAAATCTACCTAAGGATTCTAAGGATTTATCCTATGATTCTAAAACAGGTATTTTCTCATACAATATACCCCGAAAAGAAAACAAGGGGAAAACCAATATAGATGTTCAAGTGAAAGTGAAATCAAGAATTATGTCTTCCCTCTACAAAGTTTATGGCATGCCTGAAGTTTTAAATGGATCATATTGGATAGCCAAATTTATATTTGAAAATAAAGGAACTGCTGATATTTTAGATTTAAAAATTAGTTATAAACTTGGAGATTATACAGGCTGGTCCCCTGAAAATGTATATAATCTGGTAGTTCCAGGAGGTGCTGTAGTTGATCTTTACTATCCAATAATCTCTTCCACTGTAGCGCAACTTAAATCTCAAACTCCTGTAGATCTACAGATAAAGTATTCCTACAAGGATATTACGGGAAAGACTTATAATGATAATATAGTAAAAAGAATTCAGATATTAGGTATTAATCAATTTGAGTTTTCCAATATTCCTGAGGAAGAAAGAACAGGAGAATGGATAGATAATTTTTCTAATATACCCCTTATTTCAGCTTTTGTAACTAAACTCGATGAGCCAATAAAAACTTTTGCAGGATTAGTAAGTCAATATTCAGGAGGAGTTGCAGCTTCTTCTAATGATGAAGATGCAGAGAAATTCTGTAGAGCTTTATATGAGCTATCTATTTATAATGGTATATCCTATCAAACTCCATCAGGCTTTCTTGTTTCTTATTCAACAGGGGGGCAAGATATAAAGTTCCCCAGAGATGTTCTAAGAGATAAGGCAGGAACATGTATTGATCTTGCAATATTCTTTTCTGCCATATGCGAAGCTGTAGGATTAAATACTGCCATAGTGGTAATACCTGGTCATGCCTTTCCTGTTATAATTTTACCTTCTGGGAATATACTACCTATTGAGTCCACAGGTCTTGGAGGAGCAGTTGTAGGTAAATCTCTTCCCTTTGAGGAAGCAGTAAAATTAGGCTATAAAAATCTAAATGAACTAAAATTAGGAAGATACTTTATAGTAAGAGTATCTGAGCTTCAGAGAATAGGCATCCTTCCTCCAGAACTTGCTCCTCTTCAAGCAAATATAATAAAAGAGTGGGGATATAAACTACCTGAAACAACAACCCCTGAAGCTAAAAAACCAGTAACCTTGGAGGACTTTAACATACAGCCTTCTCCTACCCCAACTCCTACGACTCCTACTGTATCTAACCTAAGTGGTATTTACCAAGGAAAATATATAAACAACAATACAGGTCAACAAGGTACTATGGAATTACAAATAAGACAAAGTGGTAATAATTTATCAGGAAAGATAGTGATCGACAATACTGAAGAAGGTACTGTTACAGGTTCCATATCAGGAAATAACATCATCCTTAATGGACAAATAAATTCTGTTTATTACGGACAATATAATGTCATATTTAGAGGAACACTTCAAGGTAATACCATTCAAGGAAATTATACTATACAAGGATATAATGTAGGAGGAAGTTTCTATCTGACAAAAGTAAGGTAGGAAATAATCAATTTAATGGATTTTTCTTTAATAAACAAGGAGGTAGAAGAATTTTTAATATAAAAATCCTAGGTCATTATAAATATGAACTAATCTCCTCCTATATTAAAAATTGCTTCTAAATTTTTTATTAGAAATCTTTCAGAAGCAGTAAAGAATTTTTTTTAAATGATATGATTTTATTGAGATAGTGAAGGAAATAAAGGAAAAATGCTACAAATCAGTGATAAAGATAGAAGAAATTTTTAGGAAAGAAGTTAAGAATAAATTAAGAAGGCAAAATTATTCTTTAAGAGAAAGTCTTTATAAAATAAGGAATAGAATAGAGGAAATATTTTGGGTACAAAACAAGCTTTAGGAAGTTGTGAGTAAACTACAGATAGGAAGGGGAAGGAACTTCCCCTCCTTTATATTTTATTTTTTACCTTATTTTTCAGGATAAGGTAATGGTCCCACAATCTGATGGGGTATATAAGGTTCCTCTAAATATTTTATCTCTTCTTCAGTTAATTTAACCGAAATCGCTTTTACAGCATCCTCAAGTTGCTCTATTTTGGTAACTC
>JAOADF010000122.1 GCA_026417425.1 Dictyoglomaceae bacterium
TTCAGGATTTTCTTTAGTTTCTTCACAATAAGAATTTATGTCATCAAAATGTACTTTCTCTCTAAAATAATCCATAGCCAAATTATGAGCTATTTTATATAAATAAGATTTTGCAGTTTTTTCTTCTAAAGAAATTTTCATGGCCCTTAAAAAAGTCTCCTGAAGAAGATCCTTTGCTGTTTCCTCTTCTCCAATTAATCTTCTCAAGTAAGAATATAATTCCTTTCCATAAAGTTTAAAATAATAAGAAATATCTTTCATGTTCCATTATATAATACGGATTTTCTAAAAAGAAAGTTGCATTGTATAATAAACAAAAAATTTTAAAGAAGGAAGGTGAAGGATATAATACCTAAAGCTCCATATAAGGTAATAACTGATTTTTTAAGAGAAAGAATTTATAGGGAATATGGACCTGGAGATAAGATCCCTTCAGAGAATGAGCTTGCCAATATGTTTAAAGTAAGTAAGCTTACTGCAAGGAAGGCTATCGATAAATTAGTGGGTGAAGGATTATTGGTAAGGGTCCAAGGAATAGGAACCTTTGTGTCAGATCTTGCAAGATTTAATAAAAATTCGGTAAAAGCAGTGGGAGTTTTAATAATGAATCGTTTTGATGATCGAGGACTATCCATTGTAGGAGGAATTGTAAAAACCTTAGAAAGATTTTATATAAATCCCATTGTGGTAGATATTGCTCAAAATGAAGAAAGATATATTTCTCATAAATTAAAAGCTTTAGTAAATCAGGAAATTTCAGGATTAATAGTATCTCCCACCCAAACATTACTGGAAGTTCCAATTTTTAAAAAACTTCTTTCGGAGAATTTCCCCATTGTTTTTGTAGATAGAACCATAGAAGATGTAGATATTCCCACGGTAGAATCAGATAACTATCTTGGTGGAGTTCTTCTTGGAAAACATTTTAGGAAAAATCATAATGTTAAAAGGGCTCTCTTTATAACTCAAGAAGGTTTTGAACTTACCAGTGTTAAAGATAGATATGAAGGATTCAAGGAAGGATTGTGTAGTGATGTGGATATATTTATCTCGGAGAAAGTAGAAACTATAAGAGAAATAATTCCTCAAATAAAGAAGGGGGATTATGATGGTATATTCTTCTGTCATGATCCTTTAGCCATTGGTGGACTATTTATCCTTTGGGAAGCTGGAATAAGACTCCCTGAGGATATAAAAGTGGTAAGTTTTGATAACAGAGATATAGCAAAGTATGCATTACCTAAACTTACCACTGTAAAACAAAATTTTGAAGCTATAGGAGAGGAGTCCGCTCTATTTATGGTTAAAATCCTAAAAGGGGAAGAGGTTCCTAAAAGAAGTAAGATTCCTGTGGAATTGGTGGTAAGGAATTCTTGCGGTTGTGAAGAAAATTTTTAATAACCAATCTATTGACAAAAAAATTTTTTTATAGTAACTTATATATACAAGTATATATAAGCTGGAGGATGGGATGAAAGCACATATTATTACTCATACTCATTGGGATCGGGAGTGGTATGTTACTTTTGAAATCTTTCGCCATCGTTTATTAGAGTTAATGGATCTTTTAGTAAATGAATTAGAAAAAAGAAAGGAATTTAAATATTTCCTCTTGGATGGACAAGTTGTAATCCTCGAAGATTATTTAGAGATTCGTCCAGAAAATAAAGATAGACTAATAAATTTGATAAAAAAGGGGAAAATCTCTGTAGGTCCTTGGTATATTCTTCCCGATGAATTTCTAATAATGGGAGAATCTTTTGTAAGAAATTATCTATATGGGAAAAAGATATTACAAAGTTTAGGGATTAATGGAATGAATATTGGATATCTTCCTGATATGTTTGGACATAATGCTTATACACCTGTTGTTTTAAAGGAGCTTGGACTTAAAGCAGGAGTAGTATGGAGAGGCGTAGGTTCTAAATCAAGAAAAACAGAATTTATATGGGAAGCTCCTAATGGTGATGGTATCCTCACCCTAAATCTTATACGCAGTTATTCCAATGGTGCTCATTTTGGCGGTAATATCCATGAGCTTAAAGAAAAATTTAAAAGGGAAATAGAAGAATTAAAAAATTATGCAACCACAGAAAACATCTTGATTATGAATGGAACTGATCATGAGATACCTATAATGGAACTCCCTGAAAAATTTTCAGAATGGAGTAAAGAGTTCGGAGTAGAGATTATCCATTCCAATCTTGAAAATTACACAGAAGAAGTTTTAAGGGAAAATCCTAAGTTAGAAAAAATAATTGGTGAATTAAGGGATCCAACCTATGAACCCATTTTAAAGGATGTTACCTCTACTAGGGTATACTTAAAAATATTAAATTTTGAAGCTCAACTCTTATATTTAAGATATTTAGAACCTCTTTCTGCTATAGCAAAGACTTTAAATATAAATCCAAGAATCAATGAGTTAGATTATGGATGGAAAAATATCTTGAAATCTCATCCCCATGATAGTATCTGTGGATGTAGTATAGATAGAGTTCATAGAGATGTGGAAACAAGATTATATTCTGCTTTGGAGAATGGATTAGGAATATTAACAAAACTTATGAATGATATCCCCATAAATCTTGGTGAAAGGGATAAAGATATAAATATATGTGTATTTAATCCTTTAGAAAGAGATGGAAAAAGAATAGTAGAATTATATGCAAGTTTAGATTCCCCTGAGTATGAGATTTATGATCTGAAGGGAAACAGGATAGAAAGTCATATTGAGCCTATAGGAATACCTATTGAGGAGATATTTAAATTTTCAAGTAAAAGAAATTATATATTCCTATCTTCCATGAGAGGTTTCTTCAAAGAAATAAATCCCATGAGAGACTTTATGAATCCTTTATATAAAATATCTTTTATGGCAGATCTTCCTTCTCTTTCCTTTACTTCCTTTACTTTAAAGAAAAGGGAATATAAAGAAAATAAAAAATTATTGGAGAGCACTTTAGATTTTGAGAACGATTTTTACTTCTTTCACCTTAATAATGATGGAACCTTTAATATTTACGACAAAATAAACCAAGTAGAGCTTAAAAATATAAATTATTTTGAAGATCAGGGAGATATTGGCGATGAATATAATTTTTCTCCTACAGAAGGAGAACCTTTAAAAGTTGTTCCCCAAGTTAAAGTATTAAGGGTTAGGGATAAAGAATTTCTAAAGGAAATAATTTTAGAAGGAAAAATGGATCTTCCCATTTCTGCAGAGGGAAGAAAAAGAAATAAAGAGAAGGTCTCTATTCCCTTTAACATGACTTATACCTTATATAGAGATTTTCCCCGTATAGATGTTTCCATAGATTTAGAAAATAAAGCATGGGATCACAGGATAAGATTTGGGTTAGATTTGCCTGAAGATATAGAAATTATTCTAAACGATGGGTATTATGGAATTGTAGAGCATGAAACAAAGGTCAATAATAGTAAAGAATATGTGGAAGAGAATATTCCAAGATATGCTATGGAATCCTTTGTAAGCATTATTGGTGATAAAACCAAAATAATGGTAGTAACTCGAGGACTCCATGAATATGAGGTTGAAAGAAAAGAAAGAGAAACATCTCTTAAAATTACTCTATTAAGATCTGTAGGATATTTATCAAGGGGAGATCTTACTACAAGGAAAGGACACGCAGGACCTTTTATTCCAACCCCCGAAGGTCAATGTATTGGAAGATATAACTTTGAGTACTCCTTTATAATTCTGAATTCCAGTAAAGAACAAGAGTTATACGAAAAATCAAGGAATTATTTAATTTATCCTGTTGCCATCAGCTTACCTTTAAGGATAAAAGATTGGAGTTTTATGGATATACCTTCTGAATTATTTTTAACGGCATTAAAAATTTCTGAAGATGGGGAAGGAATTATTCTAAGAGTTGTAAATATAGGAGATGAAGGAGTTTATTCTCTAAAATCAAATATTTTTAATAAAGCTTTTATTGTGGATATGAAAGAGGATGAGAAAGAAGAATTAGAAGGAGATAGAGAATGGAAGATTAATTTTAGAAAGGGAGAAGTAAAAACCATAAAATTTTTAAAATCTTGAAGGGAGGTGAAAAGAAAAAATAAAAAATTTCCCTTCAGTTTCAAAATTTTCAAAAAATTTCTTTAAGGGGGTAGAGGTATGAAGAAGTTAGTTTTAAGTTTATTGATTGTATTCCTTTTAATTTCAATCTTGCCCATATATGGACAAAAAACTGTAGAAATAACCTTCTGGCACAATATGAGTAGAGAGGTTGATAAAAAATCCATAGAAGAAAGTGTAGAAAAATTCAACAAGACACATCCTTATATTCGAGTAAAAGTTTTATTAGTTCCAGGAGCAGAGACAGAAATAACAAAATTAATGACTGCTGTTGCTGCTGGTACAGGACCTGATGTATACTACCTTGATAGGTTTACAGTAGCTCAAAGAGCCAATGAGGGAGTTTTAGAATGCGTAGAAGATTGGCTTGTAAAAGCTGGAGTAGATGTTAAGAAATTAAAGGCACAATTCTTTGATTTTGCAATTCAAGAAGCAACCTTCAAAGGAAAACTCTATGCTTTACCTTGGGATACTGATGATAGAGTACTTTACTATAATAAGAAGTTATTCAAAGAGGCAGGATTAGATCCCACAAAACCCCCAAAGACTATTGCAGAACTTGATGCAGTTGCTGATAAACTTACAAAGATTAAAGGAAATGTTATTGAAGTATTTGGGATTATACCATGGTATTCTCAAGGATGGCACTATACTTGGGGTTGGGCTTTTGGAGGAGAATTCTATAATGAAAGATTACAAAGATTTACCTTCGGAACAGATAAAAGAATAATTGACTCTTATAAGTGGCAAAAGAAATATGCAGACAAATACGGAATGGCAACTATAGGAGCATTCCTTGGAATGTTCGGACCAGAAGTTGATCCTTTCATTGCAGGGAAATTAGCTATGAAGGTTGATGGAAACTGGTACTTAGCCAATTTAAGAGCCTTCGCACCCAAGGATTTTGAGTATGGTATAGCTTATATACCATCTATTGATGGAAGGCTTACTACTTGGGCTGGTGGCTGGAGCTTAGCAATTCCTAAAGGAGCAAAGAATCCTAAGGAAGCAGCAGAATTTATGATGTATATGGCAACAGAAGGACAGATAAAATATGCAATTGATACAGCCCACTTACCTACGGTAAAAGCAGGAGTTCCTGAACTTCTTAAGGCTGATCCAGAACAAAAACTATTTGCAGATCTTCTTGCTGTGGCAAAATGCAGACCTGTGGTTCCAGTAGGAGCATTGGTATGGGATAAACTCACTGAGGCAAGAGATTATGTCCTATATGGACAAAAGACAGCAGAAAAGGCCTTAGCAGATGCCCAAAAAGAGTGTCAAGAAGCTCTTGATAAAGCTCTTGGAAAGAAGAAATAGCTAGCCTTTTTTAGGGGCGTTGGATTCTTTCCAACGCCCCTTATTAATTTTTAATTAGAGGTGGAAATATGACAAAAATTGAAAGAAAAGAGTTTATAAAGGGATTATTATTTATTTCTCCCTGGCTCATAGGATTTCTTGTTTTTACAGTTTACCCCATATTTGCATCTTTATACATGAGTTTTACTGAATATAGTGTGGTTGGTGCCTCCAAATGGATAGGACTAGCAAATTATAAAAAACTTATCACAGACTTTTTATCTCTAAAGGCTATTTCAAATACTTTATATTATGCTGCTGGTCTTGTCCCTGTTGGTCTTATTGTGGGATTAGTCCTCGCCATACTTCTTGTCCAACCTTTAAAGGAAATATTATTTTATAGGACAACCATATATTTTCCCAGTATTGTACCTGCTTTTGCCTTTGCTACAATAGGTGTTTGGTTTTTTAATCCCTACATTGGATTTATGAATAATTTACTTAAAATTTTTGGAATTCAAGGACCTTTTTGGCTTTCGGAACAATGGGTAAAAAGAACCATAATTTTAATGGCCCAATGGGGAGCGGGAGGAACAGCATTAATTTATATGGCAGCAATTAGAGATATTCCAAGAGAATTATACGAATCTGCAGAATTAGATGGGGCTAGTGCCTGGCAAAGATTTTGGCATATAACAGTCCCTATGATTTCTCCAGCAACTCTTTACTATCTTGTAATTGCTACCCTAGGAGCCCTTCAAATATTTGATCTACCTAATATTATGACTGGTGGTGGACCTGCAAACTCCTCTTTATCCTTTGTTATGTATTTATATCAGAATGCTTTTAGATATGGATATATGGGTTATGCGGCATCTATGGCATGGATTCTTTTTGTAATATCTTTTATTTTAACCATGTTAATATTTGGAACTACAAGATATTGGGTCTTTTATTATGGAGCAAGAAGATGAGGAGGATAGAATATGTTGGAATTATTCAAAAGTAAAGAGAAAAGAGCTTTTTTATTTAGAAATTTAGTAAGACTTATTCTGATCTTTATAACCTTCATTTATATTCTTCCCTTTATTTGGATGCTCTCTACCTCTTTTAAGGCGGATAGAGAACTTTATCTTTTTCCTCCTAAATGGTTTCCTTGGCCCCTTGTATGGGAAAATTATAATAAAGCATTACAGCGATTTCCTTTCTTCAAATATCTAAGAAATTCTGTTATCATTACTGGAGGAAGTTTACTTGGTGTCTTAATCTCCTGCCCTCTAGTAGCTTATGGCTTTTCAAAAATAAGATGGAAAGGAAGAGATTTCTTCTTTTATCTCATGCTGAGTACCATGATGCTTCCAGGAGCAGTAACTATTATTCCCACTTTTATGATCTTTAAGACCTTGGGCTGGATTAATACCTATCTTCCTCTTATTGTACCATCCTTTTTAGGAGGTGGAGCAGGATTAATCTTCTTAGTAAGACAATTCTTCAATACTATTCCCGATGATCTTGTAGATGCTGCAAGGGTGGATGGTGCGGGAGATTTACAGATTTATCTTAGAGTTATACTTCCTTTAGCAAAACCTGTACTATTCTTAATTTCCCTCTTTACCTTCTTAGGGGCTTGGAATAATTATTTTGGTCCTCTTATTTATTTAACCGATGAAAGTAAATATCCTCTCGCATTGGGACTTCCTACTTTCTTCTCCCTCTATGGGACCTATTGGAATCAAATGATGGCATGTGCAACAATGACCGTTATCCCCACCATAATATTCTTTGTCATTGCTCAAAGATATCTAATTGAAGGTATAAAAATTACAGGAATAAAAGAGTAATTGATGAAAAAGGGAGTAATATTAATTACATTATTCTTTCTCACATTGATTTTTAAAACTTTAGGGAATAATAATTCAATTTCAAAGGAATCATCTATATTTCTTGAAAAAATAAAAAATTATCTTGTTTCTCAATATATTGAAGAAGTAAAATTTTTAAGAGCAAGTACCATTTCAAGACCAGATTCTAAAAGGATATATATAGCCAGTGATAATCTTCTTGCAAGCTATGCTTTATCTCTTTTATCCTCTCCTCTAGGAGAGATAATTAAAAAAGAATTAGAAAAGTATAATAATGGTTTTAATGAGCTTCATGAGGTAATTTTAGGAGTAAAAATATCTGATAGGTTTTATGAGAGAAAAAATGAATACATGGGTTTTGTTTTTTCTAAAAAATTTGGAGTTTTAGAAATTTTTTATGAAAAACCTGATAAAAATAAAGTAATAAATGATTGGTACAATTACGCAGATCTTTTAGTATACAGAGCTTTAAATTATTTATTAGATGAAAGATTTAAGGATGCAGTAGATATATATGAAAAATTAATGAAAACTTGGGATGGTTGGGGTTTTAAGGATATAGTAGCAATAAAATCAGGAAATTACGGAACTTATAAAACTGCTTTAGGTCTTCTTCTCTCTAAAAAATTAGAAAAAGTTGATAGAAAAATTACAGAAAAATATCAAGAAAATATTGAAAAAATGAAAAAAATATTATTATCCCTTCAAGAGGAAAAGGGAGGAATTATTACTGATTACATAATACAAGAAGGAAAGATTATTCCTATAGGAGATTCTAATACAGAGACTTCATCTATAGTAGTGATATCCTTCTTGGAGTAGGAGGTAAAAATATTATGAAAAGGATGATTTTTTTACTATTATTAATATTCCCAATTCTTGCCTCTTCTGAAAGAAAAATTGACTATGTTAATCCTTTTATAGGAACCGGAGGACATGGCCATACCTTTCCTGGAGCAGTTCTTCCCTTTGGAGCAATCCAGTTAAGTCCAGATACGGACATTGAAGGTTGGGATTGGTGCTCAGGATATCATTATAGTGATAACTCCATTATGGGATTTTCTCATACCCATTTTAGTGGAACAGGAGCTGCAGATTATGGAGAAATAAGAGTAATGCCCTTAGTTGATAAATTGGCGATAGTCCCAGGACCTAAAAATGATCCCTCAAAGGGATATAGATCAAGATTTAGACACGAGACAGAAATTGCACAACCTGGATATTATTCAGTATTTCTTGATGATTATAAAGTTTTAGTGGAGCTTACCACATCCTATAGGGTAGGATTCCACAGATATACCTTTCCAAAGACTGATTCTGCTTATATCATCATAGATTTGTATCATAGAATTGGAGATATGGCAGAAAAGGCATGGGTTAGAATTGTGGGAAAGGATGAAATAGAAGGTTATATTACAGGAGGACATTTTTGTGGGGCAAGGGATCCTCAAACTATTTATTTTGTAGCAAAATTCTCAAAACCTTTCAAAGAGTTTGGCACCTGGAAAATGTTCAAAATCACCCAAAATAGTAGAGAGGAAATTATGAGAACTAAAAATGAACCTTTTATTGGTGCATATGCTAAATATTCCACAAAGGATAAAGAACAAATTTTAATTAAAGTTGCCACATCCTATACAGGAATAGAAGGGGCAAGAAGGAATCTTCAAGAGATCCCCCATTGGGATTTTGATAAGGTAAGAAAAGAAGCCCAAGAGATATGGGAAAAAGAATTAAATAAAATTGAAGTATATGGAAATAGTATTGACAAGGTAAAATTTTATACTGCCTTATATCATGCTTTTATTCATCCTAGTATATTCTCAGATATTGATGGTAAATATATAGGAATGGATGATAAAATCTATTCTTCTAGTTACAATCATTACACGGTATTTTCTCTATGGGACACTTTTAGAAGTCTGCATCCCTTATTTATACTAATTCAACCCGAAAAAAATATAGATTTTATAAAAAGCTTTTTAGATATATATGATCAATCAGGTTGGCTACCAAGATGGCACAAGGGCAATAGAGAAACCAACTGTATGATTGGCACCCATGCAGATTCTGTAATTGCAGATGCGTTAGTTAAAGGTTTAAAAGATTTTGATTTGGAAAAGGCTTATAAAGCTATGTATAAAAATGCTATGGTAGCATCTAGGGATTTTAATCAGGGAAGATTAGGAATTGAGGATTATAAAAAATTGGGATATGTCCCTGCAGATAGATATAATCAATCGGTATCAAGAACTTTGGAGTATGCCTATAATGATTTTTGTGTAGCACAAGTAGCAAAAATTTTAGGAAAAGAAGAAGATTATAAATTATTTTTAAAGAGATCTTTGAATTATAAAAATCTTTTCGATCCAAGAGAAGGATTCATGAGAGGAAAGCGAAGTGATGGAGGTTGGGTAGATACCCAGTTTCTAATTTTTGGCAAAAAATTTGATCCCACTGATGCTACTTCCCACCATTACACAGAAGGAAATGCATGGCAATGGACCTTTTTCGCTCCCCATGATCCCTATGGGCTAATAAAACTTTTAGGAGGGGAAGATAAATTTAGGAAAAAGCTTGATGAATTCTTTACTACAAATGTACCCATAAAAGGACCACCAGACATAACAGGGCTTATTGGACAATACGCCCATGGCAATGAACCTTCTCACCATATAGCATACTTTTATGTATATGTAAGAGAGCCATGGAAAACTCAAGGGTTAGTAAGAAAAATTACAGAAGAACTTTACGGAATAGGACCTGATGGACTATGTGGAAACGAGGATTGTGGACAAATGTCCGCATGGTATATTTTTAGCTCCTTGGGATTTTATCCCTTCTGCCCTGCAACCCCTATATATATTCTTGGATCTCCTACCTTTGAAAAGGCAATAATTCATCTTCCTTCTGAAAAGGAATTTATTATCATTGCAGAAAATGTATCAAGAGAGAATAAATATGTGCAAGAGGTTTATCTAAATGGAAAACCTTTAAATAGGACTTGGATATGGCACGAAGAAATTATTAATGGAGGAATTCTATTATTCAAAATGGGAAATCTTCCAAATAAAAATTGGGGGATAGAAAATCTTCCCCCAGATTTTATGAAATAAAACTTTTAAAAAGGATATTCCCCTTCTCTTTATTTATTACACAAAGGGGAATATCCTTTTCTTTATTTTTTAATATTTGATAAGCTTTACAGCCTCCGTTACATAATTTATTTAAGTTACAGTTTTTACAGGAATTTACTTCTTTAAAAATTTCTTTCAATTTAGTAAAACCTAGAATTTCTTTTAAACT
>JAOADF010000152.1 GCA_026417425.1 Dictyoglomaceae bacterium
CTATTGGGGATCTATTCGGGCTTCTTTAGGGCATCCAAAACCTTTTAATGTAAAGTATATAGGGATAGGAAATGAAAATTGGGGAGAAGAATATCATACACGCTTTCAACTATTTTGGAAAGCTATAAAAGAAAAATATCCAGATATTAAAATTGTGTTTAGTGGACCTCCAAGTTATGAGGGATCTTCTTTTAGACAGGCTTGGAGTTTTGCAAGGGAAATAAATGTCGATATATTTGATGAGCATATATATGCAACTCCTGAATGGTTTTTAATAAATTCTGATAGGTATACAATATATCCGAGGCAAGGTCCCAAGGTTATGGTAGGAGAATATGCAGCTCACACTGCAGGAAGAAGAAATAATTTACAAGCAGCCCTTGCAGAATCCGCATTTATGACAGGTTTAGAAAAAAACCCTGATGTAGTAATAATGGCATCTTACGCTCCCTTGTTTAATCGAGTTAACTGGTCCCAGTGGGTTCCTGATCTAATCTGGTTTGATGGAAGTAGAGTTTTTGGGACACCAAGTTATTATGCTCAAAGGATTTTTAGTGAGAATCGGGGAGATTTTGTATTAAAATCTTCTCTCACAGGGGAACAATTATTATTAATTGGTTATAGATTTAAATCTCTTTATCATGTATGCAGTTTTGATAATATTAAAAAGGAAATAATAATTAAGGTTGTTAATCCTTGGGCTGATGATAGATCTGTAAAAATTGAAGTTAAGGGGAAGATGAATTTAACAGGAGATGGGGAAATAATTGAGCTTTCTTCTAAAAATCCCCTTGATGAAAACTACTTTGATGACTTAAAAATTTTTCCAAAGGAAAAGAAAGTTAAAGATTTGAAAAACTCCTTTATATATACTTTTAAAGCACATACCATAACAATTTTAAGACTTAAAGTTTCCGATTTTTAATTGTATAAGGGGGATATACAAATGATACGTTATATTATTTTAGCTTTATTAATTGTAATCTTGATTATTATTCCAGTATTTTCAGAAGATGTTATGCCTTTACAAGTATGGGCATCGGTTCATGATCCAGCTATTGTTAAGGGTGGAGATTATTATTATGTTTTTGGTTCTCATCTTGCTGTTGCAAAATCAAAGGATCTTATGCTTTGGCAAGTTGTAAATTCTGATCAAAGGGATGATAATAGAATAATTCCCAATATTAGTAAAGAGCTTTCAGAAGCTTTTGAATATGCAGAAATTCCTTCCCCTGATATATGGGCTCCTTGTGTAATACAACTCTCAGATAAAAAATTTTATATGTATTACTGTGTTAGTTCCTTTGGTGCCTTCCGTTCTGTAATAGGAATGGCTGTATCTGATAATATTGAAGGACCATATAAGAATCTTCAGATAATATTAAGATCAGGAATTAGATTTGAAGAAGGATTAGCACCTGATGGAACCTTATACGACCCCATAAGACATCCCAATTGTATTGACCCTCATGTCTTTTATGATAAAAATGGTAAATTATGGATGTCTTATGGATCATATTTTGGTGGAATATATATTATTCAATTAGATCCAATAACAGGTTTACCTTTACCTAATCAAGGTTATGGTAAAAAACTTGCAGGAGGAAACCATGCACCTATCGAAGGTTCCTTTATTCTTTATAATCCTCATTTAGATTACTATTACCTTTTTGTAAGCTTTGGAGGTTTAGATTCCAAAGGTGGCTATAACATTCGAGTTGCCCGTTCCAAAAATCCTGATGGACCCTATCTTGATTCTGAAGGGAAAGATATGATTGATGCCAGTGGAAGGGATAGGGCAAAGGTTGGATCCTATGGAGTGAAACTAATTGGTAATTTTAATTTAAATAGAGAAAATCCAAGAAGTACATTAACCTACGGATATGTTTCTCCTGGGCATAACTCTGCCTATTTTGATAAAGATATGAACAAATGGTTCATAGTTTTTCATACTCGTTTTCCTGGTAGGGGCGAATATTTTACTATAAGAGTTCATCAAATATTCTTCAATTCTGATGGATGGCCAGTAATAGTTCCATTCCCCTACGGAGGAGAAACTATTCAAAGCTTGAATATTTTAGATGTTGTAGGAGAATATTTTCTTATTAACCATGGCAAAGAAATAACTGCGGATATAAAGACACCAATAAATATATTTTTAAAAGAGGATGGAACGATCACAGGAGAAATTAGGGGTAAATGGGAGGTGAGAGACAAATTTTTCAATATTATACTTCAAGAGGAGGGAAGGGAAGAGGAATATAAAGGGGTAATTTTATCCCAATGGAATCCATATACTATGAGAAAAACTATTACTTTTTCCTGTTTATCTCAAAAGGGAATTTCTGTATGGGGAATTAAAAAATAATTAAAAGGGAGGTTTTTAAAATGGTTAAGAAGTCAATTCTTCTTTCTCTTGTTTTATTACTTTTTGCCTTTTCCATTAGTTTTTCTCAAACTTCCTCTTTTGATCCTAATAAAGATTTAATTGCTTATTTTCCCTTTGAAGGAAATCTAAAGGATGCTACAGGAAAGTTTCCTGAGGGAAAACCAACGGGAGTAAGAATTCCTAATCCCGCTCCATCTATTGAATATACTGATGGGGTAATAGGAAAAGCAATATTACTACCAGGACAAAGAGGAGTACTTTTACCCGATGATTTAATCAAAGATTATGACTATAGTATTTCTTTTTGGGTTTATATTGAAAGATTTACAATGCATACCACTACTTTCTTTGGAGTATATGTTGATCCCCAAGGAGCATTTTACTGGGTTAGTTTTGTTCCCTTTGGTTGGCCTCAAGGAACTTTATTATGGGCAAGGAATGATGCAAAAAATATATGGTATGATGGATTATTTAGTGAAAATTTACAAACGGAAAAGTGGTATCATGTGGTTATAGTTGTGGACAAAGGAAAAGCAAAGGTGTATGTTAATGGTAAACAAATGATAACAAAGGTTCAAATAAATGGTCAACCTACTGAAGAAGGTCTTGTTCCTGATATATTTAGTTTAAAGCCTGGAGGTACCTTTGCTGTTGGAGTTAATTACTGGGATCCTGCTTTAAGAGGAAAATTTGATGAACTTAGAATTTATGATAGAGCTCTTTCTGAGGCAGAAGTTTTAGCTCTATACAATTTGAGATAAGTTTTTCATCTTTGGGGGATCTTAAAAGATCCCCCTATATTCATCAAGAATTCCAATAACCCAATCTATGGTTCTAAAATAATCCTCTAAAAGGCAATTTTCATTAGGTGCATGAACATTAGAACCTGAATGTCCACATCCTACCCCTTCTATTATAGGAATTTTTAATTCGTTATAAAATAATGCCATGGGACCTGTTCCTGACATTCTGGGAGAAAGTTTTGGTTTTACTCCCAATATTTTTTCTGCACTTCTTTCAATAGCCTCTCTTAAAGGATTATTTATAGGAGTCTGAACAGGGTCTTCTAAGCCATGAGCGATAATTTCTAAATCCTCAAATCCTTTTTCTTTTAAATAATTTTTTATCTTTTCAAATAAAACCTCTGCCTTCTGATTAGGCACCAATCTAAAATCAATTTTTGCTTTTGCATATTTGGGTAAAACTGTTTTAGATCCTTCACCTATATATCCTGAATAAATTCCGCATATATTACATGTAGGGCTATATAGGAGCCTTTTGTAAAGTTCCTTTCCTGACAAATTATGAATGAACTTAGAAACTCCTAAACTTTCTTTTAAGTCTTCCTCTTCTAAAGGATATTTTTCCAATAACTCCCATTCCTCTGGTGATGGTTCTAATACATCATCATAAAATCCTGGGATTAAAATTTCATCCTTTTCAATATCTTTTAAGGCATTTAATGCAGAAATAAGATTCCATACAGGATTTTCTACTATAGAAGCATAAGCAGAATGTAAATCTCTTTCTCTTTTTTTAGAAACAAGCTCAATATAAATTATCCCTTTACATCCAAAACTTAATTTTGGGTATCCTTTTGAATCTCTTCCCCCTGATTCCCAAATAATACCTTCTCCTTTTAATTTTTCCCTATATTCTTTAATAAACTCAGAAAGATTAATAGAGCCAATCTCTTCTTCTCCTTCTATAACCCATTTTATATTCACTGGTAAATCCCCATAGGTTTTTAAATAGCTTTCAATAGCCTTAAGTCTGCTCATGATGTTTCCCTTATTATCTGCAACTCCTCTTGCAATAATTCTTCCATCTTTAATTATTGGTTTAAAAGGATCGTTCTCCCATTCTTCCAAAGGTTCCACTGGCTGAACATCATAATGGTTGTAAAAGATAAAAGTTTTTTCCGCACCTGTCATTAACTCTCCATATATTACTGGATAACTATCTTTAGTGGTATAAAGTTCTACTTTAAATCCTACCTCTTTTAACATCTCTGAAAGAACTTTTGCACATTCTTTTATTCCAATTCTTTTTGCAGAGATACTGGGATAAGATAAGATTTCAATAAGATCAGAAATATGTTTTTCTCTCTTCTCTTTTGCATATTTCAATGCTCTTTCCATTTTTCATCTCCTTTTAGTAATTTTTTTCTTAATAGAAGAATAATATATAATAATATTATAATCAAGATAGAGTTCTTTATGCTTTCTTCTTTAATTTTTCATATTTTGAAGTATACATTTTAATATCCGCTCTTTTTATCATATCTTCATGATTTTCTATCTCATCAGAAGATACCTCTATTCCATAACTTATACCCAACTCTCCCTTAAAAACTTCTTCTAATTTTTCATCTATTCTTTGGGCAATCTTTAATGCATCTTCATAATCTACTCTACGGAGCAAAATTAAGAACTCATCTCCTCCCCATCTTATTGCAAAATCATTTTGCCTAATTGTATTTTTTATGCAAGAGGCAACTTGTTGTAAGACAAAATCTCCATAGGAATGTCCATAGGTATCATTAATTTTCTTTAGTGAATCTACATCGATGAAGATTACTGAAAAAGGTTCTTTTATTCTTTTATAATCTAAACATGCCTCCTCTAATCTTTTGTCTCCATAGGCTCTGTTATATAATCCTGTTAAAGGATCATAAAGGCCATATTTTCTCTCCCAAAAGATTATAAAAGCTTTTAGAAAGGTTCTTAATAGAAAGATAATATAAGGATCAGAAGTCTCTTTAGAATATAAGAAGATAGAAAAGGGTGATTTTGTATAATAATATTTTAATGTATCTTCTCCTAATAATATGTTGCCTTCTTTAATAATATTTGAGCCGATTTGAATCTTTATAAGAAAATCTTTAAAGAAATCAGAAAAGGTCCTAAAAAGAATCTCTAATACCTGATCTTCATTTTCCGCGCTAATGATGGCATTATATAAATAACTTTCCAATACCTTAAGTTGCATATGTTTATTAATAATAAAATCATATAAATTGCCCATTTTAGTTAAAATCTTTTCTCTAACATGATCTAATCCTAACAGATAGCTAAGACTTAAAGCTTCAAAATAAGAATTATATAAAAAGGGTTCTGAATTTTTATCCCTTTCTCTCTCTAAATAATCAATAAGATGAAGATAAGAATTTAATGCATCCAAAAATTCCCATCTATCAAACATAGAATCTATATGAGTCAAGAGAGATAATATATTATCTCTCTTCATCAAGCCTCTTAAAAATCCATAGAAGGGAAGTTCAGAAGAAAACTCTTTAATAATTATTTGAGAAGATAAATTCTTTCTCAATAGTAGATTTAAATATAGAAGAATTATTTGATCATCCTTGGTTTTTAAAACCTCCCTTTCCCATAATTCCCAATCTAAATCTTCCCCCAAATATCCTTTTATTATGTTAATTAAAATAGTGCTCTCATTAATTGTTTTAATCTTTTCAATATATGAGATATAGTTTTTAACAGTTTCAAGTTTGTGATAATAAATATTCAAAATAATTAATCTCCTATATCCTACATAATTGAAATATTCAACATTGATTTCTTTTAAAAATTTTTCTAACTCTTGAGTTAATCTTTCTGTAGCTTCCATAGGATAAAATTGAGAACTACTATTGAGTACATTAGCTAAACTTAATGCAGAAATATTTTTTGAAAAACTCTTAGATAATTCAAATGCTTCTAAATTATATTTAATTGCATGTTTAGGTCCATATATATATCTACCTAAATCTCCTAAATTATTTATCACCTTAAAAAGGGAAAATTTATTATCACTTTTTTTAGCATTTTCTAGGGCTAAATAGTAGAAATAAAGAGCATCATCTAATTTTCCTTCCATAGAATTATGAATAGCTAAGGAGTTATAATAATTGGAAAGATATTTAGGAGAAGTTTTTAAGTTTATAATATCTTTTATATGTGAATTTAAAAGACTTAATCCTTCTTGGGTTTCCTTTCTTAAAAAATGGTAAGAGGAAATATTACAGAGAACTTCAGGCAGTTCATAACATAGATTTAGATTTTCAATTACATCTCTTAAAATTTTCTCTGCTTCTTCATATCTTCCTAAATATGAATAACATCGAACCATAAATGATCTATCTAAAATAGTTTTTTCTTTGATCCCATTTAAAATATCAATTGCTTCTGAAAATCTTTGGGTTTCAATTAACATTCTTGACATTTTTCTAAGATAAAGCTCTTTTTTCCTCCTATTTATAATTTTATTTAATACTTCTAAGCCTTCTTGCATGCTATTGGAATTTCTGAGTTCCCTTATCTTTGAGTAGATCCAAGTTTTTTCATCCTTAGCTCTATCCGCTAAAATTCCTATTCTTCCCCATAAATCAGAATAGTTGTAAGATATAAGTTTTTTTACAAAGGAAGAATAAATATTAAAATATTCTTCCTCAGAAATTTTTTTCTTTATTAATTCAAGGACATCATTAGATGCAAATCTCCATAAAGGATATTCCCATCGAATAATCT
>JAOADF010000012.1 GCA_026417425.1 Dictyoglomaceae bacterium
GCAATAGAAAATAATAAAAAAACAAGGTTAATATTGAATATTCTTAATAATGGAATTATTTCCGAAATTCCTAAGGATATTTTAGTTGAAGTTCCTGTATGGATTGATAAAGAGGGAATTCATCCTGAAAATATTTCTCCTGATTTAACCTCACGAATCAAAAAGTTCTTTCTTATTCCGAGAATTATGAGAATGGAGTTTGCTTTAGAAGCATTTATAACTGGGGATAGAAAAGTTCTTGAAGAGATTTTAATAAGAGATCCAAGGACAAAATCCTATGAACAGGTAAAGGGAGTTATTGAAGAAATTTTAAATTTACCCTTTAATAAGGAGATGAAAGAGCATTATAAATAAATTCTTTACTATAATTTAGATCTTCCAAAGGATTTTTAAAAGAGGTCTCTATGGTAAGAGGTCCATTATAATCTATTTCTTTTAATTTATTAAATATTTTAGAAAATTCTATATTTCCTTCTCCCAATCTTAAATATTTTCTTTTCCCTTCATCATCAAAACTCTGTCCATCGTGGTCTCTAACATGAGTATTTTTTAAAAACTTTAAAATACTCACAGGATATTTATCAAGAGAAAATTCTGTAGAAAAAAGATATTCGGTATCTATAGTTATTCCCACATTTTTGGGATATCTCTTGATGAGATTTTCAAAAAATAGAGGGGGATTAGGAAGATAAGGTACATTCTCAATTGTTAATGTTACGTTATATTTTATAGAATAATCTACCATTTTATCAAATATGGGAAAAATTGTTTTTAAGAGGGAGTTTACATCAGATCTAAAAGGAGGATGGAGTACAATGACTGGAATATAATGTTCACCTGCTTTTTTGATCAACCTACTTAAAGATGAAAATATATCCTTAAAGGATTTATGGAGAATATTTTTAGGAGAATGGAGAGTAACTATCTTTCCTTGATATTTTAAGGATTCATACAATATCAAGTTGACCATCTCTTCATCAAAAACCTTTGCTATAAATAATTCAACACCCATGTATCCTGAAGAGATAATCTGTTCCATTGCAGATATGGTTGCTTTGACTTTCTCTTCAGGACTACTTTCTGGATCCAAAAAACCTGCAGTGGAACACGTTATAAACATGATTTTTTCTCTCAGAAACCTTTTTTCTAATTATATACTATGATATAATGAGAATACAAAGGGGAGGTGTCCGAATTGGCAAGGGGCCGGTCTTGAAAACCGGTAAGGCCCTCGCGGCCCTGTGGGTTCGAGTCCCACCCTCCCCGCCAATTTTTTAATAATTCTTTTATTTCTCATGGAGGTAATTTTTATGGTTAAAATCGGTGTAATATCTGATACTCATCTTCCTTCTCGTTTACCTCATCTTCCTTCTATAATTCCTGAAAAATTACAAGGAGTTGAGATGATTCTTCATGCAGGAGACTGGGAAGAGTTATTTTTTTTAAAAGATTTGGAAAAAATAGCCCCTGTATATGGAGTGCACGGGAATATGGATTCCTTAGAAGTTAAGAAAAAATTTCCAGCAAAAAGAATTATAGAAGTAGAGAATATAAAAATTGGATTAATTCACGGAGGAGGAAGTCCCTTTGGAATAAAGGAAAGGATAAAAAGAGAATTTTTAGGAGAAAGAATTAATGTGATAGTTTTTGGGCATACCCATCGTGCCTTAATGGAATGGGATGAGGATATATTTTTCTTTAACCCTGGGTCTCCTACTGATAAATTTTTCACTACTAAAAATTCTATTGGATTTCTCTATGTGGATAAAGATAAGGTTTGGGGAGAAATTGTAGAATTATGAAGAGAATTGGTGAAATTGCTGAGTATTTGAATATAGGTGAGGAGAATTATCAACCTTATGGATGGTATATGGCAAAGGTTAATTGGAGCCTTTTAAGGGATTTACAGAATAATCCTGATGGAAAACTAATCTTAATTACCTCCATAAATCCTACCCCTGCAGGGGAGGGAAAAACCACAACAACTATAGGTTTAGGGGATGCTTTATCCCTAGTGGGGAAAAAAACAATGATTTGCCTTAGGGAACCTTCTTTAGGTCCCTTTTTTGGAGTTAAGGGAGGAGCTATTGGAGGAGGAAAGGCAAAGGTTGTTCCCGATTTAGAGATCAATTTACATTTTACAGGAGATATTCATGCAGTATCCTCTGCTCATAATCTTTTATCAGCCATGATTGATAATCATATTTATCATGGAAATGAATTAAGAAGAGATCCAAGACAAATTCTGTGGAAAAGATGTATAGATATGAATGATAGACAATTAAGATTTATTATAAGCGGACTTGGGGGAAAGACCAATGGTTTTCCTCGAGAGGATGGTTTTGAAATAACTGCAGCTTCAGAAGTTATGGCCATATTATCTTTAGCAAAAAACTTAAAGGATTTAAAAGAAAGGTTAGAAAATATTATTATTGGAATTAATAGTGAGGGAAATCCTGTTTTCTGTAAGGATCTAAAGGCAGAAGATGCCATGTGTATCCTTTTAAAAGATGCTTTATCTCCCAATTTAGTTCAATCTCAAGAGGGCACTCCTGCTTTTATTCATGGTGGTCCCTTTGCAAATATTGCCCATGGTTGTAATTCTCTTATAGCTACAAAATTAGCCTTAAAGCTTTCTGATTATGTGGTTACAGAAGCAGGATTCGGTTCAGACTTAGGAGGAGAAAAATTTCTAAATATTAAATGCAGAATTGGAGAGATAAATCCATCTTGTGTGGTATTAGTAGTCTCTATTAGAGCTTTAAAGTTTCATGGTGGAGCTAAAAAAAGAGATTTAGATAAGGAAAATATTGATGCATTGAAAAAAGGTATTCCCAATCTACTCCATCATGTTTATATAATTAAGGAAATTTTTCATTTACCTTTAGTTATTGCAGTAAATAAATTTCCCTTTGATTCCCAGAGGGAAATAGAAATTCTTGAAGAAATACTTAAAGAAAGAAATTTAAGATATGCAATCTCTGAAGTTTTCAATAAAGGAGGAGAGGGAGGAATTAATTTGGCTATAGAGGTTTTAAATGCTATAAAGGAAGATCCTAATGGTTTTAATAATCTGTATGCCTTAGAAGAATCTTATGAATCTAAAATTGAAAAGGTTGCAACGAAAGTGTATTCTGCAGAAAAAGTAATATTTAGTGATTCCGCAAAAGAGGATTTAGAAAGAATATATAAATGGGGATTCAATAATTTACCCATATGCATAGCAAAAACTCAATTTTCTCTTTCCGATAATCCTAAGCTTTTG
>JAOADF010000016.1 GCA_026417425.1 Dictyoglomaceae bacterium
TGTCAGTATTGCATTAACCCATATCCATCTTCAAGCAGTGGAAGAAGGGCTTGGAACCTGCTGGATAGGATCCTTTGATCAAGAAAAAGCAAAGGAAGTTTTAGGACTTCCGAAAGAAGCGGTAATTGTTGAGCTTATGACCTTGGGATATCCAGCGGAAGAGCCAGAACCAAGACCAAGGTTGTCTTTGGAAGAAATAGTGAAATTTTATTAAAACCATAGAAATCTTTTTGATTTTTTCTTTATAAGTTCCTTTAGTTTGGGAAGTTCTTTTTCTGCTGAAGATTCTCCAATTTTTATTAATTCATTTCCTTTGTCAAAATCAAAGGTCCTATAGTTTTCCACTTTAGGATTTATGACTATATCTGCTAATTTAATATTTCTCAATGCTATTTCCCAATTCATTATGTTAATTGTTTGCATTAATACTTCTAATAAAGAGGGATTAAATAAGGGATTTACCCTTTTTTGTATTTCTTTAAATATTTCTGTTTGAGTTAGTTTATAGATCACTTTTTCTGAAAAACCTCTTGGCTCCATAGGAATCTCTGGGAAAATATTTTTCCCCTTTGGACTCCAGTTAGGAGGACTTTGTAGATTTACTCCTATTATTAAATCAGGTTTTTGGTATTCTTTTAATTCTTCTACAGGTAGGGGGGATAATACTCCGCCATCTATTAAGAATTTATTATCACAGGGATAGGGCTGAAATATAACAGGGATAGAAATGCTTCCTCTTATTGCAGAAATTACTTTTCCTTTAGTAAATACTATTTTTTCTCCTGTTATTAGATCGACCGCTACCGCTAAAAATGGGATTTTTAATTGAGAAAACTCAATATCTCCTAAGAAGTTTTTTAAAAAATTTAAGATTTTATCTCCTTTAATAATTCCTTGGAGGGATGGAGAAAAATCTATGAATTCATAAACATCTTTTTTAGATATACTTAAAGCTATATCTTCTAAATCTTTTGAAGAATAACCCTTTGCATAAAAGCTTCCAATTATGGCCCCAATACTACTTCCTGAAATACAGTCAATTTTTATATTTTCTCTTTCTAATATCTTAAGAACACCTATATGAGAAAGTCCTTTTGCTCCACCACTTCCCAATACTAAGCCAATTTTTATTTTTCTCATAGAGATATTTTATTCATCATAAACTCTCTTTGTCAATTATTTTTAAAATATCTATGATATATCTACGGCAATCAATTACCTATTGACTTTAAATTTAGTTTTATCTAAAATTGAGTCTAAATATTTCTCACGGAGGTGATTTTTGATGTCTCTTTCAAAACCTAACTTCTCAGAAGCTACCAACACAAGACTTCGTCTTAAAGATTACTCTCCTTTTAGTGGAATGTGTGTTACTTGTCTAGATGGATGTATTGGTTATTGTGAAATTGCAAAATCTGCAATAAGAGGAAGGGAGTTTATTTATCCTCAGCCCTTTGGAAAGGTAACCTCAGGATCTCAAAAGGATTATCCTGTGGATTTTTCTCACTTAAATATTAATGGGACTTGTGTTGGGGCTCTGGGAGTAGAACCTGATCCAGATAAAGCAACCTTTCCAGCAGTAAATATTGAAACAAGAATTGGAGACATAAAACTGAGAGCTCCTTGGTTTACAACAGGCTTAGGTTCAACTTTTATTGCAAGGGATAACTGGGAAGGAGTTGCTGTAGGATCTGCTATTTTTGGAACTATGGTAGGTATTGGTGAAAATGTATGTGGTGTAGATCCTCAAGCGGAATTTAAAAATGGAAAAATTGTAAAATCTCCTGAAATGGAAAGAAGAGTAAGATTATTTAAAGAATGGCAGAGGGATGGATACGGAGGAATAATTGTTCAAGAAAATGTAGAAGATAATAGATTGGGTACTTTGGAATATGTTATTGAAAAATTAGGAATTCAGTTTGTTGAGATTAAATGGGGACAAGGAGCAAAGGATATTGGAGGAGAAATTAAGCTTCCTTCATTGGAAAGAGCAAAACAGTTAAAGGATAGAGGATATATTGTTCACCCTGATCCTGATGATCCAGTAATTCAAGATATAGCTAAAAAGGGTGGAATTAAAGAGTTTGAGAGACATTCTCGTCTTGGAATGGCATCCCTTGAGGGGTTTTTAAAAAGAGTTGAAGAGCTGAGAAAAGCTGGAGCAAAATACATTTCTCTTAAAACAGGAGCATATAGACCAAAGGATTTAGCATTAGCATTAAGAGCTGCATCAGAAGGGAAAATAGATCTTTTAATTATTGATGGAGCAGGTGGCGGGACAGGAATGAGTCCATGGAGAATGATGAACGAATGGGGAATTCCTACCGTTTATTTAGAATCCTTAGCCTACAAATATGCAAAACTCCTTGCGGAAAAGGGGAAACATGTGCCTAATATAGCAATAGCTGGTGGATTTACTATGGAAGATCATATCTTTAAAGGTTTAGCTTTGGGAGCACCATATGTGAAATTGGTGGCCATGGGAAGATCAACTCTTACTGCTGCAATGGTAGGAAAAACTATTGGAGAAATGATAAAAACAGGAAAAATTCCTGCTGATTATAAAGATTATGGAAATGATATAGAAGAGATTTTTACAGCTGTTGCAGAGATTAAAAAGATATATGGAAATGAAGAGTGGAGAAAAATTCCCCCTTCTGCTATAGGAGTTTATGGATATTTTGATAGATTGGCCGTGGGATTGAAACAGTTTATGGCTGGTGCAAGAAAGTTTAAGTTAGAATATATCTCAAGGGAGGATTTGGTAGCTTTAACGGAAGAAGCTGCAAAGGTTACTGGAATTCCTTATGTGATGGATTTTGACCATGAAGAAAGTATGAAAATATTGTTTGAATAAATAAAATGGGGGAGATTTTTCTCCCCCATGATTTTAAGTTGTTTCTTCCTTTTTTTCCTTTCTTTCTTCTAATAAACTTTTTAACTCTGAGTACCCAAAGATTACTAAAATAACTCCTAATAAAATTAAAAAGGCTGGAACTGCTGCCATAAGTGCTTTAATAAAATAGCTCCACCACGAGACTATTCCCCATATCCCCAGAACAAAACATGCTAATCCAATGATAATAATTAAAATTTTATTTGCCACCTTATCACCTCCAGAAAGAAGTTTAATCTAATTATAAACTATAATTTATTTTTTGGATAGTAAGGGGAGAAGAGTTATTAATTCTTCTAAGGGACCTATAAAATCTGGAAATTCTTTATTTATAAGATCAGATCTTGAAAATTTTCCATTAACAAGATAAGTATTTACTAAGATTTTTCTTGCCACCATATCTTCTTCAATATCATTACCTACCATTATACAATTCTCAGGCTCTTCATCTACAATTTCTAATATCTCTTTATAATATTCTAAAAAGGGCTTACAAGAATGCATGATTTCCATAGAAGTTATCAGAAAATAAGGAAAATCATCTATTCCAGCCCAGGAGAGTCTTTCCTTGATTGCAATTAAAGGAAAAACAGCATTGGTAGCAATAACAACCTTTAATCCTAAATTAAAGGCTAGTTCTATTACTTTTCTGGCATAAGGATGAGGTCTTGTAAAGATCTTTAGTCTCGGAAAATCCTCTTTATAAAAACTATTAAAGAACTCATAAAGTACTTCTTTTTTTAAATTTGTTATAGGAAGAAGAGAATCCCAAAAAACTTGTTCATTAGTTTTAGGTCCTCTATTTTGCATCATCTTATAAATTGCTCTTTGAAGTTTTTCCAAGAAAGATTCTTCCCTTTCTAAATAGGAAATTTTTTGAGATAAAAGTTTAAAATATTCTTTAGAAAAAGTTTCTATATCATTGTAGAGAAGGGTTCCATCAAGATCAAACCAGATACTTTTTACCATCTCCCGCCTCCTTATAATAGCTTTTTACTTTGTTTCCAGTATTTTCTGAGAAGAATATATACTAAAGGTACGATAAGAATGGTAAGCCACCATATCTGTGAAAGGATAAGAAAATCATAGAGTGCATGAATAATTGAGGGATACAACAAAGAATTGAAAATGTGGGTTGGGAATTTATAAGTGAATTTTGCTAATCCTAAGGAGTATCCCATTATTAGAGAAAAAAGAAAATGGGCAGGAACAGCTAAAAGGGCTCTAAAGATTGCAGTTTGTATTCCTCCCGTTATTACATATCCTATATTTTCAATGGTAGCAAAACCTAATCCCACCATACTAGAATATACTATTCCATCAAAGGGAGTATTGAATTCTTCTCGGGGATATATATATTTATATATTACTAAAAACTTTGCCCCTTCTTCTATAAGTCCTATCCCAAAAAAGCAATATAAGGCAAGAGAAATTAGATTTTTCTTATTAAAAATTGCCAAAAGCTCAACTATTCCTTCAACTAAACCTGCTGGAAAAACTACTAAAACTCCAAGAATAAAAGATAAGATAAGGAGTCTTAAAGGTTCCTTCTCCCACCTATCTTTATTATAAACATACCACGCTAAAGCTATTCCTGGTGCTATAGCTAATACTAAAAGAGACATCATATTATTCTGAATTATACATTAACTTTAAGAAATTGTCAGGATAGTGTAAAATAATACAAAAGGATTATAAGGAATAAATATGGGAAGAAACTTAATTTTGTTGATTATATTATTTTTTATCTTTTTTCTTTTTCCCCTTTATTCTCAGTTAAGAGGATATGCTGTTATAACTTCGTTAAAGGGAAATGTACTTGTAAAAAGAGAAAAAAGTGAAATTTTTATTCCAGCTAAACTTAATATGATTCTCTATGAAGGGGATAGACTTTGGGTTAAGGAAAACTCCTTTGCAATTTTAACTTTTTCAGATAGATCAGTTTTAAGAGTCTTTCCCAATTCTCAGTTAGATATTGTGAAATTACTAAAGGAGAAAGAAAGGGAATGTTCTATTTTTAAATTATTAATAGGAAAATTATGGATCTCGGTAGAAAGAATGTTAAATTTAGGTGAAAGAATAGAAGTTCAAGCATCTATAGTAGTAGCAGGAGTAAGAGGGACCTCTTGGATTGTAGAGGTCAAAGAAGATGGGAGAACTATTGTTAGTGTATTAGATGGAGTGATATCCCTTAAGATTTCCAAGATAGAGTATAAGAAGGAAGAGGAAAAAATAAAATCTATAATTATTTCCCCTTTTATGATCAAAGAAATCTCAGAAGGTTCTCAAATAATTATAACTTCTGATGGTAAAATAGATAGGGAAGAAAAATTTAAAATAAAGAATTTTATAGAAAACCTTGAAAAAGAATTAGAATTTAAGCCTCAAATTATTGAAAAAGAATAGGGAGAGGAGAAAAGATGAATAGAACAAATTGGTGGGATAGGAAACCAAGTCTTATTGTTTATCCTGAAATTAACATTATAAACGAAGGGATAGATGAAAAAGAACTATCCTATATAAGAAATTATTTTAATGAATTTTATTTAACTCTTTCTGAATATTTTCGTGAATATGAAAGTAAGGTTTATATTTATGGGGAAAACTCTTTAGAATTTAAAGATGGTCTTGATGTACCCTTTGGAATTATTTTAAATCCTGTATTATTAGGGGGAATCTCAGAAGAGATTTTAATTTCATCAAAGGATGAAGATGAAGTATTCTATCAGACTTTAAGGGAAAAACTGCCTGAAATTTATCCTCCCTTAGGGATTTCTATTGGAAGAGATCTTTTAAAAATATCTCCATCTCCTCATCCTAAT
>JAOADF010000026.1 GCA_026417425.1 Dictyoglomaceae bacterium
TGAGAAAGTTTTATTTCATCATTTTTTGATAATTCTATTAAACTTCTCTTTAAAGCTCTTAAAGTTTCATAAAATTTAGGTCTTTCCACTTCATTATCTATTCCTCCAAATTTTCCATACCATTTTCTTTTTGTCTCAAGACTATAATGATATTTCCAAGAACCATTTCTAGGAGTATCACCAATAGGAAGCATCCCGTAAAATTTATACATGTCTATACTCGCGGGACTAAGCTGAACATCCCAAGGGTTCCTCGGTTCCCATTCTAAAGATTTTTCTTCTATCCATTTATCAAGAAGAGGATAAGCATTTTTACCCTCATATAAAAATCTATTAAGCCATATTCCATGATTTACTCCTGCTACTTGCCAATCAACTTTATTAGGATCTAAGCCTAAGGCATGAATCACATCAAATACTCCTCCATATCCATGACAAAAACCTATAATTTTCGCATTGGTTTGTCTTAAAACCAGTTGAGTAATCTCAAAAACAGGATTTGCAGTTTGTAAAATAAACGCCTTGGGAGAATATTTCTCTACAGCCCTTGCTATTTCAAGGGACATTTTTAATTGATTAAATCCCCCAATAGTATAATAATCTGAAACCATATTAAATTCCTGACTATCTATTCCCCTATAATATCCATATTTCTCTCCCACGTCTCTCATAATTTCATATTGAACATATCCATCCTCATGCCCTTCTGCACGAGCCAAAGCAGTATTTATAACGTAATTCGCTCCCTCTAAAGCTTCTTGAAGTTTATTTGTTTTTTCAATCTTTAAAGAGGAAGAAAACTCATCATTTAACCTCTTAGAAAGTCTAAAGACTGCATCTAATCTTTCTTCGTCAATATCCATCAAAGAAACAAAAGAGTCTTGTAATTCTTTTATTTTACAAAGATCAGAAATAAGAGTTAAGGTATATCTTACACTTCCAGCCCCAATAAAAGCAATCTTAATATTAGCCATACTTAGCCTCCTTTAAAAATATTGTTCTTGTATTTTTATTTTATATTAAAAGAGCTAATATTGCCTTTTGAACATGA
Organism: Dictyoglomaceae bacterium; assembly: GCA_026417425.1. The sequence continues at coordinate 1,052 of JAOADF010000026.1, forward strand.
AGCCTATTCTCCGCCTGATCAAAAACAATAGAATTTGGACCATCCATTACATCATTAGTAATTTCTTCTCCTCTATGAGCAGGAAGACAATGCATAACTATTACATCCTCTTTTGCTAAAGAAAGAAGTTTACTATTTAACTGATAAGGAGGAAAGGTTTTGAGTCTTTTTTCTCTTTCTTCTTCTTGTCCCATACTTATCCATACATCAGTATAAAGAACATCTGCATCTTTAACTGCTTCTTTAGGATCTTCTATAATTTCAATTCTGGCTCCGGTTTTTTTTGAAATTTCTTTTGCTCTTTTTAAAATCTCCAAGTTAGGATAAAAATCTTTAGGTGAAGAACAAATTACATCCATTCCCAATATACTCCCACAAAGTATAAGAGAATTAGCTACATTATTTCCATCTCCAAGATAAACAATTTTTAATCTCCCCTCGCCCTTTTTTTCTCGAATAGT
>JAOADF010000043.1 GCA_026417425.1 Dictyoglomaceae bacterium
GGATACAAGCCTCAATTTTACTTTAGGACTACCGATGTAACAGGGGAGATAAAGTTGCCAGAGGGGGTACAGATGGTGATGCCAGGGGACAATTTGGAGATGGAGATAAAGTTAATAAAGCCCATAGCATTAGAGGAAGGATTAAGGTTTGCCATAAGGGAAGGTGGCAAAACTGTTGGAGCCGGGGTTGTAACGAAAATCATTGAGTAAAGGAGAAAGTAATGAGGGTACATGTAATATTAGCGTGTACAGAATGTAAGAATAGGAATTATATAACTGAAAAAAATAAAAAGAATGATCCTGACAGATTAGAAATAAGAAAATATTGTCCTAAATGTAGAAAACATACCCCTCATAGAGAGGTAAGGTAGGCCCGTAGCTCTAATAGGAAGAGCACCGGACTCCAAATCCGGGGGTTGCAGGTTCGAGCCCTGCCGGGCCTGCCAAAATTTGTTTAAAGGAGAGGTTTTTAATATGGCAATAAAAAGTAAATCTACAATAGGAGAAAAAATAAAAGATTTTTGGATCAGAGAAAAAATGGAACTTAAAAAAGTTTTATGGCCTGAGAGAGAGAAAGTTTTAAAGCTTTCTGTCGCCTTGGGTGTAATGCTTTTTTTCCTCATTACCTTAATTGCTTTTTATGATTTTATTTTCAGTATAGTAACATCATTAATATTAGGAAGTTCTTCAAGTTAGAAAGGAAGTTGGTATGTCTGAGGGAAAATGGTATGTAATACACACTTTAGCAGGATATGAACATAAGGTTAAGGCTATTATTGAGAAGCAAATTAAGCTTTTACGTTTAGAAGACAAAATATTTGAGATTGTAGTTCCTGAGGAAAAAGTTATGAGAGTTAAAGGGGGACGTAAAAGTATTCAGACAAAAAAGGTCTTCCCAGGATATCTTTTTATTAGAATGATAGAAGATGAAGAGGCTCAGAGAATAATTAGAACTACATCTGGGGTTACAGGTTTTGTTGGAGCTCAGGGAAAACCAAGTCCTCTTAATCCCGATGAGGAATACTGGATCAAGAAATTTATTGAACAAAAAGAAATAAAACCTGAGTTAAAAGTTAAGAAGGGAGATAGAGTATATATAAAAAGTGGACCTTTTATGGGTTATGAAGGACAGGTAGATGAAATTTTTCCAGAAAAAGGTACAGTAAGAGTATTATTATCTATTTTTGGAAGAGAGACCCCTACTGAAATAGATCACACTCAAGTAGAAAAGACAAGTTGAGGAGGGAAATAAAGTGCCAAAAAAAATAGTTGGTAAAGTAAAATTAAACTTAACTGCAGGAAAGGCCACCCCTGCACCACCAGTAGGTCCTGCATTAGGACAATATGGTGTAAATATTATGGAATTTTGTAAGGCATATAATGCTACTACAGCAGGACAAGAAGGAATAATTCCTGTTGAAATAACCATATACGAAGATAGAAGTTTTACTTTTATCACAAAAACTCCACCTGCTTCTGAATTACTTAAAAAAGCTGCTGGTGTTGAAAAGGGCTCTGGTGAGCCAAATAGAAATAAGGTTGGTAGAATTAAAAGAAGTAAACTTAAAGAGATAGCTGAAATTAAAATTAAAGATTTAAATGCTAAAGATATTTTTGCAGCTATGAAGATAATAGAAGGAACAGCAAGAAGTATGGGGATTGAAATTGTTGAAGACTAAGGAGGCTTAGAAGAATGGCAAAACATGGTAAAAGATATTTACAATTGTTAACTTTAATTGATCCCAATAAATTATATAGCTTAAATGAAGCAGTAAATTTGGTGAAAAAATTGGCTACTACAAAGTTTGATGAAACTATAAATCTTTCTGTAAAACTAGGCGTTGATCCAAGACATGCGGATCAACAAGTCAGAGGAACGGTTGTTCTACCTTATGGGACAGGAAAAGAGAAGAAGGTTTTAGTCTTTGCCGAAGGAGAAAAGGCTCAAGAGGCAAGAGAAGCAGGGGCTGATTATGTTGGTGGTGAAGATTTAGTAAAGCAAATCGAAGGAGGGTGGTTAGATTTTGATGTGGCTATAGCTACCCCTGATATTATGGGGACATTAAAAATACCATCAAGATTAGGGAAAATATTGGGTCCAAGGGGATTAATGCCAAATCCCAAAACAGGAACTGTTACTCAAGATATTTTTAAAACTGTAAAGGAATATAAAGGTGGTAAAGTGGAATTTAGAACTGATAGGTATGGGATAATTCACATGCCTATTGGGAAGGCTTCTTTTTCAGAGGAGGCATTATTAAAAAATCTTATTACAGCTCTTTACGCAATATTAAGATTAAGACCCGCAACTGTAAAAGGTCAGTATTTTAGAAGTGTATATATTTCTCCCTCAATGGGACCAAGTGTTCCTATTGAGACAAAGAATTTAACAGAAATCTTGCGTAAGGAGGAAGTTGCTTAGAAGGATTATTTCTATTAAAAAATAAAGGGCCCAAGACCGTAGGTTTTTAAATTCCTACGTAGGCCTTACTGGTTTTAAATGAGATATAGTAATAATAAGGAAAGCCAGAAGGCTTTCCTTTGTTTTAAAATTAAATAAATTAAGGAGGTGAAAATTTGCCAGTAAAACAAAAGGAACAAAAAGTAGAAGAGATATACCAAAAACTTTCTCAAGCAAATAGTGTTATATTTACCGATTTTAAAGGTTTGACAGTAGCGGACCTTTCCCAATTAAGAGCAAAATTAAGGGAAGCGGGTGCAGAATATAGAGTAGTAAAAAACACTTTAGCTTTGAGGGCTTTCCAAAAATATTTTCCCCAAAAAAATGTGGAAGATTATTTGGTAGGTCCTACTGCATTTACTTATTGTTATGGAGATCCCTTTGGAATTTTAAAAATTCTTGTGGATTTTTCAAAGGAGCATGATAATTTAAAATTAAAAGGTGGTATTGTTGATGGAGAATTATACAATCAAAAGGAAATAAAAGAATTAGCCAACTTACCACCCAAAGATATCTTACTATCTAAACTCTTAGGAAGTATGAATGCTCCCTTAACAAGGTTAGTGTTGGCATTAAAATGGCCAATTAATCAATTGGTTTGGACTTTAGAAGCTATTAAAAATGAAAAAGAAAAAAATTTAGAACAATAAGGAGGATTAAAGATGAACAAAGATGAGATTATTCAGGCAATAAAAGAGATGAAGGTTTTAGAACTTGTAGAATTAGTTAAAGCATTGGAAGAGGAGTTTGGAGTAAGTGCTGCGATGCCTGTTGCAACAGCTGTAGCTACTGCTGGACCATCTGCTGCTCCTGTGGAGGAAAAAACAACCTTTGATGTTATTTTAAAGGATGCTGGTGCCAATAAAATAAAAGTATTAAAAGTAGTTCGAGAAATTACAGGATTGGGCTTGAAAGAAGCAAAGGATTTAGTTGATTCTACACCAAAATCTGTTAAAGAGGGAGTTAGTAAAGAAGAAGCTGAGGATATTAAGAAAAAATTAGAAGCGGAAGGTGCAGTGGTAGAGATTAAATAAAAAAGGGGAAGAGAGACTACTCTTCCCCTAATTTAAATCCATCATGTAAAGCTTGAACAGCTTTTTCTACTAAATTTCTTCTAATAATACAGGTAATTTTTATCTCTGAAGTAGTAATCATTTCAATATTTATCTTGTTTTCTGCTAATATTCCAAACATTTTTGCAGCAATTCCTGGAGTTCCCTGCATACCCCATCCTACTATGGAAACTTTTCCCACTTGATCATCATAGAGAAAATCTTTAGCATTTATTTGAGGTATTATTTCTTTTACAATTTTTAAAGCATTTGGCAACTCCTTTTCAGGAACAGTAAAAGACAGATCAGTAATTCCATCTTTGCTTACATTTTGTACAATATCATCCACATTAATTGCAGCTTCCCCTAAAGGGGCGAAAATTTTATAGGCAATACCTGGTTTATCAGGTACTCCTAAGATGGTTATTTTTGCTATATTTTTATTATGAGCAATGCCTGTTATTTTTTTCTTTGTCTCCACTCTTTCAACCTCCCCAATAAAAGTTCCAGAATTTTCATTAAAACTTGATCTTACAATGATAGGTACCTTATAAGTAGCTGCCAAATCCATAGCTCTTAATTGCATTACTTGAGCTCCTTGGCTTGCAAGCTCCAGCATTTCTTCATAAGAGATATGATTTAATTTTCTTGCAGATGGCACAATTCTTGGATCTGCAGTAAATATACCATCAACATCAGTATAAATTTCACAGAGATCTGCGTTTAGAGCATAAGCTAATGCTACAGCAGTTGCATCAGAACCTCCTCTTCCCAGGGTAGTTATATTATTATTATTTAAATCATAGCCTTGAAAGCCTGCAACCACTGCAACTTTTCCTAAGCTTATTTCTTTTAATATTCTTTCAGGTTTTATACACGTAATTTGTGCTTTTGTATGAATAGAGTTAGTATATACTCCTGCTTGTCTTCCCGAAAGAGAAATAGCTGGTACTCCAATTTCCTGTAGAGCCATTGCTAAAAGAGCGGATGATATTCTTTCTCCCGCAGAAAGTAAGACATCCATTTCTCTTGGATTGGGATTTTTTGTTATCTCTTCTGCCATTGATATTAAATCATCAGTGGTATCACCCATGGCAGATACTACTACAACAATTTTATGTCCTTCCTCGTAATATCTTTTTATCCTTTTAGCAACATTTGTAATTCTCTCTATACTACCTACAGAAGATCCCCCAAATTTCTGAACAATTAATCCCACTTTTAACCTCCTTTGATAATTTCCTCTAATATTTGAACGGCATTAAGAGCTGCACCCTTTCTAAGGTTGTCTGATACCACCCAAAGATTTAAAGTATTTTCTTCAAAAAGATCTTTTCTTATTCTTCCAACAAAAACTTCATCTTTTCCATCACAAAGAAGGGGATAAGGATATATTTTATCTTTTGGTAAATCTAAAACTTTCACTCCAGGTGCATTATTTAAAGTATAATATACCTCTTCTAAATTAAAATCCTTAGAAAATGTAGCAGTTATGGACTCGGAATGACCTCTAATAACAGGAATTCTAACACAGGTTGCAGAAATCTTCAGATTTGGAAGATGAAGGATTTTTCTACTTTCTCTAACCATCTTCATCTCTTCACGAGTATAGTGGTTATCTTCAAAATTGTCTATTTGGGGAATAATATTAAAAGCTATCTGATATGGAAAAACTTTCGATTCTATTTTATTCCCAATTAAAAATTCTCTTGTCTGTTCCAAAAGTTCTAAAACAGCATCTTTCCCTTTACCTGATACCGATTGATAAGTAGAGACAACAATTTTTTCTAAGTTAAATCTTTTGTGAAGGGGATAAAGAGCAACAACCATTTGTATTGTAGAACAATTAGGATTTGCAATTATATTTTTATGTTCCTTCAAATCTTCTGGATTTACCTCGGGAACTACAAGGGGTACATCAGGATTCATCCTAAAAGCATTACTATTATCAATTATTATTGTTCCTCTTTTTGCTACCTCTGGAGAAATTTCGAGACTTATTTCTTCACCAATAGAAAATAAAGCAAAATCAGCCTTTGCAATATTTTCAGGTTTTGCTTCTTCTACTTTTATCTTTTCTTTTCCGAATTCTACAAAGGTCCCTTCAGAACGAGAGGAAGCAAAAGCATATAATTCCTTTATAGGAACCTTTCTTTCATAAAGAATTTTTAACATTTCTTGACCTACCAATCCTGTAGCTCCAACAACAGCTATCTTATAACTCATATTTTTTCCCTCCAAAGGAATTTATTCAATTATAATTCCTTTTTTACAAATATCAAGAATTATAATTTTACCTGTAATCTTCTCTTTTTTAATTTCTTCATCTAATGAATTTTTAATAAACTTCGCTTTATCTTTAAAGGTAAAAATTAAAAGAGAAGGTCCTGCGCCACTTAAGACTACCCCTAGAGCTCCTTTTTTAGTTGCAATATTCAAAAAATATCCTGATTCAAGAATTAAAGGAAATCTGTAAGGTTGATGAAGATTATCTTTAAGTCCCAATTTTATTAAATTCTCATCCTTATATAAAAAGCCAGCAAGAAGAAAGGAAAGATTTTGAAGATTTTTGACTATTTCCTCTCTTGGATACATTTTGGGTAAAATATTTCTTGATTCATCTGTTGGTAAAGAATAAGATGGAATGAAAATAATACCACAAAGATCCTCAGGATATGGGAAGCTTGTTATATAAGGTATTCCATTTTCTATATTACAAATAGTTAAACCTCCATTATAAGCTCCTGCCAAATTATCAAAATGTCCTTCAAGGGAAAGGGCAAGTTTAAATTTTTCTTCCTTTGAAAGATTTTTTCTTGTAATCATTTCTGCAGAATAGATTCCGCCCCATATAACTGCAGCACTACTACCTAGACCTCTAGATACTGGTATTTGAGAGTTTACTTGAATTAAATAACTTTCAGATTCACTATTTAATATCTCTAAGGTTTTTGAAAAAGCTTTTAAAAAAAGATTGTTATTTTTATCTATTTTTTCTATATCTTCCCCATTAAAAATTATTCTTCTTTCAAAATAATCGGTATCAATAGAAATTTCTAAAAAAAGATTCCAAGCAATAGATAAGGTATCAAATCCTGGACCTAAATTTGCTGATGTCGCTGGTATTTTTATCTTTACTTTCATGATTCCAATATTTTTATTAAATTTTCAATTTTAGGTTCTATTTCCCAGGATATTTTAGCATTTTTTAGTGCAGAATCAGGATCTTTAAGCCCATTTCCAGTAAGTACGCAAACTATATTTCCATCTAATATTAATCTCTTTTCTCTTAATATCTTTTTCACCCCTGCCCAAGATGAAGCAGAAGCAGGTTCAACAAATATTCCTTCTTTGCTTGCCAATTCCTTTTGTGCTAAAAGTATTTCTTCATCAGAAACCATATCTATAATTCCTTGAGATTCTTTAATAGCATTTAAAGCCTTTTCTCCACTTGCAGGATTTCCAATTCTTATTGCGGTAGCAACAGTTTGAGGATTTTCTATGGGATGCCCTAAAACTAAAGGAGCAGAACCCTCTGCTTGAAATCCAAGAAGTTTTGGTAACTTATTGATCCTACCTAGGGAGTGATATTCCTTAAATCCTTTCCAATAAGCAGTAATATTTCCTGCATTTCCTACAGGAATTGCTAAAAATTCAGGATTATCTCCTAAAATATCACATATTTCAAAGGCTGCAGTTTTTTGTCCTTCTATTCTAAAAGGATTTATGGAATTAACTATCTCTATAGGATAAAAATTGGATATCTCCTTTACCAATCTTAAAGCAGAATCAAAATTTCCATTTACACTAATAACTTCAGCACCATACATTATTGCTTGAGCTAATTTTCCTAATGCAATGGCATTTTTAGGTAAAAGAACATAAGATTTTATTCTTGATATACTTGCATAGGCTGCAGCTGACGCTGCTGTATTTCCCGTTGAGGCACATATTATAGCTTTTGTATTATTTTCCAAGGCTTTTGCTACAGCAATTACCATTCCTCTATCTTTAAAGGATCCAGTGGGATTCATACCTTCATATTTTAAAAAAAGATTGATTTTATACTCTTTGCTTAAGTTTTCAGCATATATTAGAGGAGTATCTCCTTCATGGAGGGTTATTATTGGAGTATTCTCATTTATTGGTAAATATTCTTTATATTTTAAAATTACACCTCTTTTCATTTTATACCTCAATCCTTATCAAAGAATTCCATTCTTCTAAAATCGGCAATCTTTTTATTTCAGATATTGCCTTTTGAATATTTTTTTCATAGGTAACATGAGTTAAAATGACAATTTCTGCCCTTTCATTTTCTATATTTGTTTCTTTTTGAATAACAGAAGCAATACTTATATTGTTCTCGCCTAGGACTTTGGCTATTTGAGCTAAAACCCCTGGTCTATCTTGAACCCAAAATCTCAAATAATATCTTGTTTTTATATCTCCAAAAGATTTTAAATTTGAAGGATATAAATATGCAAAATTATAGTATCTTGGATGAGAATGGATTATACTATAACTTAGCTCTAAAATATCCGATAACAAGGCCATAGCAGTAGGTTTTGGGCCAGCCCCAGGACCATAAAGTACTATATTTCCCCTTCTTTCCTCTTTAAATAAAACAGCATTATTTACTCCTCTTACTGCTGATAACATATGATTTTGTGGAATCATTGTGGGATGAACCCTTATCTCTAAAGCTCCATTATCCTCTCTTGCTAATGCTAAAAGCTTTATTGAATATCCAAGAGATTTAGCATATTCTATATCTCTTAAAGAAATTTTTTCTATTCCTTCTCTAAATATATCCTGAGGCTTTATGGTAGTATGAAAGGCTATAGAGCTTAAAATAGCAATTTTGTAAACGCTATCTAATCCTGAAATATCTTTATAAGGATCTGGCTCTGCATATCCCTTTTCTTGTGCTTCTTTAAGAATTATGGAAAAATCCGCTTTATTCTCTTCCATTTGGGTTAATAT
>JAOADF010000066.1 GCA_026417425.1 Dictyoglomaceae bacterium
TCTACAATGGTCTCTCCTTCCGCTATAAGACCTGCAATGGTAAAAGACATGGCTAATCGATGATCATTAAAAGTCTCAATTTGTGTTCCCTTTAATGGGGAAGGTCCTTCAATATAAAATCCGTCCTTTGTTTCTTCTCCTTTTCCTCCCATTCTTCTAATATTTTCAAGAATTCCTCTTATTCTGTCAGATTCTTTAACCCTTAGTTCCTCAACATTCCTAAAATAACTTATTCCCTTTGCTTGGGTTGCTATTACAGATAATATAGGAATTTCATCAATTAATCTTGGAACAATTTCTCCCTCGACTATAAATCCGTTTAAATCTGATGTTTCAACTAAAATATCTCCAACCTTTTCCCTCCCCCAATATTCTTCTTTTAGTATATGAATATTAGCTCCAGAATTTCTTAAAACCTCTAACATGCCTGTTCTTGTTGGATTCAACCCACAGTTTTTTAATATTATTTTTGAATTAGGAATTAGCAATGCTCCTGCTATTATAAAGCTTGCAGAAGAAAAATCCCCAGGAACATAAAAATCCTTAGAAGAAAATTCATCTATTTCATGAGTAATTAATTCTAACCCATTTCTTTTCAAAGGTAAATTAAGATATTCAAAAATCAATTCTGTATGGTTACGGGATAAAGAAGATTCTATTATTTTTGTTTCTCCTTCTGCCAATAAACCAGCAAGAAGAAGACAGGATTTTACTTGAGCACTGGGAACGGGAAGTTTATAGGTTATTCCTTTTAATTTTTTACCTCTAATAGCAATGGGAAGAAAATTCCCATTATCTCTTCCTAGAATATGGGCCCCCATCATAGAAAGAGGCTGAACTACTCTCTTCATTGGTCTTTTCTTTAAAGAACTATCTCCTGTAATAATAGAAAATAACCCTTCCTGTCCTGCCAATACTCCTAAAAGAATTCTTACTGTTGTTCCTGAATTCCCAGCATCTAAAATGTCATCAGGCTCTAAAAATCCTCTTAATCCTTTTCCTTCCACATAAACAATATTATCTTTAATTTCTATTTTTACTCCCAATTTTTTTAAACAATTCATAGTGGAGATACAGTCCTGTCCGAATAAAAAATTTACAATTTTAGAATTTCCGCGGGCTAAAGAAGAGAATATAAGAGCTCTATGAGAAATAGATTTATCTCCTGGAATTTCTACTTCTCCATTTAATCCTTTACTTTTTCTTACTATTATTTTTTTCATTATTTCACCTCAATTTCCAATCTTTTTTCTCTTGATTCTTCAAAATAGTCCTCTAATTTTTTCCAGTCTTCCATCTTAATTTTTTCATAAACAATATTAAAAATCTTATGAAAATTCTCCAATACCTCTAAAATATTCTCTTTGTTTTCCTTAATAATATCAATCCAAAGATCTACAGGACTTTTAGCCAATCTTGTTGTATCCTTATACCCTGAACCAGTAAAACCTAAGTATTCTCGAGGAACTGTGATAGAAAGAATATATGAAATAATCTGAGGTAAATGACTCGTATATGATAGAATTTTATCGTGCTCTTGAGGGGAGATGATAAAGGGTCTTGCACCAATTAGTTCAATTAAAGTTTCAATTTTATGAATTTTATCCCAAGAAATCTCAGAGGAGGGGGTTAAAAAGTATATTTTATCTTGAAAAAGATGGACTGATCCTTCTTTATATCCAGACCTCTCCTTTCCAGCAAGGGGATGTCCTCCAACAAACACTCTCCTTAAAAAATCATCTTGTTCTATATAATTCATTATTTTTTCTTTCACACTTGCAGTATCTGTTAAAATATGATTTTCATTTAACAATCCTTTCAATTCTTTAATAATCTCCAAAGTTTTTGAGGGATATACTGCGATAAAAATTACTTCGCTTTCCTTTATCTCCTTTAACAATTTCCTTAAATCTGTATTTCCTTTTTTTATTATTCCTTCTCTTAAGAGATAACTCACTGCAGATTCATTAATATCCATACCCCATATATATAAATTCTTTTCTCTAAAAGCAAGAGCTAGCGAAGTACCGATGAGTCCTAATCCAATGATTCCAATTTTCATATATTTCTACCTATGGCATTTGCAATTTTTATAAGCTCTCTCATAAGAATTTCAAAGGTTGGAAAGTTTAGAGATTGGGGTCCATCGGATAAAGCTTTCTCAGGATTAGGATGAACCTCTATAATCAGTCCATCCGCTCCGCATGCTATAGCTGCCTTTGCCATACTGGGGACTAGTTTGTAACTTCCTGTTCCATGACTGGGATCAACAAAAACAGGTAGATGGGTTTTTTCTTTTAAGGCTGGAACAATAGATAAATCTAAAGTATTTCTTGAGAAGTCGGAAAAACTCCTTATCCCCCTTTCGCATAGTATGACTTCACTATTTCCTCCCAATAAAATATATTCTGCAGCAAAAAGTAATTCTTCTAATGTAGCGGAAGGACCTCTTTTTAAAAGTACAGGTTTTCTAATTTGTCCTACTTCTTTTAATAAGGTGAAATTTTGCATATTTCTTGCACCTATCTGTACAATATCTATATAATCTAAGGCTTTTTCCAAATCTCTTGGATCCATTATTTCAGTTATTACTGGGATTTTATATTCCTCTTTAATTTCATAAAGAAGTTTTAATCCCTCTATTCCTAAACCTTGAAAACTATATGGGGATGTTCTTGGCTTAAAAACTCCTCCTCTTAATATCTTTGCACCTTTTTCTTTTACAAACTTTGCGGTCTCACTTAATTGTTCTCTATTTTCTACTGCACATGGTCCAGCCATAATAACTATTGTATTTCCACCAACTTCTATATCATTTATATAAATTTTTGTTCCCTCAGGCTTTAAATCTCTAAGAGTCAACTTATAAGGGGTTAAAATGGGTATAACTCTTTCTACAAAGGGGAAAACTTCTATTTGTTCCATTATTAAAATCTTTTCTTCCATTCTCTTTTCGCCAATAGCTCCAATTACAGTTCGTGTCTCTCCCCTTGATATATGAGCTCCATAATTAAATTCTTTTAATTTCTCAACTACTTTCTGAATA
>JAOADF010000085.1 GCA_026417425.1 Dictyoglomaceae bacterium
ATGTTTTTATGAAATAAAATCCTCAAGTCCCCTATAAGATACTGCTTCTGCTAAATGGTCTATCTTTATATTTTCGCTTCTTTCTAAATCTGCAATAGTCCTTGATACTTTTATTATTCTATCGAGTCCTCTCAAGGAGAGTTTCATTTTATCCATTATATTTGCAAGAAAGTTTTTTGCATCATTAGATAATGGACAATATTTCTTCATATATTTTGGAGTCATCTGAGAATTGGTAAAGATTTTTTCTTTTTTAAACCTTTCTTCTTGAATTTTTCTTGCTATTTCTATTCTTTTCCTTATTTCCTCAGAACTTTCGCTTTTTCCATTCTGAAAAATCTTTTCTTTTTCTACTCTTCCCACATAAATTCTTATATCAAATCTATCAAGGAGAGGTCCAGATATCTTATGCCAATAGTTTCTAACTTCATAAGGAGAACATATGCAATTTTTATCCTTATCACCAAAATAACCACATCTACAAGGATTCATACTACCAACAAGAATAAATTGGGCAGGATAGGAAACAGTATATTTAGAGCGGGATATAATTACTCTCCCATCTTCTAAAGGTTGTCTTAATGCTTCTAACACATCTCTTCTAAACTCAGGTAGCTCATCCAAGAATAGTACTCCTCTATGGGCAAGACTTACCTCTCCTACTTGAGGAGTTGATCCACCTCCTAAAAGTCCTGCATAAGATATGGTATGATGAGGATTTCTGAAGGGTCTTTTCTGGATAAGATATTCATTATTTAGAAGTCCCGCAACACTATAAATCTGAGTTACTTCAAAGGCTTCCTCATAGGTTAGAGGAGGAAGAATAGAGGGAAGAGATTTAGCAAGAAGAGTTTTTCCAGTTCCAGGTGGTCCTACTAATAAAATATTATGCCCTCCTGCTGCAGAAATTTCCATAGCTCTTTTTGCAACTTCCTGTCCTTTTATTATTGAAAAATCTTCATCAAAGATAAAATTATATTCTATCTCTTCAAATTTAGAAGGTTTTAATTCTAAATTCCCCATAAGAAAGTTTATAACTTGGTTTATATTTTCTACTGGATAGATATCTATATCCTTTACTAAACTACACTCTTTCTCATTTTCCTTAGGAATAATAACTTTTTTAAATCCTTTATTTTTAAGCCCCCAAACTAAGGGTAATAATCCCTTTCCCTTTCTTACTCTTCCATCTAAAGCTAATTCTCCTAAAAAGGCAGTATTTTCAGAATCAATATTAAAATTAAATTGACAGGATAAAATACCTATAGCAATAGGTAAATCAAGTAAAGAACTATCTTTTCTTAAATCTGCAGGTGCAAGATTTATTGTTATTTTTCTTAATGGAAATTCAATATTACTGTTTTTTATAGCGGATCTTACCCTTTCTTTTGCCTCCTGTATAGCTTGTTCTGCTAAACCTACAATATTAAAACCAGGAACTCCTGAGGAAATATCCACTTCAACTTCTACTTTATAACATTCTAGTCCTAAGAGAACTGCAGAAGAAACTTTAGAAAGCATTGGAAATATGCTCAAAGAATTTAATTTTATTGTCTTTATCTAAAAGGATGGAAAAAATATCAAATCTTACTTCATAACTTTTTATTTTTTTCTTTGAAAGATAATAATTTGCAATAAATCTTATTTTTTCTTGCTTTCTTTTATCCACCGCCTCAACAGGTTCTCCAAATTCCAAGGACTTTCTAGCTTTTACTTCTACAAAAATTAATAAGTTTTCTTTTCTTACAATCAAATCCACTTCACCAAATTTAGTTTTATAATTTTTTTCACGAATCTCAAATCCATTATTCTTAAAATATTCTAATGCAAAATCTTCCCCAATTTTTCCTATCTTTTTCTTATTCATTATATTAATTTAAAATTTTTTCTATGAATTTCAGAAGGACCATAATAGATAATATTTTTTCTGTGCTCCTTGGTAGGATAACCTTTATGTTTTTTAAATCCATAATTAGAATACTTTTTATCTATCTCTTCCATAAATTCATCCCTTAGAACCTTAGCAACTATAGATGCTCCAGAAATACATTTACAAAGCCTATCTCCCTTAATTATTGCTTCCTGAGGAATTTCTAATTCAGGAATTAATTTATTCCCATCAACTAAAATAAAATTTGGCTTCAATTTTAAGTTTTCGATAGCTCTCTTCATTGCTAATAAAACTGCATTTAAAATTCCCATTCTTTCTATATCATCCACTGTAGAAAATCCATAACTCCAATCTAAAGCCTCTTGTTTTATTAACAAAAAGAGTTTTTTTCTCTCTTTTGGAGTAAGAAGTTTTGAATCCTTTAAAGGTAAAGAAGAAAAAGGAGGAAGAATTACAGCTCCAGCAAAAACAGGTCCTGCCAATGCCCCCCTTCCTGCTTCATCGACTCCAGCAATTTTTTCATATTTTTGCCAAAGCTGTAATTCAATGTTCCCTAATGTACAATCTGGATTCTTTGAGGTGGCCATAATAGTAAAATAGCCTTTCCTACAAGATTCTTTTTAGGAACAAACCCCCAATATCTACTATCCACACTTACAGGTCTATTATCTCCTAAAACAAAATAACTATCCTTTGGAACCTTTACTGGTCCATAATTGTCATCACTCTTTCTTTTTACATAATTTTCTTCTAAAAGTTTCCCATTAACATATACATTTCCTTGCTTTATTTCTACAGTATCTCCAGGTAGACCTATAAGCCTTTTTACATATTCCTTAGATGTATCCAGAGGGTATTTAAAAACAATAATTTCTCCCCTTTCAGGCTCTCTAAAATAATAAGGTATCCTTACAACTAAAACAGCCTCGCCATCATTTAATGTAGGAATCATGGAGCCTGTTGGAATATAAGAAATTTGTAATATAAAGCTTTTAATAAGAAAGGCTAAAATGAAGGCAAAAAGAATAGTCTCAACAAATTCATACCATTCCTTTCCTTTTAATTCTTGCCTTTTTGCCAATAAAAAATCTATTTTATCCTTAATCCAAAAAGCCACCCCTTCAATTTTCTCCTTCATTCTTCCACCCTTTCCGCTATTTTTGCCTTCTTTCCACTTAATCCTCTTAAATAATAAAGTTTTGCTCTTCTTACTTTTCCTCTTCTTAATATTTCAATTTTTTCTACGAAGGGAGAATATAAAGGAAAAATTCTTTCTACCCCCACTCCTTGAACTACCTTTCGTACAGTTATTGTTTCTCTTAATCCACCATGCTTTTTAGCAATAACAACTCCTTCATAAAATTGTATTCTTTCCTTTTCTCCCTCAACAATTCTATAGTGAACTCGAACAGTATCTCCCGGCCAAATTTCAGGTATCTCTTTATTTTTCATTAATTCCTTCTCTACATTTTGGATAATTAAATCCATGTTTTACCTCCTTTCCTAATTCTTCTTCTATTTCTTTTAATAACATATAATCTTCTTCTGAAAGATTTGCTTTTTCTAGAAGATCAGGTCTTCTCAGTAAGGTTCTTTTTAAAGCTTCTTTTCTTCGCCACCTCCTTATTTTCTCGTGATTCCCAGAAAGCAATACTTCAGGAACTTCCATTCCCTCAAAATTTCTTGGATGAGTATATTGGGGATATTCTAATAGCCCTCCTTGAAAAGATTCTTCCTTCAAAGAATTAGGATCTCCCACAACACCAGGTAATAACCTTACAATGGAATCGATAATAACCAAGGCAGGCAATTCTCCTCCACTTGTAATATAATCTCCAATAGAAATCTCCCTTGTCACAATACTTCTTACTCTTTCATCTACTCCTTCGTATCTTCCACATATAAATATTAGATGTTTCTTTTTTGATAATTCTTCTGCAATTTTTTGATTATAAACCTCTCCTTGAGGTGTAAGGAGAACTATTTCTGAATTATCCCTTTTTAAACTCCTAACACATTTAAATATAGGCTCAGGCTTCAAAACCATTCCAACTCCACCACCATAGGGATAATCATCAACCCTTCTATGTTTATCAGTAGTAAAATCTCTTAGATTATGTATATTAATTTCTACAATACCTTTATCCTTTGCTCTTTTTAAAATACTGATATCTATTGGACTCTCGAATATCTCTGGGAATATAGTTATTATATCTATTTTCATATCTCCTTTATTAACTCTACAATTATTTTCCTTTCTCTGATATTTACCTCTCTAACAACATCTCTTATAAAAGGTAGTAATAATTCTTTACCTTGATTTTCTACAACAAAAACATCATTACTTCCTGTTTCTATTATTTCCTTCACAATTCCCAAAAAATCTCCGTTAAAATCATATACAGAGATTCCAAAAATTTGAAAGGTATAAAAAAATCCCTCTGGAAGAGGAGGAAGAAAATCTTCTTCCAATAAAAGCCAATTTCCCCTAAATTTTTCTACAGAATTCCTATCTTTAAATTCTTCAAAATATAATACATAACCTTTTCCATGAGCATTTATCTCTTCCAGTATAACTTCTTTTTTTATATATTCACTATCTCCTTCAGATATATATAATTTTTGTCCCTTTTTTAAGTTAAAAATAAAATCGTAAAAGGGATATATTTTAATTCCACCTTTTATACCAAATGGTTCCCCTAGTTTTGCGATTCTTACTAACTTTCTTTCATCCATTCTATTGAAGTACTTCAATAACTACTTTTTTCCCCTTTTTTAATCCAGCAACCCTTATTATGGTTTGTAAAGCCTTCACCGTTTGCCCCTGTTTTCCAATTACTCTACCTCTATCTTCTGGGGCGACTTTTACCTCTAAAATTACAGATTTTGTCCCTTCCACTTCTCTTACTTCTACATCCTCGGGATGCTGAACAATAGCCTTAATAATATATTCCAAAAGCTCTTTCATTAAAACCAAATCCCCCTTTTTAATTCTTTACCCATAATTTAACCAAGAATACCTAAATTCTTCAATATTTTTTCTACAGTCTCTGAGGGCTGAGCTCCTACACTTAACCAATATTTGACCCTATCTTCTTTTACTTTAATAGTTGCTGGGTTAGTCTTTGGATCATAAAATCCTAAAATTTCTAAATGTTTTCCCTCTCTTGGTTTTTTACTATCTATAGCAACAATTCTATACACTGGTTTATTCTTTGCACCAATTCTTGTTAATCTTATTTTTACCATTAATTCACCTCCTTTCTATAAATTATTATATAAAAGGAAAAATATTTTTCTTGGTTTTAGAAAATTGTTTAATAATCTCTAAAGATTGAAAATATTGCTTTAAAAGCCTATTCACATCTTGAACTGTTGTTCCACTTCCCTTTGCAATCCTAATTTTTCTACTCCCATTAATAATAGAGGGATTTTTTCTTTCTTCTTTTGTCATGGATTCAATAATTGCTAAAAATTTTTTTACCTCTTTATCGTTTATCTCAGGTTTTACTTTATCTTTAGGAATCCCAGGAAGCATATCAAGAATTTGGTCAAAGGTTCCTATTTTTCTAATTTCTTTAAGTTGTTCATAAAAATCTTCTAAATCAAATTTAGCTTTTTTCAATTTTTCTTGAAGTTTCTCTTGTTTTTCTAGTTCGATACTTTCCTCGATTTTTTCAATAAGAGTAGCAACATCTCCCATTCCTAAAATTCTTCCTGCAAGACGATCAGGATAAAAATATTCTAAATCATTAATCTTTTCTCCTACACCTATAAATTTAATGGGTTTTCCTGTTACTGCTCTAACAGATAATGCAGCTCCTCCTCTGGCGTCTCCATCCAATTTTGTAAGAATAATTCCTGTTATTGGAATTCTTTGATTGAATTTTTCCGCAATATTTATTGCATCTTGTCCTGTCATACCATCCAAAACCAAAAGGATTTCAGAAGGCTTAAATGTATTAGTTAAATCTTCTAATTCACCCATCATCTCTTCATCTATATGAAGACGTCCTGTGGTATCTACAATTAATACATCCATTAAACTTTCCTTTCCAATCTTTATTGCATTATCTATTATTTCCTTAGAAGAACTCCCTTCTTGTATTACAGGAATTTTTATTTTCTCTCCTAAAACCTCTAATTGTTTTTTAGCTGCAGGTCTGAAGGTATCCCCAGCTACTAACATCACCCTTCTCTGCTCTTGAGAAAGTTTATAAGCAAGCTTAACACAAGTAGTAGTTTTTCCAGAACCCTGTAGCCCTACAAGAAATATAAGAGCAGGCTTTCTATTACCTAAAGATATTCCTACCTTTTCTTTTCCTAAAAGTTCAATTAATTCCTCATAAAGAATTTTTAATACCTGTTGAAAGGGAGATACACTTTTTAGAACTTCTTCTTTAAGGGATTTCTCTTTAACTTTATTCAAAAGATCCTTTACCACTTTATAATGGACATCTGCTTCAAGGAGCGCTTGTCTTATTTCTCTAAGAGCTTCCTCTACATCTTTCTCAGAAAGTAATCCTCTATTTCTTAATTTCTTGAAAATACTTTGTAGACGTCCTGTTAAGTTCTCAAACATAATTATCTTCCTTTATACTAATTTTATACTTAGCATACTATAGACAATATTAAAACCATTGTCAATCATTTTTTGTTTTAAAGGTTATTATATCAATTTTAATTTTTTATGTTAAAATATCTTTAAAACAAAAAAAATTTATAAAAGGAGGTGAAGAGAATGAGAAAAAATAAAAATATAGAAAGAGAAATATCTGAGGAAGTATTACAAAGTATTGCAGAGGTATTGAATTCCTTAGCCCACCCCCTAAGATTAAAGATTATACTTTATCTTTATGAACACCCCGCCTCTGTATCAGAGTTGCTACAAATTTTAAATGTAAGACAGCCAAATTTATCTCAGCATTTAACCCTATTAAAAAGATTAAAAATTTTAAAAACAAAGAGACAGGGAAGAATGATTTATTATTATCTTAATTACCCTGAGATCAGAGATTATATTCTAAACATCCTAGAGCTTTTAAACAAATTAAAATTTATTGTATAGTTCTTAAATGACTTCTTTTTCTAACCTATTGAGAAGAGGTAATGTAACAACGGTATATGCAGGCACTTCTATAAGAAGAGAAATTATTCTAGGTGGGATTAAAACACTATAGGGTAATCCGAATAGAATATTTATAAAAATTATAATGAGAAATGATACAACTATCTTGGATATAAAAAATAACAGACCTAGGGT
>JAOADF010000105.1 GCA_026417425.1 Dictyoglomaceae bacterium
AATGTAGAATTTTGCTCTTCCCTTTTCCAAATATAAAATCTCAAACTCATTGTGCCAATGGGGATTAAAAACTCCATTATTATATATAAATATGTTTTCATGCACAAAAAAAGGGAAATCAGGCTCTCCATGGGGAAGTAATTCCTTCAAATGTTCCTTATTCTTATTCAATCTTCTTCACCACCTTAAAATATTTCTTTAAAATATTTTATATCATAATTACAAAAAAGGAGATGATGGGAGATGAAGGTACATATTATTACTCATACCCATTGGGATAGAGAGTGGTATGCTCCCTTTGAGCTTTTTCGTCAACGTTTAGTAGAATTGATGGATTTTCTTTTAAAGAATATTGAAAAGTACGAAAAATTTAAGCATTTCATGCTAGATGGACAAACAATAATTTTAGAAGACTATCTTGAACTTTATCCAGAAAATAAAGAAAAACTGGTAAATCTAATAAAAACAGGAAAAATTATTGTGGGACCATGGTACATTCTTCCTGATGAATTTCTAGTTATGGGAGAGTCTTTAATAAGAAACTATATTTATGGACAAAAAATAATAAAAAACTTAGGAATTTTAGGAATGAACCTAGGATATTTTCCCGATATGTTTGGGCATAACGCATATACTCCAACCATTTTAAAGGGATTGGAACTAAAAGGAGGAGTTGTTTGGAGAGGAGTGGGAGATCTTTCAAGAAAAACTGAGTTCCTGTGGGTCTCTCCTGCTGGGGATGAAATTATTACAGTTAATCTTTTACACAGTTATTCCAATGGAGCCCATCTTGGAAGAAATATAGATGAATTAAAAGAAAAAATTAAAGAAGAAATCAAATTTCTAGAAAGCAACTCAGTTAGTGGAAATATATTAATAATGAATGGAACAGATCATGAAATACCTATTTTAGAACTTCCTGAAAAATTCTCAGAATGGAGTAAGGAATTAGGAATTGAAATTATTCATTCTAACCTTGAGAATTATGTAGATGAAATTTTAAAAGAAAAACCTAAATTGGATAGAGTCGTAGGAGAACTTAGAGTTCCTAAACATGCTCCTGTATTAAAGGATGTGACCTCCTCTCGGATATATCTTAAGATTTTAAACTTTGAGGCTCAAGTTCTATACTTGAAATATTTAGAGCCTCTTTCCGCTATAAGCAAAATTCTAAATATTTCTTCACGAAAAGGAGAAATAGATTACGGATGGAAAAATATTTTAAGATCTCAGCCTCATGATAGTATTTGTGGGTGTAGCGTAGATAGAGTCCATAAAGATGGAGAATCAAGATTAAATTCTACCATAGAAATGGGCTTAGGAACATTAACAAGACTTCTTGCAGATATAGTTTTAAAACTTGGAAGAGAAGATAAGGAAAAAAATATAATTGTTTTTAATCCCTTAGAAAAAGATGGAAAGAGATTAGTGGAACTTTATCTTAATTTAGATTCCCCCAATTATGAGCTTTACGACTCTGAAGGAAATAAAATAGAATCATACATTGAGCCTGTGGGAATGCTTAGAGAAGAAATATATAAATTTACAGGTAAAAATAAATATATGCTTCTTACTCCTCTATTAGAGTTCTTAAGAGGAAAAAGGGCAGGAAGAGCTTTTCTTTCTCCTCTTTTTAAATTATCCTTTATATCGAATCTTCCTCCTCTTTCCTTTACTTCTTTTGTACTCAAAGAAAAAAGAGAAAAAGAGGAAAGTAATAACTTAGAATTTGAAAGTGAGTACTATTTCTTTCGCCTTAATTCCCATGGAACCTTCGATCTTTATGACAAGATTAACAAAATAGAACTTAAGAATATAAACTATCTGGAAGATCAGGGAGATATAGGAGATGAATACAATTTTTCCCCTACAGATGAAGATCCTTTAAGAATCATTCCTGAGATCAAACTCATAGATGTTAAGAACAAAGGATTTCTTAAGGTAATAAACCTAAAAGGAGAAATTACTCTTCCAGAAGGGGCGGATGGAAATAAAAGAAGTGTTAATAAAATTTCCATGCCCTTTTGTATATCTTACACACTATATAGAGACTTTCCAAGAGTAGATGTCTCCATAGAGATGGAAAATAAATCAAAGGATCATAGATTAAGATTTGGAATAGACTTAGAAGAAGAAATAGATAAAGTGATAAATGATGGATATTTGGGAATAGTAGAACACCCAACAAAATTAGAAAAGGATAAAGATTATGTAGAGGAGAATGTATCAAGATATGCCATGGAGTCTTTTGTAAGTCTTATGGGCAGAAAATCAAAAATAATGATAGTTACAAGAGGATTACATGAATACGAAACAGAAGTAAAAGAGGGAAAAACTTCTCTTAAAATTACCCTATTAAGATGTATAGGATATTTATCCCGAGGAGATTTAAAGACAAGAAAAGGATTCGCAGGACCTTATATTCCTACCCCTGAAGCTCAATGCCTTGGAAAATATAATTTCGAATATTCCTTTGTTTTGCTAAACTCTAATAATATAGAAGAACTTTATGAAAAAGCAAGAGATTATTTAATTTATCCCATAGGAATAGGTTTACCATTAAAGATTAAAGAAGAAAAATTTTTGGAAATACCTAAAGGATTGTTTATTCCAGCATTAAAGATTTCTGAAGATGAAAAGGATATAATTTTAAGATTAATAAATACGGGAGAAGAAAAAGATTACTCCATAAGATCAAAATTTTTTAAAAAAGCATATATCGTAAATATGAAAGAAGAAAACAAGGAAATTCTTGAGGGAAATAAGGAGTGGAAGATAAGATTTAAAAAAGGAGAAGTTAAAACTATAAGACTTATATTATCTCTTAATCAGAATTATTAGTTAAATATGTTATAATTACATTATAAT
>JAOADF010000120.1 GCA_026417425.1 Dictyoglomaceae bacterium
CTTTCAATGGCAGTCAAAGTATATGTGGAACATGTGGGATAAAATCTACAGGAATGGGGAAGAGCTGGAGATATAAAATATTTATAAAATTTTATTAGAAGAATTGCTATCTTTTTCAACATCTTTTAAAATCTTAGCTTTTTGCCATATTTCTTTTAGTACTTTCTCCATCTCCCAAAAATTTTTAATTATTCTATCCGAAGGTTTTATAATTACAATCATCTCCACATCGTCCACAAGATAAGGTCTATTTAATCTATAAACTTCTCTTATAAGCCTTTTTAATCTATTCCTTACTACTGCAGGTCCTACCTTTTTATTAACAATTATTCCTATTTTTCTGATGTTACTTCTTTTTATATATACTAACAGAGGAGGTAGGGAATAAACCCTTCCCTCCTTTATAATTCTTGAAAAATCCTTCTTCTTTTTAAGCCTTTCATAAGGGGGAAAGGAAAATAATCTCAATTATACTGCCAGTCTCTTCCTTCCCTTTGCTCTTCTTCTTTTTAAAACTTTCCTTCCACCAGGAGTTCTCATTCTTTTTAAAAATCCATGAACTCTTTGTCTATGACGTTTCTTTGGCTGATAAGTTCTCTTCATATTACCTCTCCCTCTATTTCAATATTTAACACAAAGGTTATGTTAACAGAAAGAGATATAATCGTCAAGGCTCAAACTTTATTGTAGGAATTTCTCCTCCCTTTATTATTTTTAAATTTTCAGGTAAAGATTTTAAGTTAGTCAATATTCTCTCTCTAACTTTATCTACATTTTCCATATCTCTTACTATTTTTCCCTTCTCTATGAGAGGTTTTAACAAAGGTTCATATCCTGGTAATATTTCAGATTTAAAAAGGCGAATTATATCATTATAATTCTTATCTCTTAAAACTTGCTTTCTTCCTGACATATTTCCTGATTTTGCCCTGGGTTCTCCATCAACCTCTACAATCTTTAATGCAAAATCTATAACAGGAGCGTTAGCTACCCTTGTTCCAACCCCAAAAGCATCCACTAAATCTCTATATTTCTCTATCTCATACTCATCTAAACCTCCACTGAGAAAAATCATAATATTTTCATATCCCCTTCTCTTAAACTCCCATCTTATATCTTTAACAAGATAAATATAATCTTTGCTATCTAATCTTATTCCTTGAAGTTTCGAGCCTAAAGCTTCTAAAGCAGAAATAGATTCAACTATAGGAGATCCAAAGGTATCTACCAAGGCAATCCTTGGAATTTTCTCATCCACATATTTATCAAAGGCAATAAAGGTGGATTTATCATCTCCAACTATAAGAATCAATGCATGGGGCATAGTTCCTACAGGATTTTTTCCCAAATATTCTGCTCCGAGAACATTGGATACCCCATCAAACCCACAAACATAAGTAGCATATTCCACAGCAGGTGCTAAAAAGGGATGCTGGCGTCTTGTCCCAAAACTATAAATCTTTTTATCCTTTGCAGAAATCCTTACCCTTGAAGATTTTGTCCCTATTCCTGATAAAAAGGAAACAAACCCTAATATGGAAGTTTCATATCTTGCAAAATCTTTATATCTACCCATAACTTGAATAACAGGCTCATAGGGAAAAAATATCTCTCCCTCTTCCATGGCATAAACATCAATAGGTAAGCCTTCAAGAAGCTTTGCAAC
>JAOADF010000124.1 GCA_026417425.1 Dictyoglomaceae bacterium
TAATGTGGAAATTACTGATGATGCTATAAGAAGAACCTTAGAAGTGATAAGAAATCGTATTGATCAATTAGGTGTTACAGAGCCATCTTTATATAGAGAAGGGGCAGATAAAATTGTAGTTGAGCTTCCTGGAATTAAAGATCCTGAAAAAGCACTAGATGTTATTGGACAGACTGCACTTTTAGAATTTAAGGATGAAAAGGAAAAAACTATTCTTACAGGTTCTGCATTGAAAACTGCAAAGGTTGAGTTTGATGAATTAGGTCAACCACAGGTTCGTGTAGAGATGAATCCTGAGGGAGCAAAAGTTTTTGCGGATTTTACATCAAAGAATATTGGAAAACCTGTAATTATCGTCCTTGATGGAAGGGTTATATCAAGTCCCATCATAAAAGATGCTATTACCGAAGGAGTTGGAGTAATAACAGGAAGATTTACTATTGACGAGGCTCAAAGACTTGCAATTTTACTTCGTGCAGGTGCCTTACCTGTTCCCGTTAAGGTTATAGAGAATAGAACCATAGATCCAACCCTGGGAAGAGATACCATGGAGTCTGCATATAAGGCAGGAATTATAGGAGGAATCTTAGTAATACTTTTTATGATAGTTGTTTTTAGACTCTTAGGATTAATCGCAGATATTGCATTAGGACTTTATATTATAATGGTGATCGCAGTGTTTAAACTTATAGATGCAACTCTTACTTTGCCTGGAATTGCAGGTTTGATTCTATCTATAGGTATGGCGGTAGATGCAAATTGTCTCATTTTTACAAGAATGAGAGAAGAATTTGCTAAAAAGAAGACTCCCATGGCTTCCTTAGATGCAGGATTTAGAAATGCTTTAAGAGCTATCATCGATAGTAATGTAACTACAATTTTAGCAGCACTTATCCTTTATATATTTGGTACAGGTCCCATAAAGGGATTTGCGGTAACCCTTACCATAGGTGTCTCTTTAAGTATGTTTACTGCAATAACTGTTACAAGAACATTTCTTGAAAATTTATTACAGCTTCCTTTTTTCAAAAAATCTACTAAACTTTTGGGGCTATAGAAGGGAGGACTTACTGTGAAAAGAGAAATTAATTTTTTAGGAAAAAATATTAGAAGAATTTTTTTCTTAATATCCCTTCTCTTTATAATAGCAGGTTTAATATCATTCTTTACAAGAGGATTAAATCTTTCTATTGATTTCCAAAGTGGGAGTTTGCTTCATTATAAAGTTGAGAAACCTTTAAATACAAAACAGATCTCAGAGGTAAGAAAAGTAGTAAATAACCTATTTGAGAAATCTATAGTTCAAACAAGTTCAGATTTGAGGGAAATATGGATTAGAACAAAACCTCTTGAGGAAGATTCTGCAGAAAAGTTAACATCAACAGTAGAAAAAATTATTGGTAATTTTAAGGGAAAGGACTGGACTAGTATTGAACCTTCTATAAGTCAAGAATTAAGAGAAAAAGCTATATTAGCATCTATATTAGCTATAATTATTATGTTAGTTTATATAACAATAAGATTTAGATTTGATTTTGCTCTTTCCGCTATAATCGGAGAAGCCTTTGTCCTTTTAGCAACTATCTCTTTCTTCTCTATTTTCCAATGGGAAGTAAGTCCTTCCTTTATTGCAGCTATCCTTACCCTTTTAGGATATGCTATAAATAATACTATTATTGTTTTTGATAGGATTAGGGAAAACATGAAAGCATTTCCTAAGGAAAATTTTATAAAAATAGCAAATATTAGTATTAATCAAGTGTTAGCTAGAACTCTTTATACTATAATTACAACCATTTTTGCAATAACTCCTCTTTTAATAATGGGAGGAGAAGTGCTTCGTCCCTTTATAATTGCCTTATATTTAGGCATATTAATAGGTACATATTCAACTATTTTCATATCTTCTGCAATTCTTGCAGAATGGAGAGAAATACAAAGAGCATAGATGAATAGGTGGATTTTTCTTCAAGGAAATAAAAAGCAGGAGGAGGAGTTAATAAAAAATATTGGTATTTCTCCTCTTCTTGCTCGTCTTCTTGTTAATAGAGGAATAACAGAAAAAAAATTAGCAGAAGAATTTTTAAATCCCCTTTTAGATAATCTTTATAATCCCTTTTATTTCTTTCCTCAACTAGAAAATGCTTTGGATTATATAGTTAAGCTAAGAGATTTAAAGAAGAGGATTTTAGTTTATGGAGATTATGATGCAGATGGTATTACCTCAACAACTCTTTTATTAAAAGTTCTTAGAAATTGGGGATGGGAAGTAGATTATTATATACCTCACAGACTTATTGAGGGGTATGGTTTAAAAAAAGATACTTTGCAAAAATTAGATCTTTCAAAATATAATTTAATTATAACTGTTGATTGTGGAATAAACAGTATAGAAGAGGTAGATTTTCTAAAAAGAAATGGCATAGAAGTAATAATTACTGACCACCATATACCATACTCATCGGTCCTTCCCAATGCTTTATTGGTCTTGAATCCTCACCTAAATAATTATCCTTTTTCATACTTATCTGGGGTAGGAGTTGCCTTTAAATTTCTTCAAGCTTTAGGTGAGAAAATTAAAGAAAAAATTTACATTGAAGAGGGAGTTTTTGAGTTAGTTTCCCTTGGAACCTTAGGAGATCAAGTGGAGTTAAAAGGTGAAAATAGAATTCTTGTAAAATATGGATTGAATAAGATTTCTGAAACAAAACTTATTGGATTAAAAGCATTGATTAAAAAGGCAGGCTTAGGAGGTTATTCTACCCTTGAATCAAAGGATATATTATTTTATATCATTCCTCGTCTTAATGCCATAGGAAGACTAAGAGAAGTAAAAGATGTTGTAGAACTTATTCTCTCTCAAGATGAGGATTCCGCAGAAATTTTGGCAAATATTTTAGAAAATGAGAATAGAGAAAGACAAAGAATTAAAGATGAGGTTACCTTTTCTGCAAATGAAGAAGTAGAGAAATATTTTGAGAAAGAGGGGGAAGATGTTCCAGTAATAATTCTTTCTAACGAAAACTGGCATAAAGGAGTTTTAGGAATCTCCGCTTCAGAACTTGTAGAAAAATATAATAGACCAGTATTTTTAGGGAGGATAGAAGGAGATTATGTTGTAGGATCTGGAAGGGGTACAGAGGATGTAAATATATTTGATTTTATAACAAGACTTTCACCTTTTCTAAATAGATTTGGAGGACATAAATCTGCTATTGGTTTCACCATTAAAAAAGATCTTTGGGGAGAATTTTATAAATCTGCAATAAGGCTTTCTCGAGAATTATGGGGAGATTTAGAGTTAATTCCAAAAATAAAAATTGATGGGGAGATAGATATTAAAGATATTAATTCAGGTTTATTTTTAGATATTGAAAGGCTTTCTCCTTTTGGACCTGGAAATGAAGAGCCTTGTTTCCTTATTTCAAACTCAACAATTCAGGAACTTTCCAGTGAAGATAGAAATGGAAAAAGACTCAATATAAAGATCGTGGATTTATCAGGTTCTATTCTCTCTCTTACAAGTTTTGGATTAGCAGAAAAGTTGACAGATCAAAGAGAAGAACTCATGGATATGGTTATAAAAATTTATAAGGGAAATTTTGGTGGGGAAAGCTTTTATAAATTTTATCTTGAAGACTTTAAAATAAAAAGGAAAGATCCTTTAATAATTAATTCTGAAAAAAAGAAAAGATTCAAATATCTTATTCATTTGGAAAATGACTTAGAGAAAAATTTAATTTTAGAAAAGATAAAGAGAAAGAGAAAAAATATTGCTGTAATAACTCCTTCTTGGAATCATGAATACTGGAAAGATAAGAATATAATCTTTATTTCTCCTTGGGAAATTGAAAGTAATATAGAAGTGCTTAAAAATTTCTCTCTTATTTTTTGGGAAGATATAGAATTAATTTTGAGAATTTCAGAATTTGCAAGGTATTATTATAAATTGATTAGAGAATTACCCATTCCTGTATTTTTTTTGACTTTGTTAGGAGATGAAAAAGTATTTTTAGAGCTCTCAAAGATTCTTAATATAAGGGTAGTGAAATATCCATCAAAAGTTAAAATTCCCTCCCTATCGGATTTAAGATTTTCTAAAAATAAAGAAAAAGAAGAAAACTTCTTTAGAAGAGTAAATGCTCATTTTTATCCTTCAAATTTCCCCTTCCTTTATCTTAATCATTTAGTTTTTACAAAGCCCCCAATTTTATTATCAGAATTGAGAAGATGGATAAAAATTTCAAAACATTCATATCTTTTTTTTGGGAGGGATGAAATTATGGAAGGATATAAAAGAAGCCAGGAATTCTATTTAAATTTAAATCCTTCAGAAAAAGATTTCTTTAGGAAATACTCTCAAGATTTTCTTCTAACTCTTCAGAAAGCTCGACTTTCAGAAATTTATTCCCTTCTATTTCAGTATGAATCTTTCTAGCACAGGTGATAAAAGCAGTATGTGCAACCATCCTATGATATGGTCTTACTGATAAATTCTCAATTTGCCAAGGTCTTATCAAAACCTCAAAAGTTTCTATAAAAGTATAGCTAGAGGTATTTTTTAATGCGGATACTGTTTTCTCTGCCTGAATAATTGTTGGAGAATAGGAAATAAAAATACCTCCTGGTCTTAGAGCCTTTATAGTGTAATCTACTACTCTCCAAGGTTCTGGAAGATCAAGAATAATCCTATCAAAATATTCTTCATCAATACCATCATAAATATTTTTCAATTTTAGGATATGGTTTTCTCTTTTCCCTAAAAATTCTTCTATATTCCTTAATGCTCTTAATGCAAAATCTTCTCTTACTTCATAAGAAACTACTAGCCCTTTTTCTCCCACTGCTTGTAATAAAGCGATAGTTAATGCTCCAGAACCTATGCCTGCTTCAATAACTTTTGCTCCTTCATAGATGTCAGCCCATATAAGTATTATTCCAATATCCTTTGGATAAATGATTTGAGCGGAACGAGGCATTTCTAAAATATAATCGGAAAAAGTAGGTCTTAAAGCTAAAAGTTTTCCTCCGTGGGAGGATGTGAGAATTGTTCCTTCTTCTTTACCAATAATTTCATTATGAGATAAAGATCCCTTGTTATAATAAAAAACTTTATCCCTTTCTAACTTTACAAGATGTCTTCGTTTTTCATCCCAAAGAATTATCCATTCTTTTTCTTCTAATTTTCCTGTATTTCTTTGTTTCATATATCTCTTTTATTCCTTTTCAATTTTTTCTTTAGCTCTTCCCAGGTAAAAGAATTTAAAAGATCCTCTCTCTGAAGCCATGCTCTTCTTGCTACATAAACTCCATATCTAATAAGGGAAAAACTCCTAATATCATGGGCATCAGTTCCAATAGAGAATAATATTCCGTATTTCTCTTTTGCTCTTTTTGCATCTATATCACAAAGGTCTAATCTGTCAGGTTGAGCGTTTATTTCTAAGATTGTGCCTGTTTCCTTAGATGCATGTAATATTGCTTCTAAATCTACCTCATATGCGGGACGTTTATTTATTAATCTTCCTGTGGGATGACTAATAATATCTACCCATGGATTTTTAATAGCAGATATTAATCTTTCTGTTATTTTTTCTTTACTTTGTTTAAATCCGGAATGTAGTCCCGCAATTACTAAATCAAATTTTTCTAATATATAATCTGGTAAATCTAAACTCCCATCGCTTAATATGTTTGCCTCTATACTATGAATAATTTTAAAATTTTTATACTTTTTATTTAATTCAAAAATTTTCTCCCTTTGTTTTTCTATTCTTTCAGGAGTAAGCCCTCCAGCTACACCTAATGCTTGACTATGATCAGAAATAACCAAGTATTTATATCTAAGTTTATACGCAAAGTCTACCATTTCTTCTAAAGAATTCATCCCATCGCTCCAATTAGTATGAGAATGTAAATCTCCTAAAATATCTTTCTCTTCTATAAGTTGTGGTAATTTTCCAAGACTTGCAATTTCTACTTCTCCTTGATCTTCTCTTAATTCTGGAGGAATAAATTGTAAACCAAGAATTTCATAGATATCTTCTTCTCTTTCTCCACCAAGTCGAATATTATCTTCTATCCTGAAGATACCATACTCGTTAATTTTTAGACCCTTTCTCAAAGCTAACTCTCGAAGTTTTATATTATGTGCTTTAGATCCTGTAAAGTACTGTAGTGCTGAACCAAAGGATTTATCTTCTACGACCCTAAAATCTACCTGAATTCCAGGTTCCACATTTATGCTTGTTTTTGTAGGACCCGATGCAATTATATCTTTTAAAATAGGTAATTTTTTTAAAGACTCGTTAACCTTCTCGATATTTTTTGTAGTTATAAGGATATCAATATCTCCAATGGTTTCCTTTCTTCTTCTTACACTACCGGCAGGCGTAATATTTTTAATATATGGATTATCGGAAAGAAAAGATAAGATCTCTTCAATAATAGGAAGAGCAATCCCAAGAGGAATCCTCTCACTTTTCTCCCGTATTTGTTTTATCCCTTCTAATATGTTTTGTTCTACTTTTTCCCCTAATCGAGGAAGTAATCTGATCCTTCCTTCTTTTGCTGCTTTTTCTAAACTATCAATATCTTTTATTCCTAATTCTTGATATAATCTGTATGCAAGCTTAGGACCTACTCCTGGAATTTTTTCCAATTCTAAAAGCTCAGAAGGAACTTCCTTTCTCAATTCTTCTAAATATAAGACTCTACCATTTGTAAGATATTCTGCTATCTTTTGAGAAATACTCTCTCCTACCCCTTTTATTTCATGAAGCCTTCTTTCTTTAAAAAGTTTTTCTATATCTTCAGAAAGGTTCTCTATTCTTCTTGCCGCCTCAGCATACGCAGCAACTTTATATTTATTTTCTCCCTTTAATTCTAAGAGAGCAGAAATTTCGTATAAGATTTTTGCAACTTCTAAATTTCTCATACCATTTTAATTTTAAGGAAAAATTTTTCCTTTGAAAAGTTCAAATAAAAATTAGTTTCTTGACTTATCTTCAGAAAAATATATTTGAAATTTAATCAATAATATCTTGCATCCTTTTTAATTTTATCATATCCTCTAATAAGAAGAGGAGATTTTATATTAAAGAGTAAGATAGATGAGAAAAGAGAACATTCAAAAATTTATTAATATCCAAGATTTAATAATTAAATTGAAGGAAAGAGAAAAAGTTTTTAAAAATAAAGCTCAAGAATATGAAGAATTTAAAAATGAAAGACTTAAACTTATTATTTTGAGAGAAGAAGAAATAAAAACCTTAGAAAGAGCAATAAAAAATTTAAAAGATGAACAAAAAGAAAAGGAAGATAAGGTTAGTATTTTAAAGGAGAAATATAAAGAGGAAGAGAAGAAGGCGTTAATTATTAAAAATCCAAAAGAAGCTTTGCATGTAGAAAGAGAGATGGAAAATTTAAAAACTCAAATAAGAAAATTAGAAGACGAAATTATAGATATCATGCTTGAATTAGAAGATAAAAATAATAACTTTTTACAATATAAAAGGGAGCTAAATAAAATTAAAGAAGAATTTGCTTCAAGAGATACAGAATATCAAGAAGAGATAAATAAATTAAAGGAAGAAATAAACGTTCTCTCCTTAGAGATTGAAAAAAATAAAGAAGAAATTTCTGCGGATGATTTTTTAGAATTTGAAAATCTTATGAAACAAAAATCAGATAGAGCAATATCAAGGGTAATAAATAAGGAGATATGTGAAGGTTGTAAGTTATCTCTTCCAAAGCTTATATTAGATAAGTTAAGAAAAAAAGAGGAACTTATTCGCTGTCCCAATTGTGGTAGGATTCTTTGGATGGAATGATGAGCTTAGTAATTTTTTTCATTTTAGGAATAATTTTTATATATTTTATTGATAAGACCCTAAAATATCTTACAACTCCTCGTTGTCCCAAATGTGGTAAAATATTATTAATAAGATATATACTTCATAAGTCTCCAACTCCTGTAGAGGATGGAATTGAGGAAAAAATTCTTTATTGTGAATGTGGATATGAGAAAAAAATCAAATACTCTGTTCCTTATTGGAAGATAATAAGAAAAGAAGGTTTTAGAGGTTTTGAAATAATCCCTTGGACAGATCTCTATAAAAATAAAAAAGAGGGAGTAGACCAGACAACCGCAGAATCCAATAAGGATTCTGAGGAAAGTCCGAACACCAAAGGGCAGGGTGCTGGGTAATACCCAGTCAGGGTGACCTGAAGGATAGTGCCACAGAAAAGATACCGCCCAATTCTTAAAGAATTGGGTAAGGGTGAAAAGGTGAGGTAAAAGCTCACCAGCAGATAGGTGACTATCTGGCTTGGCAAACCCCACCTGGTGCAAGGCCCAATAGGAGGGGTTGAGGTGGCCCGCCGACCCTCGGGTTGGCCGCTTAAGGTGATGAGTAATCATCATCTTAGATAGATGGTTGTCACTCTGAGAAAACTCAGAGAACAGAATTCGGCTTATGGTCTACTTCCTCTTTTTTACTCATTTTTTATTTTTCATTTTTATAATCCTATGATATAATTTTTAGTGGTAAAAAGTGGAAATGGGTGGAAGGAATTATTATGTTTATAGGGGAATATTTTCATTCTTTAGATGAGAAAGGAAGACTTACCATACCTAATATTTTTAGGCAAGAATTAGGAGAAAAGTTTTATATTACTCGAGGATTTGATAGATGTCTCCGCTTATATACCGTTGAAGAATGGGAAAGATTTTCTGACTTTTTATCAGAATTTTCTCCCACTGATGAAGCTTCTATGAATATAAAAAGATTTTGGTTTTCTGGATCCGTAGAAAGTACCTGGGATAAATTGGGAAGGGTTCTTATTCCTTCATATCTTAGAGAATATGCGGAGTTAGATAAAGATGTTGTTATTATTGGTGTTGGAAAATATATAGAAGTTTGGAGTAAGGAAAATTGGGAAAAATTTAAGAAACAGATAGATCTTTTAGAAAAAATAAAAGAAGTTAATGAAAAGGCAGAAAAACTATGGAAAAAATAATATTTCATACCCCTGTTATGTTAGAAGAAGTTATAAATTATCTTAATATAGTTCCTGGGGAAGTATATATTGATGCAACTCTAGGAACAGGAGGACATTCAAAAGAAATTCTTAAAAAATTAAAAGGAAGAGGTTTATTAATTGGATTTGATAAAGATATAGAAAGTATAAAAATTGCGGAAAATAATTTAAAAGATGAGAATTCTAATTTTATTTTAGTAAATAAATCCTTTAATGAAATTCCAAAGGTTTTAAATGATTTGAATATAGAAAAAATTAGTGGGATATTATATGATCTTGGAATGTCATCCTTTCAACTGGAAGGAAGTAAAAGGGGTTTTTCTTTTAGAAATTTAGATGAACCATTGGATATGAGATTTTCTATTGACGAAAATCTTAAAGCATCAGATATTTTAAATTCTTATTCTCAAAATAATTTAGAGAAAATCTTTATAAAATATGGAGAAGAACCCTATTCTAAAAAAATTGCTAATTTAATTGTAGAAGAAAGGAAGAAAAAACCCTTTGAAAAGGTAGGTGATCTTGTCTCTCTTATTGAAAGAAATATTCCAAGAAAGGGAAAAATTCATCCTGCAACCCGTATTTTTCAGGCATTAAGAATAGAAGTAAATAATGAGCTTAAAACATTAGAAAATTCCTTAGAAAATATTATTCCTATCTTGAAAAAAGGTGCAAGAGTTGTTATTTTAACTTATCATTCCTTAGAGGATAGAATTGTAAAAAATTTTTTAAAAAATAAGGAAGAAGATGGGAAAATTAAGATACTAACAAGAAAAGTTCTAAAACCTTCTATAGAAGAAATTAAAAGAAATCCACGGGCAAGAAGTGCAAAGATGAGGGTAGGTGAGAGAATTGAGAATTTTTAGGTTAATTGCTACTATTATATTTCTGATTTTTTTAGCTATTTTTATAAATAATAGGGTTTTAAAACTAAAAAGTGATAATAAGGAGCTCTTAAGGGAGATAACTATATTAGAAAAAGAAAAAGTAAATTATGAGGATCTTCTTTTAAAAAAAATTAATTTGAACGAGCTAGAAAACAAAGCAAGAAAAATGGGACTTCAATATCCTGAGGAGATCTTAGAAATAGAAATAGATAATGGGAAAGTGATTGATTTTAAAAAAGATAAATACTATATCTCTTCTTATAATAATAAACCATGATGAATTATAAAAGATTAAAAATTTTTATGATATTTTGGTTTTTTTCTCTAATTTTTATAGAACTTTTTCTCCTTAGAATCCAGCTTCATACTATTTTCCCAGGATACGCAAATACAAATATATCTTTAAAAAGGGGAATTATTTATGATAGAAAGGGAGAAGAGTTAGTATTCAATATAAATAGAAAATCCTTAGCTATAAATCCTTTAAAGATTTCAAAGGAGGAGAAAAATAAAGTAATAGAAGGATTAAGTAAAGATTTATCTCTTTCTAAAAAGACTCTTGAAAATAAATTAAACCAGAATACAAATTTTATTTGGATAAAAAGAATATTAAGTCCTTATGAAGTAGATAAGGTGAAAAAATATTTATATAATGATAAAATTTTTTTAATAGAAGAACCCTATCGAGCTTATCCTTTATCTTTGGCGACATCTCCCCTCCTAGGTTTAGTAGGAGTTGATAATCAGGGACTCTATGGATTAGAAGCAATATTAGATCCCTGGTTAAGAGAAGGAAAAAATATTTATCTTACCCTTGATAAAGAAATGCAAATTATATGCGCAAATTATCTAAAGAAAGGGATAGAGAACTATAAAGCAAAGGGTGGTATGATAGGAGTAATAAATACTAATACTGGAGAAATTCTCGCTTTAGCAGTTATGCCTAGTTTTGATATAGAAGAGGAAAGCCTATGGGATACCCTTAGAAATTTACAAAATTATTATCCTCTATATGCCATATTTGAACCTGGTTCTGTCTTTAAGATTATTACTGGGGTTATTGCAATAGAGAAGGATATAGCAAATCCTATGGAGAATATTGATTGTGAAGGGGAAGAAAAAATAGATGGGCACATTATCCGTTGTTCTAAAAAACATGGAAAAGTAAATTTGGAGAAAGCGATTGTAGAATCCTGTAATATTTATTTTTATAAACTTTCAAAAAAAATAAATCCTGATCTCTGGAATAAGTATATAAGACTTTTTAACTTAGACTTACCTATTCCTGGAGATATAATCATAAATCCTAAGGACTTTTTAATCTCAAACCTTAAAGAGAGTAATTTTACACGAGGGACTATAGGTTTTGGTCAAGGAATAGCGCTTTCACCAATTAAACTTTTATGGTCTTTTAGTGCTATAGCTAATAATGGTTGGTTAAATGAACTCCATTGGATTAAAAAAATTGAAGATTCAGAGGGAAGAATTATTTTTAAAAACTCTCCCGTAAAATTGTCCCAGATTATCTCTAAGAAAACTTGTGAACATATATTGAATTATCTAAAGAAGGTAGTAAGGGAAGGAACTGCAGATAATCTAAATATAGAAGGATATGAGGTTGCAGGAAAAACTGGAACTGCAGAGATTTCAGAGAAAAATGGTTATAAAGATGAGGCATTAAACCATTTTTTCTTAGGATATTTATTTTTATCTGAAAAAAGCTATGCTATTATAGTTATGTTGCAAGAACCAAAGATAGGAAAATATGCAAGAGAGACTGTTGTTCCTATTTTTGGAGAGATTGTAAAAAGATTAGCTATATATGGGAGGACTTTAGATTGAAATACATTGGGGAAGTATTTGAATATATAAAAGATGAAATTGTATATATGAATGGGAAAATTCCTGAAAAAGTTTTAGGAATTTCCATTGATTCTCGAGAAATAAAAGAAGATGAAATTTTTTTCGCTATGCCAGGGCAAAAAGAAGATGGAAAAAAGTATATACCTTCCGCTATTGAAAGAGGGAGTAAAGTAATCTTTTATCAAGGTGAGTTTGATGAGATTTTTCATCAAAATGTTCTTTATATAAAAGTTAAAGATATATATAAAGTTTTAGGGAAGGTTTCCAGTTGGTTTAATGATTTCCCATCCCAGAAACTTACCATAATTGGGATTACTGGAACAAAGGGTAAAACCACAACTACCCACCTTTTATATCATATATGGAAAACAAAGGGAGAAAAAGCAGGACTTATTGGAACTATTTATAACAAGATAAATGATGAAGAAATTCCAGCTTCCTTTACTACCCCTCAACCTCCTGAACTTCAAAGTCTTTTAAAAAAAATGGTAGATAATGGCATAAAATATGTGGCTATGGAAGTTTCTTCTCATGCTTTAGCTTTAAGAAGAGTTGAGGAATTACTTTTTGATGGTGCAGTTTTTTTAAATTTATCTCAAGATCATTTGGATTTTCATAAAACTATGGAGGATTATTTTGAGGCAAAAAAGAAAATATTTAATCATTTAAAGCCTAATGGTTTTTGTATTTTAAATAAAGATGATTTTTGGGTTAGTAAAGTTAATATTCTTGATAAAAAGATCTTATGGTTTTCCTTTAATAAAAATGCAGATATTTATCCTATTTATTGGGAAAATAAAAGTGAAGGGTTAAAGATTAAATTAAATACTCCAAAGGGAATTTTAGATCTAAACTTAAAACTTAGAGGGAGATTTAACTTAGTTAACATTATGAGTGCAACATCTGTTGCAATAGCTCTTGATGATGATTTGGAAATTATCAAAAGAGCCTTTGAGTCCTTTTCCCAAGTTCCTGGAAGATTGGAGTTTGTGGAGGAAGGACAAGAATTTTCTGTAATAGTCGATTATGCTCATAATCCTGAAAGCTTATTAAATCTTTTAAAGACCGTATCTGAGTTCACTAAAGGTAAAAAAATTTTAGTTTTTGGTTGTGGAGGAGATAGAGATCCTTATAAAAGACCAATAATGGGTGAAATTGCAGGTTTGTATTCTGACTTTGTAATAATAACCTCCGATAATCCAAGAACTGAAGATCCTCTAAAAATAATAAAGGATATAGAAGAAGGAATAAAAGTAGCAAATTTTAGAAATTATATTATTATTGAAAATAGAGAAGAAGCTATTAAAACAGCTATAGATCTTGCTAAACCTAAGGATTGTGTTATCATAGCAGGTAAAGGACATGAAAATTACCAAATAATTGGATCCATTAAAATTCCATTTAATGATAAAGAGATTGCAAGAAAATATATAAGGGAGAAGCTTAGATGAAATTAAAATTAAGAGAAGTTTTGGAAGCTGTAAATGGAGAATTGGTGAAGGGAAATTTAGATGTTGAGATATTATCTATTTCAACAGATTCGAGAAGAATTAAAGAAGGAGATCTTTTTATTCCTCTTTTAGGAGAAAAATATGATGGTCATGATTTCATTTACTTAGCTATAAAAAAGGGTGCAAGGGGAATATTTTTTAGTAAAGAAATAGATTTAGATATCTTAAAAGATAATAACTTTGCAATCAAGGTTAAGGACACCCTTAAAGCACTACAAGATCTTGCAAGTTATTATAGAGAAAAAAAGAGATTTAAAGTTATTGGTATTACAGGAAGTTCAGGTAAGACTTCAACAAAATATTTTACTGTAGATATTTTTAAAGGATTAATTCCCCTACATTTTAGTAAGGAAAATTTCAATAACGAGATAGGTGTTCCATTAAGCATTTTAGAGGCTGATGAGAAGTCCAAGTTATTAATATTAGAATTGGCAATGAGAGGGTTAGGGGAGATACGGATATTAAGCAAAATAGCAAAACCTGATTATGCCTTAATTACAAATATAGGGACAGCACATATAGGAAGATTAGGTTCTCAAGAAAATATAGCTAAGGCTAAGGCAGAAATCTTTGAATATCTTAAACCTGATGGATGGGCAATTTTAAATGGTGATGATTTTTGGTGTAATAAAATATATCATTCTCTTCCTTCAAGTATTCAGAAAATTCGTTATGGTTTCCAAGAGGAAAATGATGTGAAGGGAAAAGTAAATTATCTGGAAAATATGGCTAGAATTGAAGTATCATTTCTCAACGAAAAAAGGATAAGCTTTGATATTTCCCCTTATCCTTTAGAAATTTACCAAAATTTATTGGGAAGCCTTACTTTACTTTTTCTTATTTTTCCAAATTTTTCAGAAGAATTTATAGAGGAAAAAATAAACAACTTATCTTTACCTTATCAAAGGCTAAATATAAAAAAAGGAAGGATGGGAATTTTTATTATAGATGATACCTATAATGCAAATCCCGATTCTATGATAGTAGCCATTAATTTCTTAAAACTTTTAAATAAAGGGGAAAGAAAAATAGCTATATTGGGAGACATGTTAGAATTAGGAGATTATAGTTTTGAATTTCATAAAAAAATAGTGGAATTTGGCATTAAAAGTGGCTTAGATATGATTTTTATTTTCGGAGAGGAGATGGGAAAAGTATATCCATTTTTAAAATCTCTTTATCCTAAATATCCATTATTTTATTCAGAAGATTTTGATTTATTATTAGAAATTATTTTAGAAAAAATTAATACTCAGGATCTTATTCTTGTCAAAGGATCTCGGGGAATGCAAATGGAAAGATTTGTAGAAAAATTGGAGGTTGGAAATGGATAAAATAATTTTATTAAGTATTTTAGCATTTTTCTTCTCCTTAGGATTTTTAAAATTTTTTATAGAATTTCTTAAAAGAAAAGGAATTGGAAAGCATATTAGAAAAGAAGGTCCAAAGGAACATTTTAAAAAAGAAGGCGTTCCCGTAATGGGAGGAATAATATTTTTATTTATTTTACTTCCCTTTCTTTTTTTTAAAGAGACCTTTTTCTTTTCATTTAGTACTATTTTAATGGGAATCTTAGGTCTCATTGATGATATTTTACTCTTAAAAAATAAAGATTACGGAATAAAGCCTCTTAAAAAAATTTTTTTAACTTTTATCTTTGCATTTATAATTTATCTTCTTTGGACACCAAAGGACTTTAGATTATTTTGGGGAGATTCTTATTTTGATATTGGATTTTTATATATCCCTTTATTTTTAATCCTTTATGTTTTTATTACTAATGCTGTTAATCTTACTGATGGTTTAGATGGGTTAGCAGGAGGATCTTGTTTTATTTCCATTTTTTTATTACTTTTACCTCAAATTTTTAAAAATAATTTATTACTTTCTCTTTCTATCTCTTTTCTTTTAGCTTCCATCTTAGGATTTCTCTGGTATAATATTCATCCTGCAGAAATAATAATGGGAGATGTAGGAGCCTTTTCTCTAGGAGGAGCCATTTCTTCCCTTTTAGTTATAAATAAAATGGAGAGCTTTTTCTTGATACTAAGTGGTATATTCTTATTGGAATCTCTTTCGGTTTTCATTCAAGTATTTTATTATAAATGGAAAAGGAAAAGAATCTTTAAAATGAGTCCCATACATCATCATTTTGAATTATCAGGATGGAAGGAAACAAAAATTGTAGGAAGATTTTATATTCTTCACCTTTTGATAATACTTGGAGGTTGGCTTTTATGGACTTATCTTTAAAGAATAAGAAGGTTTTAGTTTTAGGCTTAGGAGAGAGTGGATATCATTCTGCCTTATTTCTTCAAAGAAAGGGAGCAAAGGTAATAGTAAATGATATAAGAGAAGAGAAATTTTTTGAAAATGTTTTACCTGAATTGAAAAATAGAGGTATAGAATATATTTTGGGAGAACATCCAAAAGAAATTTTAGATTCTATTGATTTTTTAGTGATAAGTCCTGGTGTTCCAAAAGATAATATATTATACAAACATGCAATAAAAAAAGACATAGAAGTTATAGGAGAGTTAGAATTAGCATACAGATATTGTAAAGTTCCCTTAATTGGAATTACAGGAACAAAAGGAAAATCAACGACTACAACCCTTACTGGGGAGATATTGAGAAAAGGCGGATTTAAAGTAATTATTGCTGGAAATATTGGTATCCCATTTATTCAGAAGGTAGAAGAGTTGGAAGAGGGATATTTTGTTTTAGAAATAAGTAGTTTTCAGTTGGAGAATATAAAGGACTTTCATGTTCACATTTCTGCTTTTATTAATTTTTATCCTGATCATATGGATAGATATAAATCATTATGGGAATATAAAGAGGCTAAAATGAATATTTTTAAGAATCAAAATAATGAGGATTGGGCAATAGGATTTTATGATCAAGAAGAAGTAAAAAAAGCTATAGAAGTTCAGAAAGCACAAAAAATATATTTCTCTTTATCAAAGCTCTTTCAAGATGGAATTTACCTTGAAGGAGATAAGTTAATCTACAGAATTAAAGAAAGAGAAGGATTTTTTAAGCTTCCTATTAAAGGAATTTGGAATAGAAATTTATTGTTAAATTTTATGACTGCATCATTAATTGGATTAATTTTAAATATTGATTCGGAGATTATAAGAAATGTTGGAGAAGAATTTAAAGGTATTCCTCATGCTTTGGAGAAGATCGAAGAAATAAAAGGAAGAATATTTATTAACGATTCTAAAGCTACAAATCCTATTTCTACTATCTCTGCTATAAAAAGTTTTGATAAGCCTATTTTTTTAATATTAGGTGGAAGGGATAAAAATTTTGAATTTAATGAACTTTTTGAAGAGATTAAGAAAAGTACAGTGAAAAAAGTATATCTTATAGGTGAAACAAGGTTTATTATGGAAGATTTAGCTAAGAAACATAAAATTCCTTATTCTATAGAAAATGACTTTGAATCTGCAATAAGGCATTCCTATTTAGATTCCTCTTATGGTGATATTATCCTATTATCGCCTTCTTGTGCCAGCTTTGATATGTTCTCAAATTATAAAGAGAGAGGGATAATTTTTTCAAACATAGTTAGGAAAATTAAAGATGAGGAAGGGTAGAAATGTATTTATAATTTCCTTACTTCTTTCAACTTTTGGGCTAATTGCTATTTTTACTGCAAGTTGGCAATGGGCATATCTTTATCTTAATAATCCCTACTATTTTTTGGAACATCAATTAATCTATCTATTCTTAGGAATTGCTTTAGCTTTTATAATTTATCTCTTTTCTTTAGACTTTTTAAAAAAAATCTCCATTGTTTTTTTAATTCTATCTACAATATTACTCTATTCTGTATTTATTAAAGATATTGGAAAACCTATAAGAGGAGCTAGTAGATGGATTGACTTAGGGATAATCCAGTTTCAACCTGCACCTTTTTTAAGGTTTTCTTGGATCCTTTTTTTAGCTTCTTTCCTCTCAAGAAAAAGAAGAGATTTAAGCAATCTACATATTATTTGGATTTTAATATTTTTAGGGGTTTTTGGCATTGCTTTTTATTATCAACCAAATATGAGCATGCTAATTCTTTTTTCTTTAGCAACATTTACTATTCTTTTCTTTTCTAATTTTAATCTTAAGAGATTGATCCCTATTTTTCTATTAGCTCTTTTAGTTATATTTTTATTAACAAAAACAGCAAGTTATAGAGAAGAAAGAATCAAAAGTTTCTCTTTAGAAGAAAATAACTTTCCAATATTTTCTACTTATCAACAATTACATGCTATGAGAATGATTAGAGATGGAGGAATTATAGGAAAGGGATGGGGAAGAGATTTTTATAAACTTTTCCTTCCTGAATCTTATAATGATTTTATTTTTCCTGTTATTTTAGGAGAAGGAGGATGGATTGCAGGTTTTATCTTAATATCTCTTTATTTTTTGCTAATATACAATATCTTTCTTCTTGCAGTAGAAGAAAAAAATATATTCAATTATCTATTATTGACAGGAATTTTAAGCTTTTGGTGTTGGCAAATTCTTTTAAATATTTTTATGAGCTTAGGATTTTTACCTGTTATGGGATTACCATTACCTTTTATAAGTTTTGGGGGGTCCTCGTTAATCTCTAACTGGATGAAAATAGGAATAATTTTAAAAATAAGCTTAGATAGGAGATGATATGAAAAGTATTGTTCTCGTATCTGGAGGGACAGGAGGTCATATATATCCCGCTCTTTATCTTGCAGAGTTTTTAAAAGATAAAGATCCTTCAATATCTATTAGTTTTATTGGAAGATCTCATGGGATAGAGGCTAAAATATTTTCTGAAAAATTTCCTTTTTACGGTCTTTCTCTTCCAAGGGCTTCTCAATTAAAGCCATGGAATTTTATAAAAGCATATTTTGAGACAAGAAGAATATTAAATAAAATAAAGCCTGATTTATTAATTGTTTTTGGGAGTTATATATCTGTACCTGTTTTATTAGAGGCAATAATTAAAAAATATCCTTTCTTTTTCCATGAACAGAATATTTTTCCTGGAAAAGTGGTAAGAATTTTTAGTCATTTTTCTGAAGGAATTGCTATAAGTTTTTTAAAAACTCAAGAATATCTTCCAAAAAATAAAATTTTTTATACAGGAAATTTTGTTAGAAAAGAATTATTGACAATAAAAAAATCCAGTTGTAAAAAGGAATTAGGATTTGATTTAAGTAAAAAACTTCTTCTTATTACAGGAGGAAGTCAAGGGGCAAAGAAAATAAATGACTTAGTTAAAAAAATTATTCCCCATCTAATAAATATTAATTGGCAAATTCTGCATCAGATTGGTGAGGAAAAATATAAGGATTTTATGAAAGATCTGAATAAGGAGTGGATTGAAAAGGGATATCGACCTGTTCCTTTTATTAAGGATATGGAAAAGGCAATTTGTGCCTCAGATCTTGCTATAAGTAGAGCGGGAGCTACAACTATTTATCAATTTTTAGTAGGAAAGCTTCCTGCTATTTATATACCTTACCCCTATTCAAAGGATAATCATCAGGAATATAATGCAAAATTTATGGTGGAAAATGGATTAGGGGATTTAATTAAAGAAGAAGATTTATCAGTAGAGATTTTATTAAAAAAGATATGGGAATGGGATAATGAAAGACTTAATCTTTGTGCTCAAAAATTTGAATCCTTCGCTCTTCCTGATGCCAGAGAGATATTTTGGGAAATTATAAGAAGTTATATGGAAAGGAGGAACTTTAAGTGATCTCATGGGAAAGGATACACTTCATTGGAATAGCTGGAACGGGAATGAGTGCTTTAGCTTATATCTTATCTGAAAGGGGGTATAGAGTTTCTGGTTCTGATTTACAAGAGAATTTATCTACTATAAGACTTAGAGCTAAGGGGGTAGAAATTTATTTTGGACACAAAGCAGAACAAGTGGAAGGAGCCCAATTAGTTGTAGTTTCTTCTGCAATTCCTGAGGATAATGAAGAGCTTATGGCAGCACGAGAAA
This sequence comes from Dictyoglomaceae bacterium, assembly GCA_026417425.1. The sequence continues at coordinate 19,305 of JAOADF010000124.1, forward strand.
AAAAGATTCCTATTTTACAAAGGGGAGAATTATTGGCATTATTAACAAAGGAGAAGAAATCTATTATAGTTTCCGGTGCTCATGGTAAAACAACAACAACATCTATGATTGCTATGGTCTTAGAAAGAAATAATTTAGATCCTACGGTCTTAGTGGGAGGAGAGGTAGAAGATATTGGAGGAAATGCAAAATTAGGAAAGGGAGATTATTTGGTAGCAGAAGCGGACGAAAGTGATGGTTCCATGTTAAAACTTTTTCCTTATTTCCTAATAGTTACTAATATTGATAATGATCATTTAGATTATTATGGGAATATAGAGAAAATTAAAGAAGCTTTTCTAATGATGATAAATAAAGTTCCAAGAGAGGGATATGTACTTTTAGGAAAGGAAAGTTTTTATCTTCGAGAACTTTTACAAAAGATAGACCGGCCTTATTTTACTTATGGAATTGAAAAAGAAAATGATTTTTATCCAGAAAACATAAATTTAAATTTTAATGGTTCAGAATTTGATGTGATTTTTAGGGGAAGAAAATTGGGAAGAATTAGATTAAATGTTCCTGGTATTCACAATATTTATAATGCTCTTTCCGCTATAGCTGTTTCAGAGGTTTTAGGACTCAATACTTCTGAAAGTATACAATCCTTAGAAAAATTTAAAGGAGTTCAAAGAAGATTACAATTAAAGGGAAAAATTCAGGATATTCTAATTTTTGATGATTATGGACATCATCCCACAGAGATCAAAGCAACTTTAAATGCATTAAAGCTCTACAATAGAAGACTAGTTGTAGCCTTTCAACCTCATAGATATACCCGTACTTATTATTTATCTGAAGAATTAGCAGATTCTTTAAGGAATGCTGATGTAATAATAATTACAGAGATTTATCCAGCTGGGGAAAAACCTATTTTTCAAGTATCTGGAAAGAATATCTATGATATCTTGAAGGAGAAAGAACCTCAAAAAGAAATATATTTTTGTGAGAATTTAACTGATGTTGCTAAGAAAGCATATGAAATATTAAAGAATGACGATATTTTCCTTACTTTAGGGGCAGGAAACATTTGGAAAGTAGGAGAAGCCTTATTAACATATAATATGAAGAAAGATGAAAATGACTACCCCCATTAATTTGTTATTTAAGGGAAAAATTTTAAAAAATGTATTTTTGGCTCCATATACTTCTTTCAAAATAGGAGGAAAAGTAGATTATTTAGTTTCTCCATATACATGGGAGGATGTCTTTCTAATTTTAGAATGGGCAGAAAAGGAAGATATTCCTTTTAAAATAATGGGGCAGGGAAGTAATATTTTAGTCTCTGATGGGAAAATAAGTGGAATCGTTATTAAGATAAGTCGTAATTTGGGAAGAATTACAAAAATTTCTGAGGAATATTTAGAGGTAGAAGCAGGGTGTCTTATCTCGGATCTTTTATCTTTTTTAATAAAAAATAACTTAGGAGGACTTGAGTTTTTAGCAGGTATACCCGGAAATATTGGCGGCTCAGTTTTTGGAAACTCTGGTGCCTTTGGAAGTTCCATAGGAGAATATATTGAAGAAGTAAAGGTTATTGATGAAAATTTAAAAATTAAGAATTTAAAAAGATCTGATCTTTTTTTTAGTTACCGAAAATCAAATATTAAAGAGGGATGTATTATAAAATCTGTAATAATTAAAGTTAAGAAACAAGAAAAGGATAAAACCTATAAATTAATATTAAATTATTTAAGGGAAAGGCAAAAAAGAATTCCTAAATATCCCTCTGCAGGAAGTGTTTTTAAGAATCCTCCTAATAATAATGCAGGTTATTTATTAGATAAAGTAGGAATGAAAGGAGTAAGAATTGGTAATGTTATGGTTTCTTATGAACATGCAAATATCATTATAAATTTAGGAGGAGGAAAGGCTGAGGAAGTAAAAGAGTTAATAAGGATCATGAGGGATAAAGTAAAAGAACATTTTGGTATAGATTTAGAGTTAGAGATAAAAATCTGGTGATAATATGAAGACAAAAGTTATTATGACTTTATTATTTCTAACTATAATTTCTATGGGTTTTATATTAAGAATTAAGATTGAACCTTTTGATAAAGAATTATTTTCTCTAATAAAGGAGAAATATTATAAAAAATATTATATTTTTTGTAACTTTTTGAATTTTAATAAAGATCTAAAGAAAAAGGGAATTTTAATTAAAAAAATGGGTTTCTATCCTTGGACTCTTTATTTTTCTTGGGAACAGGAATACACACTAATATATCTCAGAAATGGAAATAAGGAGGTGTTCGTTAATCAAAAGGGAGAGATAATGCCTAATTATAAACCTAATAATAAAACCATTAAAGTTAATAATTTTTCTGAAAAATCAGTAGAAGAAATCATCAAATTAGCAAATTCTTTATTGAAGAATATAGATTTAAAAGAAATTATTTTAAATCAAAGATATTTTGAGATAAAAACCTTATTTGGATCTGTTCTTATAACTTATGAAAATATTGAAGAGAAACTTAAGAATTTAAAATACATTTTAGAATTTACTTTTGGTAAAAAATATTTTATAGATATGAGATTTAAAATACCTGTTATAAAGGGCTAATAGATGTCAGAAATTCTTATAGGGATAGATTTAGGATCTACAAAAATTGCAGCTCTCGCAGGGAGGATCGAGGGGGAAAAGATAGAAATATTAGGTTTTTCTTTAGTTCCATCCCATGGGATAAAATATGGCAACATAGTAGACATAATTGGTGCTAGTAATTGCATTGCGGAAGCTATAAAAAGAGTTGAAAAAATGATTGGAACAAGGTTAGAACAAAAGGTTATTGTGGGAATTGGGAATGATCAAATGATAGTTACACCAAGCAAAGGTATGGTTATCATGAAAAATAGGGATCAAGAAATAAGTCCACAGGATTTAGAAAGGGCAATAGAAGCTGCAAAAATGGCACCTCTTCCTCCAAATAGAGAGATAATTTATACTATTAAAAGAGAATTTCATGTAGATGGGCAAAATAATATAGAAAATCCTGTAGGCTTAATAGGAACTCATTTAGAAGCAGATGTTTTATTAGTCTCCTATGATAATATTCAATTAAAAAATGTTAAAAATGCCTTTGAAAGAGCAAACTTAGAAATAGAAGGTTTCATACCGAAAGAAATTGCAGCTTCTGAAGCAGTATTAAGTTCTCAAGAGAAGAAATTGGGAGTTGCTTTAGTAGATATAGGTGGAGATTTAACAAATTTAGCAATATACCAAGATGGTTCTATTCTTTCCACAGGAGTTTTAAGATTAGGAGGAGAAAGAATTACAAAGGACTTAGCTGTTGGATTAAGAATAAAGATTGAAGAAGCAGAAAGGGTCAAGAAAATATTAGGAACATTAAAGGAGGATAAGGAAGAATTTTTAGAAGTTATTTCTCTTCAAGAGAAAAAGATAAAAATATCTTCTTCTCAAGTAAGAGAAATTATTCAACCAAGAGTCGAAGAAATATTAGAATTTATTGAAAAAAAATTAAGAGATCTTAACTATCCTTTGGAGCTTATCCCAGGAGGATTAGTTATTACAGGAGGAACATCTCTTTTAGATGGTTTTGTAGAATTTGCTTCAGATTATCTAAAAATACCTGTAAGAAGAGGATATCCTTTAGAGTTATCTAAATATATTCCAGAAAAAGATGCATATTTCTATTCTGTTGCTATGGGGATATTATTAAGGGTAAAAGAAGATAGACTTAGTTTGAGAGAGAAATATTCAGTTATTAAAACAATAAAGGAGAGAATTAAGAAAGTTTTTAAACCTTTTAAAGAAATGTATTTTTAAAATAGAAAGGGGTGAATCTTTTGTTACCTCAAAAGTTTTCAAAAGATGATCAGAAAAATAAAGGAGGAATAATTAAAGTAGTAGGAGTGGGAGGGGCAGGAGGAAATGCAATAAATAGAATGATTGAGACTGGAGTTCAAGGTGCAGAATTTATAGCTGTTAATACAGATCTAAGAATATTAGAACTAAATAAAGCACCAGTAAAAATTCAAATTGGAGCAAATTTAACTAAAGGACTAGGAGCTGGGGGAGATCCCAAAATAGGAGAGAAATCAGCATTAGAAAGTGAAGAGATAATAAAAGACTATCTTCAGAATTCTAATATGATTTTTATAACTGCAGGGATGGGAGGAGGAACAGGAACAGGTGCATCTCCTATTATTGCAGAAATTGCAAGAAATTGTGCAGAATTAGTTGTCTCTGTAGTAACTCTTCCTTTTGGTTTTGAAGGTAGAAAAAAAAGAGCTACAGCTATCGAAGGAGTAGAAAAGTTAAAAGAGAAGGTTGATGCCATAATCTTAATTAATAATGATAAGCTCTTACAAATATCTGATAAATCAACTTCCTTTAATGATGCCTTTAAAATGGCTGATGAGGTATTAAAACAGGCTATTCAAGGTGTAACAGAAATAGTGAATGTTCCTGGATTAATAAATATAGATTTTAATGATCTGTGTAATGTTATGTCCAAGGCAGGAACAGCATATTTAGGTATTGGAATTGGAAAGGGAGAAAATAGGGCAAAAGAAGCTGCTAAAATGGCTTTACAAAGTCCTATTCTTGATGTATCTATTTCAGGTGCTAAAGGAGTTGTATATAATGTTACTGGTGGTAATGATCTTACCCTTTCAGAGATATCAGAAATTTCAGAGATTATAGTCCAAAATGCTGATCCTGAAGCGAATATTAAATTTGGAGCAGTAATTGATCCATCTTTGGAAGGTATAATTAAGGTGACTTTAGTTGCTACAGGTTTTGATCAGAAAGAAATTTATAGAGAGGATTCTTCTAAGGAAAGAAGAGAAGTTTATAATTATAATCTTCCCGAAAATGATATAGAAATTCCTGCTTTTTTAAGAAGAAAGCGTCAGTTATAAATTGAATTGGAAATTTCAGAAGAAAATTAGAGAAATTTTAGAAAAAGAAAGGGGGTATAAACTTTCAAAAAGAGGTGGAGATGTAAATATTTTACTAATTTTTCCCAATAAGTATTCTTTATCTTTAAGTAATTTAGGCTATCTTATTGTATATAAACTTTTTAATGAACAAAGGGGAATTTTATGTGAGAGAGCTTTTATCCCCGAGGATTTTCCAGAAAATTTAGATTTTCCTCTCTATTCCATAGAAACACAAAGATCAGGCAAGGATTTTGATGTGTGGGCTTTTTCATTAAGTTTCGAATTAGATTATTTTAATGTAGTAAAAATATTAGGAAGACAAAATATACCCCTTTTGTCAAAAAATAGGACAGAAGAGTATCCTTTAATTATTGGAGGAGGTATAGCTATAAGTTCTAATCCTGAGCCTTTAGCGGATATTTTTGATTTAATATTTATAGGAGAAGGAGAAGATTTTATTGAAAAATTTTCTGAAATTCTTATTAATAAAAAAAATTATAATTGGAATAAAAAAAGATTTTTAGAAAAGGTTTCAGAACTGAATGGAGTTTATATTCCCCAATTTTCTACGCCAATTTATGATGAAGATTATAAACTCTTAGAATATAAATCTATTCAAAAATTACCAATAAAGAGAGAAATAAATTTCAATTTTTCAAAAAATTTAACTTTCTCTCCTATAATTAGTCCCCTCTCTTTTTTTTCCAATATGGTTCTACTAGAGGGAGTTAGGGGATGTCCTCATCAATGTAGATTTTGTCTTGCAGGATATTTTTATAGACCATCAAGAAGATTAAACTTAAAATCTGCAATTTTAGAAATTTATAAAAATTTTTCTTCAAATATTAGAATTGGTCTAATATTACCATCTATTGATAAGTCTCTTTCTTGGGATGAAATAAAAGAGATTATAAAAGAAAATGAACTTTTAATTTCTTTTTCTTCTTTAAGATTAGATCAAATAGATGATGAAATATTAGATATTATATTTCAATCGAAACAAAAAACAATAACTATTGCTCCTGAAGTAGGGACAGATAGATTAAGAAGAGTAATAAACAAGAATTTTAGTAATGATGATATATTAAAATTTATTCAAAAAATTCGTTTCTACTCCTTTGATAACCTGAAACTATATTTTATGTGTGGTTTACCTACTGAGACTCAAGAGGATATAGAGGAAATAGTAAAACTTGTAGAAGAGATAAAAAGAATTTTAAAAAAGAGACGTGTAACTATGAGTTTATCTTTTTTTGTTCCCAAACCCCATACCCCTTTTCAATGGGAGAAAATGTTAGAGGAAGCATATTTTGAGAAGCAAATAAGATATATTAAAAAAAATCTTAATAAAATTGTAGAAGTACAAAAAGAAGATATCTACTTAAGTATACTTCAGGGACTTTTAAGTAGAGGAGATAGAAGAATAGGTAAGATTTTTAATTTTAGAATTCCCTTAAAGAAATTAGTTAAAATATTAAATTGGGAGAAGGAATTCTTTCTTTTCAGAGAAAGGGATAGATATGAATTTTTTCCATGGAATATAATAGATGTAGGAATTAAAAGGGAGTATTTATGGAAAGAAAGAGAAAGGGCATATCAAGAGAAAATTACAAATCCATGTTTTGAAGGATGTAAAGTTTGTGGAGTATGTTAAGGATTGGATATTGGTCATCTCAAATTTTAAATAGTTTTCCAAATGTTTCTCATGGGTTTGTTTCTGATCCTTTTTCTTTTAATCTTTCTATGGATTTTAGGAATATCAAGTCATCCTTTTATTTATATAAACATACAAAAATAATCTTTAAAAATTGGGTAATAGCAAAACAAGTTCATAGTGATAATTTTAATTATATAAAAAATGATAAAAATTTGTTTATTCCAAGAATAATTAAAAATACTGATGCTTTACTAACTTCAGAAGAGAAAAGAATGATAATAATGTTTTTTGCAGACTGTTTTCCAGTATATATATTTATTCCTAAAATACCTTTGGTAGGTTTAATTCATGTGGGCTGGAGAGGAGCAATTAAAAGATTGCCTTTTAAAATATTAAAAGATTTGTTTAATAATTACAAATTATCTCCTAATGAAATATTTTTAGCAATAGGACCTGGAATTCAAAAGTGTTGTTTTCAAGTTAGTAATACTTTTATAGAATATTTAGACCAAAAAAGTAAAAAATATTTAGATAAAAATAATGATAACTATCATTTTGATTTATTAAACTTCATACTTTCTCAAATTTTAAAATTTGATATACCAAAGGAAAATTTTGAATTTTCTCAAATCTGTACCAAATGTAATTTAAATTTTTATTCTTTTAGAAGAGATAAGACGAAAAAAAGAAATATTGGCTTTATATATTTGAAATAAAAACCTTATCTTTTATTTTATAGATAAAAGTTGTAAAATTTGAAAGGATAAATTAGTAAAAGATGAAAGAAGATTTGAGTTATATTAAAGAAAATTGGGAAAAGATAAAAGATAATATAGAGAAAATAGCATCTAGATTAGGAAGAAAATCAGAAGAGATAAAAATAGTTGCAGTAGCAAAGGGAGTTTCTTCTTACCATGTTAAAGAAGCTTTTCTTTCTGGAATAAGGGTAATTGGAGAAAATAGGGTTCAAGAAGCAGAAAAGAAAATTAAAGAGCTTTTAGTTTTTCCAATAGAATGGCATATGGTGGGGCATCTTCAGATTAATAAGGTTAAGAAGGCAATAAAATTATTTTCTATAATTCAATCTTTGGATAGACTATCATTAGCTTACGAACTGAATAAAGAAGGAGAAAAGTTGGGAAGAAAAATTAAAGTTTTACTTCAATTTAATACTTCAGGGGAACTTTCCAAATTTGGATTTAAAGAGGATGAATTTTTTAAAAATTTAGATAGTATTATGAGTCTAAAAAATATTGAAATATTAGGACTTATGACCATAGGACCATTAACTTCAGACAAGAATTTAATAAGAACAGCTTTTAGAAGATTATATGAAATTAGAGAAAAGATAATAAGGGAGACTAATTTAGAATTACCTTATCTCTCTATGGGAATGTCCGAAGATTTTCCTATAGCCATTGAGGAAGGAGCAAATCTTTTGAGATTGGGAAGAATAATATTTTCAAAAGATTTTGAGGTGAGATTATGAGAAAGATTCTCTTAGTTGAAGATGATAAAGGTATTGTAAATTCTTTATTTTTACTTCTTACAAAGGAAGGATATAAGGTGGAAACTGCTTATAATGGTTTAGAAGCTTTAGAAAAATTTAAATCTTTTAATCCTGATTTAATCCTTTTAGATCTTCTTCTTCCAGAAAAAGATGGTTGGGAAGTATGTAAAGAGATTAGAAAAGTAAGTAATATACCTATAATTATGTTAACTGCTAAAGATCAAGAATTAGATAAGGTTATTGGGTTAAAATTGGGAGCGGATGATTATATAACAAAGCCTTTTGGGGCAAAGGAATTATTAGCAAGGATTGAAGCTGTTCTAAGAAGAGCTCAATCTAATTTTATAAAGGATAAGAAGATAACAGTTCCTCCTTTTGAAATGGATTTAAACAGAAGAATAGTTAAGGTTAAAGGAAAGGAAGTAAATCTTTCTTATAGAGAATTTGAGATTTTAAAATTATTTTTGTTATCACCAGGTATTGTTCTAACAAGAGAAAATATAATTAAACATATTTGGGGAGAAAATTTTTGGGGAGAGCCAAGAACAGTAGATGTTTATATAAGATGGTTAAGAGAAAAGATTGAAGAAGATCCAAGTCATCCTCAATATATAATAACTGTTAGAAATTTAGGATATAAATTTCAAGGAGGGATCTAAGATAGAAAATTACGAAGAAAGGTGGGAAATATTAAGTAGAAATATTTCTTTAGGAATAATAATAGTAGATGAAAGGGGCTTTATAAAATATCTAAATCCCTATGTTAATTATTTATTAGAATTGAACTCTAAGGAAATCAATAATAAGCTTTTTGAAGTGCTTCCTGATTATGAAATAGATATGCTTTTTAAAAAGACTATTAGTGAAAAGAAAAATTATATGATTTCTATTTATTTCTGGGGAAAGGAAAAAAAATTACTGGAAATTAATTCCTTTTACCTTCCTGAAAATAAAGAAGTACTGTTTATTATTAATGATAAAAGTATATATGAAAAGCTAGAAGAAAATTATAAAGATTTTATAGCTAACGCCTCCCATGAGTTAAGAACTCCTCTTACCTCAATGCAAATTCTTTTAGATCTTTTCTCTGAAAAGAAAATTACCCTTGAAGAAATATCTAAAGAATTTTTCCCTTATCTTAGAAAAGAAATTGAAAGGATGAGTAAATTGGTAAATAATTTATTGAATCTTTCTCGTCTTGAAGCGGGAGTTGTGGAATTAAATATGCAAAATCTATTTCTTATCGATATTGTGGAAAAAGTCTTAGAGAGTCTCAATCCTTTAATAAAGAAAAAGAATTTAAAGTTAAATTTAAATGTTTCTTCCTCTTTAATGTTATATGCAGATCCTCAACATTTAGAAACTATTCTTTTTAATCTCCTTGAGAATGCAGTAAAATATACACCAGACAAAGGTAAAATCGAAGTTTCAGCGGTAGATAATTTAGAAGAGATGATTTTATCAATAAAGGATACTGGGGTAGGAATTTCAGAAAAAGATTTACCTTATATTTTTGATAGGTTTTATAGGGTTGATAGAGCAAGAAGCAGTGAAGATGGATTCAGTAGTGGTCTTGGGTTATCCATTGTAAAAAAATTAGTTGAAAAACATGGTTGGCAAATAGATGTGGAAAGTAAAATTAATCAAGGAACAAATTTTAAAATACTTATTCCAAAAAGAAGGGAAGGAGAAAAGAATGGTTGAAATTTTACCCTTTTCTGGATTTAGATATAATAAGGATATTCCCCTAGAAAAGGTCTTATGTCTCCCTTATGATGTTATTTCAGAAGAAGAGAAAATTAAATTTTTAAAATCTCATCCTTACAATTTTGTTCGCTTAACCTTAGGAGAGAAAATTCCAATTGACTACAAAGAGATTAATACCCTACTTATAGAATGGATTAAAAATAAGATTTTAATAAAAGAAGAAAAATCCTTTTATATCTATAGACAAAAATTCTTATGGTATGGAAGAAAAGAAGTAAGTTGGGGAATTTTATGTATTATGAGGATTCAACCTTTAGGAGAAGAGGATATTCTCCCTCATGAACAGACCTTTTCTGCTCCTAAGATGGACAGACTAGAGATTTTAAGAAAATGTAATACAAATTTTGAGCCTATTTGGTGTATATATGAAGATAAGGAAGGAGTTATGTCAAATTTATGGAAAAATTTTGACGAAAAAAAGTCTCTTTTACATGTAGAAACATGGGACGAAAGGGAACATACATTATGGAAAATTCCCTCCTCCTTAGAAAATTTATTAAAAGAATTCTTCAGATCTAAAAAAATCTTGATTGCTGATGGACATCATAGATATGAAGCATCTTGGAGTTATTATCAAGAGAAAAAGGAAGATAAGTTTGCATATGTATTTACTTTAATGACAGATCTTTATGATCCTGGAGTTAAAGTTTTACCAACCCATAGAATATTAAGAAAAGGTCTAAACATCTCTTTATGGAAGTTAGAAGAATATTTTGAAATTATGGAAGAAGAATTTAAAGAGGACTTAGATCTTATATTTAATCCTTCTAATCCCTTTATTTATTATTATGATGGGCGAAAACTATACAAACTTTTTCCTAAACTTAAATATCTATTTTTTAAAAATGAAAAATCAAATATTTGGTGGGTTCTTCCTACTACTCTTTTACAAAAAGGAGTTTGGGAGGGGGTTTTGAAGATAAAAGAAGGAGAGCTTCAAGAAAAAAATCTAATCAGATTCTCCCATAGTTTAAAAGAAGTGGAAGAACTTATTAAAACTGAAGATTTTAGTTCTGCTTTTATTCTACCAGGAATTCCTTTAGAGATAATATATACCCTTGCTATAAAGGGTGAAAGACTTCCTCAAAAATCCACATATTTTTATCCAAAACCCATATCAGGTTTAGTTTTTTGGAAGATAGATGATGAGGAATAAAGAATTAAGGATAATATTATTAGTGTTTATATTAATTATCATTGGAATGTTTTCCATATATACTGCAACTATAAGTAGACTTTTAGGAAAAAATTTATCACCCTTTCTTTTTGTTGAAAGACAATTAATTGCTTTTTTTATTGGTCTGATCTTATTTTTTTTAATTTTAAGTTTTCCTTATAGAGCTTTAGAAAGGCTATGGATTTTTATTTATGTAATAAATCTAATCTTGCTTATTGGGGTATTTTTCTTTGGAAGAGAAACCTTAGGAGCTCAAAGATGGTATTCAATTTTTGGATTCTCTTTTCAACCCTCTGAATTGTCTAAATTATTTATAATCCTTTCTCTTTCAGGATATTTTTGTGAAGCAAAAAGGAAAAGAGATAATTTAGGAATTATAGATTTCTTATTTGCTTCAATTCTTTTAATTTTAACAGTATTATCAATATTTTTACAACCAGATCTTGGAACTGCAATAATCATAGGTTTAACTGGATTCTTTTTATATTTCCTATCAGGAATCCCAAAAAGGTATATTATTAAGACTCTTTTGGCTTTTATTCTCTTAATTCCCTTTTTCTGGGTGTTTCTAAAACCATATCAGCAAAAAAGAGTAATCACCTTTTTGAATCCTTACAAGGATCCATTAGGTAGTGGCTATCAAATTCTACAAGGATTGATAGCTGTTGGTTCTGGAAAAATTTTGGGAAAAGGTTGGCTAAGTGGGCAACAAACTCATCTTAATCTTATTCCCGAGCAACACACAGATTTTATTTTTACTGTTATAGGAGAAGAATTTGGTTTTATTGGAGGATTAATCTTATTATTATTATATTATCTTTTGTTTTATTATTCTTGGAAAATTTATGTTAATATAAATGATAAATTTGGAAAAATGATAGTAGGAGGAATTCTTTTTAGTTGGTTAATTCAGACTTTTGTAAATATTGGTATGGTCTTAGGATTATTACCTGTTGTAGGAGTTCCTTTACCTTTTGTAAGTTTTGCACGAACCTCTTTAATAACTAATCTTATGATGTTAGCTCTTTTAATAAACATCTCTATGAGAAGTGATAGAACCTTTCATGGATAGGATTGATAGCATTCTAAAGGAAATTAAAAATCCCGGAAGATATATTGGAGAAGAGTTTAACGTAATTAAAAAGAGTTGGAGTAATACTAAATTACATGTTGCCTTAGCCTTTCCTGATCTTTATGAAATTGGAATGTCTAATCTTGGATTTCAAATAGTTTATCACCTCTTCAATAAAAGAGAAGATACTTTGTGTGAAAGAGTTTTTGTCCCTGATTTAGATATGGAGAAGAATCTAAGATATCATAAAATACCTATATTTACCCTTGAAAGTAGGACTCCCTTATTTAAATTTGACTGGATAGGTTTTAGTATTTCTTACGAACTTAATTATTCTGGAGTTTTAAATATTTTAAATCTTTCTGATATACCTATTTTTAGTAATCAAAGAAAAAACAATGATCCTTTAATTATAGCAGGGGGTCCATCGGTATTAAATCCAGAACCTTTAGCTCCTTTTATAGATATTTTCTTTATTGGAGAAGCAGAAGATGCTATTGATGAATTAGTAAATGTTTACTTAGAATGGAAAGAAAGTAAGGAATCAAGATTGGAGTTATATAAAAGATTGGTTAAAATTGAAGGTATTTATATTCCATTTCTTTATGAAGATAATTCTTTAACACCTAAATATTCTTGGGTTCCTGAAAAGATTAATAGGAGAATTGTAAAAGACCTTAATAAAGCTTATTTTCCAGTAAAACCCTTAGTTCCTTTCCAATCCACAGTCCATGATAGAGGAATTGTGGAAATAATGAGAGGATGTCAAAGAAATTGTAGGTTTTGTTTTGCTGGATATATTTATAGACCGAAAAGAATAAGGGAGCCTGAAAAAATAAAAGAAATTATTAGAGAAGTCTTTAGAAATACTGGCTATGAAGAAATTAGTCTTCTTTCATTAAGTAGCAATGATTATCCCTATATAGAATACTTAATACAGGAATTAAATAAAGAATTTTCTGCAAAATATTTGAGTTTTTCTTTGTCATCCCTAAGAGCGGATAGATTTTCTCTTGAATTGGCAGAAAAATTACAGAGTGTGAGAAAATCAGGTTTAACTTTTGCAATAGAGGCGGGAACAGAAAGATTGCGTAGAGTGATCAATAAAGGATTAAAAGATGAAGATCTTCTTAATACTATTAGAAATGCTTATGAGATGGGTTGGAAAAGAATAAAACTTTACTTTATGTTAGGACTTCCTACAGAGAAAGAAGAGGATATTGAAGATTTGATTAAATTAGTTTTAAAAATAAAAAATCAAAATAAAGGGATTATTCTTCATCTTGGATTCTCTATATTTATTCCTAAACCTCATACTGTTTTTCAATGGGAGAAATTTGAAAGAAAAGAGGTTGTTGAGAAAAGAAAGAAATATATCTTAGAAAAACTAAGAAAAGGAGGATTTATTATAGATTTTCATGATTATAATATGAGTTTATTAGAAGCTATATTCTCAAGGGGAGATAGAAAATTGTCCCAAGTATTATTTTCTGCATGGGAAAAGGGAAGTAGATTAGAGGGTTGGAAAGATTATTTGAATATTTCTATTTGGGAAGAAGCTTTTAAGAATAATAAAATTGATCCTTGGGAATATTTAAAAGAAAAAGATTATGATGAAGTTCTTCCTTGGGATCACATTCTTACTGGAGTTTCTAAAGAATTTTTAAAAAGGGAAAGAGAGAAGGCATATAAAGAGGAAGAAACTCCTCCCTGCGAGTGGGGACAATACTGTGAGTTTTGCGGAATAATACATCATGAATAAATATGTTTATCGACTTTGTTATTATAAAACAGGAAATTTAAAATATATAAGTTTTAAAGATTTTACAAAATTTATTATAAGAGCTTTAAGAAGAACTACAATACCTATTCTTTATTCTCAAGGTTATAATCCAATGCCTATTATTTCATTTTCAATTCCTGTTCCTGTAGGAGTTGAAAGTAAAAGGGAATGGTTAGAAGTAAGTCTTAGAGAGAAAATGCCTGAAGATTTGATTATGAAAGAATGGAATAGACAATTAAGTTTGGATGTTCAATTTTATGAATGTTACTTTTTAAAAGATGATAAAAACTCTATGGAGGTAAGATATATAAAATATGAAATGGAGGTATACCATCACTCTTTGGATTTACTTTATGAGGATTTAAGGGTGTTTCATTCAAGAGACTCTTTTAATATTCTTGTGAGAAGAGGAGAAAAAATAAAAGAATTAAATCTAAAGGAGTATCTTGAGGAATTAAAAATAAAGGAAGAAAAAAATATTTATATAAATGTATTAACAAAGATTATTAATGGAAGTTTAATTAGGGGAGAAGAGATTTTAGATATATTTTCATATAAACCTTTACTTATAAATCAAATTAGGGAACTTCTGTTATGAAGAAATATAAATTAATTATAAGTGATTTTGATGGAAGTTTGGTAGGAAAGGATTTAAAAATATCTAAGGAAAATCTTTATGCCTTAGAAGAGATTAGAAGGAATGGAATTGAGATTACTTTGGCTACAGGCAGAAGGTTACAATCAATAAAACCTTTTATAGATGAGCTAAAAATTATACTACCTGTAATTCTATATAATGGAGCTGGTATATATGATCCTCTAAGAAATATATGGTTATATAGAAAATTTCTAGATCCCAAAATATTTAGGGATATTCTTTATTTTTTGAGATCAATTAATTTAAATCTTTCTCTTGGTATCTACTGGAAAGATGAATTATGGACCATAGAAAAAATTGAAAATATTGAGAATATTATGAAGGACAATCTAATAAAATTTTTTATTGAAGAAAATGATAAAGAATTCTTGGAGAAATTAAAAAATTTGTTAGAAATTTATTATGGAGAAAGGGTTGAAATTGTTTTCTCCGCAGAGAAATATTTGGAAATACTACCAAAGGGATGTTCTAAGGGAAATGCAATGCTATGGTTATTAGAGTTTTTAGATATACACCCTCAAGAGGTTATTGCTATTGGAGATTATGATAATGATATCGATTTATTAGAAAAAGCAGGATTAGGTATTGCAATATCCAATGGATCTTTTAAAATTAAAGAAATAGCTGATTATATGGCTATCTCAGGACCAGATTTAATTTTAGATGAGATTCTGAAAAAATTTATAAGAGGTGAAAAGGATGATATTGGTAATTACGACAGTAAAGAATGAAGAAGAAGCTGAGAGGATTATAAATCTTCTTCTTGATGAAAAATTAATTGCTTGTGGAAATATAATTTCAAAGGTAAAATCGTTGTTTTTTTGGAAAAACAGTAAGGAAGAGGTAGAGGAGTGTATTTTATTTTTAAAAACTAACGAAGATAAATTCCCTATCTTAATTAGAAAATTAAAGGAAAATCACAGTTATGAACTCCCAGAAATAATAGCAATTCCCATTAATTTAGGGGATCCACTCTATATAAAATGGGTAGAAGATTCTTTGAAATAGAAGAATTTTATATGAAAGAGGCAATAAAAGAGGCTAAAAAGGCTTTAAAAAAAGGAGAAGTTCCAGTGGGTGCTATTTTAGTTGATGAAAAGGGAGATATTTTAGCAAGAGGTTATAACATAAGAGAAAAGAAAAATGATCCATCTGCTCATGCGGAGATTATAGTAATTAGAAAAGCTTGCAAAAAATTAAATAACTGGAGATTAGAAGGATGTTCCCTATATGTCACCTTGCAACCTTGTCTAATGTGCTTCGGAGCACTGATTCAGGCAAGAATAAAAAAATTAATTTTTGGAGCATATGATTCCAAGGGAAATATTTTAGAAGCAATATATTTAAATTACAATGTAGAAGTAAAAGGTGGAGTTTTGGAAGAAGAATGTTCAAAATTATTAAAATCTTTTTTTAAAGTTTTACGAGATTTTTCAAGATTAAAGGTTTATGATAAAATATAAACATGCGGAGAGGTGGCTGAGTGGACGAAGGCGCTCGCCTGGAGAGCGAGTAGACCGTGAAAACGGTCTCGTGGGTTCGAATCCCACCCTCTCCGCCATTCTTATCTTGGATGTTTTAAAATGGAAATAAAGAATATATTAAGTACTGGAAGTATAATTTTAAGTTTTGTATTAGGATTTTTATCAGCCTACGCAGTTCTTAAAGAACTAAATTTTTCTGTATTATTTAAAAATGAAAAAAGTTTAGGAGCAATAATTGCAAAACTTATAATATTTATAATTATCTGGGCTTTTGTAGGACAATTTTTGAGCTTTATTTTTGTTTTAATAAGATTACAGGAATAAACTCAGGGCTATGCTTAGGTGGGGAGCTAGCGGTGCCCTGTACCTGCAACCCGCTATAGCAGGACCGAAAGGCCATCTGAGGCTTATCCTTGTAGAATAGGGAGGAATATGGGAGCAATGAAGATCAGGACCTGTGCAATAGGAGAGCTTCAAACCCCGCTAGGTCCGAAAGGAAGCAACGGTAAGAAGTTTCTTCTATGTGCCGCAGAAATCCTGATTGGAGCTTACCAGTCCTCTACTATCTGGAAGGATGAAGTCGAGGATGGAGGCATAGCCCTGAGATGACTAAACTATGTGGATAGATCTACATACTCATTTAAATCATGATTTATTATACAAAAACTGGAAAGAAATCTATGAAAGATCAAAAAGAGTTAGAGTTGAGGTTTTGATTACAGTAGGATTTGATTTTGAATCAAGTGAAATTGCAATAGAACTTTCTTCTTTAGAAAAGGGAATCTTTGCATCCATAGGTATCCATCCTCATGATTCAGATTCTTTAAATTATGATGATTTTCCTTGGGAAAATCTTATAACTCCAAAAACTATTGCTATTGGAGAAATAGGATTAGATTATTATAGAATGTATTCCTCAAAGGAAAAACAAATAAAGATATTTAGAGAAGGAATAAATTTTGCAAAGAAATATAATCTTCCTATAATTATTCATTGTAGAGATGCCTATCAGGATTTAATAAAAATCTTAAAAGAAGAAAAAGCTTGGGAACTTAAAGGAATAATGCATAGTTTTTCTGGAAGTTATGAGATTGCAAAAGTAATAGCTAATTGGGATTTTCTCTTTTCTTTCTCAGGACCTATAACTTATCCCAATGCTTCTCGATTGAGAGAGGTGGTTTCTAAAATTCCCTTAGATCTTATTGTTATTGAAACTGATTCTCCTTATCTTCCTCCTCAATCTTATAGAGGGAGAGTAAATGAACCCTCTTATCTTATAGATATAGCAAAAAAATTAGCAGAAATTAAAAATATCTCTTTAGAGGAATTGGAGGAAAGAATTCAAGAAAATATTAAAAAAATTTTTCCTAAGATATTTAAAGAATGAATACTGTATATTTATTAGGAGAAAATCTTTATCTTAATATAACTAATCAATGTACAAATCGCTGTGTATTTTGTATTAAAAACTTTTCCAGTGGAGTTGGAAATAAAATATTATGGTTGGAAAGAGAACCCACTTACAAAGAAATTGTTGAAGAGCTTAAAAGTTATTTTCCTTTGAAAAAGTATAAAGAGATTGTTTTCTGTGGATTTGGAGAACCTTTATTAAGAATAAATATTTTAAAAAAAATATCAGAGTTTATTAAAGCCAATGACTCCTCTATTATTCTACGTATAGATACAAATGGACAAGGTAATGTCTTCCATCAGAGGAATATTCTTTTAGAGTTAAGAGATTGGATTGATTCAATATCTATTAGTCTTAATGCAGAAAGTTCAGAAAAATATAATAAAATTTGCAGACCTGTATTTAAAAATGTATATGAAGAGATATTAGAATTTATAAAACTTGCAACTAAATTTATAAAGAATGTTCAGATAACTATTGTGGATTTACCTGAGATTGACAAGTATTTGTGCGAAAAGATAGCCTTAGAATTAGGAGTAAAATTTCATATAAGAAAGTTTATTAAAACTTTATGAAACCATTATATTTAGAAACTTATAATAAAGGAAAATTGGATATAAAAATTAAAGAAGCTTATAAGAAACTTGAAAATTGTAATCTTTGTCCAAGAAATTGTAGAGTAAATAGAATAAAAGGAGAAAAGGGATATTGTAAATCTGGAATTGAACCTATTGTTTCTGATTTCTTTCCCCATTTTGGAGAAGAAAGGGTTTTAGTAGGAAGAACAGGGTCTGGAACTATATTTTTTACCAATTGTAATCTTGGATGTATATTTTGTCAAAACTATACTATAAGTCATATTGGCATAGGAGAAAATATATCTATTGAGAATTTGGCTAAAATTATGATATATTTACAAAATATAGGATGCAATAATATAAATTTAGTAACACCAACTCATTTTGTACCACAGATTTTGGCAAGTCTAAAAATAGCAATTTCTGAAGGATTAAACATACCTTTAGTTTATAATACAAGTGGTTATGAAAGTGTTGAGACTTTAAAGATTTTAGAAGAAGTAATAGATATTTATATGCCAGATATAAAATTCATCTCTAATGAGATTGCAAGGAAGTTAGCTAATGCAGAAAATTATCCTGATGTAGCTAAAGAAGCATTAAAGGAAATGCAAAGACAGGTTGGAGATTTAGTTATTAATGAAAAGGGAATAGCAGAAAGAGGACTTCTTGTGAGACATTTACTTTTACCTAACAATCTTTCTGGTATAGAGGAATGGTTAGATTTTCTAAAAGAAGAAATATCACCTAATGTATTTATTAATATAATGGATCAATATCGCCCTCTCTATAGAGCCTGGGAATATTCTGAAATAAATAGGAGTATTACGGGGGATGAATATAGAAGAGCTATAAAATTAGCTAAAGATAAAGGATTTAGGAGATTGTATTTGATATGAGGAGAATAAAAAATAAAATTTTGCTAAAATTCTTAATTTTATTAGGTTTTTTTCTTTTTATTATAATTATTAATCTTTTTGATATTTTTACTCTTTTAGAAGATAGAAGTATTGATTGGAGATTTCATATAAGAGGGGAGAGATCTGCTCCTGACGATATAGTGATTATAGGAATAGATGATGAATCATTACTTGAAATAGGAAATTGGCCCTGGTCTCGCTCAATTCATGGTAAACTTTTAGATATATTAAAGGAACAAAAACCTAAATTAATTATATTTGATATAATATTTGATATTAAAACAAAAGACGATCAAATTTTTGCTGAGAAGATAAAAACCCTTAAAAATGTGATTTTATCAAGCTATCTTTCTTCTTCTGCAGATCCCAAATTTAATGTAGTAATATTTCAGTTGAGAGAATCTGTCCCTGTTTTGAAAAAGTCCGCAATTTATAATGGGATAAGTAATTTAATATTAGATAAAGATAAGGTAGTTAGAAAAGGAAAATTGTACTTTGAAGATTTAAATAAAAATAAATACCATTCATTAGCTTTATATGCTTATTCCTTTTTAAAAAAAGTTCCCATTTCTATAATTCTAAAGACTTTCCCTTCAGAATTCTATATTAATTTTTCAGGTGGTCCTTTTAATATTAAAATACTCTCTTATAATAGCGTTATAAAAAAAGAAACAGATATAAGTATATTAAAAAATAAAATTGTATTTATTGGGGCTGTCTCAGAATTGCTTAAAGATTCTTACTTGGTTCCCTTTACGGGATATAAGAGATGGGGGAGAATTTCTCTCGCCAATATGCCAGGAGTTGAGATTCATGCAAATATTTTAAGTAATCTATTAAGGAAAAATTATTTAACTTATTTCCCTTCATGGTTTAGTTTATTTATATCATTTTTTATATTAATTATAACAGGTTTTATACAAGGAAAAAAAATATTAATCAATTTACTCATCACTCTTTTAATTATAAGTATTTATTCTTTCATAAGTTTATATTTCTTCAATAATAATATTATTGTTCCTTTTATTATTCCAATTTTTTCTATTGTTTTAGGATTTATTGGAAATATTGTATATCAAAATATTCTACCTAGGGAAAGCTTAGAAGGATTAATAATAAAAGGAAGATACAAAATTATAAAAAAACTTGGAGCAGGTGGAATGGCAACAGTATATTTAGCAATGGATTTATCTACCAAGAATAATGTAGCAGTAAAAATTTTGCATCCTCAATATTCTGAAGATCCTCAAACAGTAGAAAGATTTTTAAGAGAAGCAAAAGCCTCTACAATCTTAGATCATCCTAATATTGTTAAAGTTTTAGATCAAGGGAAAGAAGAAAATTATTATTATATTGTCATGGAATATGTATTAGGAAAGGATTTAAAAAAGATAATTGAAGAGAAAGGTTCATTACCTCCTTTTTACGCTAAAGAAATAATAGTTGAAGTAGCTAAGGCATTAGATCATGCAAACTCAAAAAATATTATTCATAGAGATATAAAACCGCAAAATATAATGATAACTTTTGATGGAAAGGTAAAATTAATGGATTTTGGTATAGCCCATTTAGGAAATCTTTCAACTATAACTCAAACAGGTATTTTTATGGGAACTCCTCAATATGCCTCTCCCGAACAAGCAGAGGGCTCAAAAGTGGATATAAGGTCTGATATTTACTCTTTAGGAGTAGTTTTCTTTGAATTGCTTACAGGATTTCTTCCTTATTCCGAAGATACCACTATTACTGTAATGTTTAAAAAACTTCAGGAAGAACTTCCTGATCCTAAATCTATTAAGCCTGAAATTCCTGAGGGATTGTCTCAAATTGTTAAGAAAATGACTGCAAGATTTCCAGAAGATAGATATCAAAATCCAAAGGAACTAATTGAAGATTTAGAAAGAGGTTATCCTTTGAAGCTATATGAAAAAAGGAATCTTTCTTCTCAAGAGACCATAATAAAACCTAAGGAAGAATAATATTTTACAGCTTTTTTATTATTCCCTTTTAACTTCCGATAATGTTTATTATGTAAAGTTATTCATGTTATAAGATCTAACTAAATAATTTAAGACCATTTTAATTTCTTAATTTAATCAACAATATCCTTTGCTTCTTTTGCTTCCTCTGAGAGAAAAGATGGTTGGCCAATACATCTTTTTACTGTTCGCCAGAATATTCCACCTATTGGGAATGTTTTGTATCCTTCTTCTGATAAGCCACCTTTCGCAGCAAATTTAAGAGGAATCAAAACATACTCTGTTAACCAGAAGCTAATCATAAAATTTGTATATCCTGCAAGACAACTATCTACAATCATATCAGCAAGTCTTCTACAATATACTTGATCATGAGCATTTGGAGCAATTGATCTAATAATATGTTGAAGTTGATTCCAAAAAACTTGATACTTTTCAAGTCCTTCCTGTTTTAAATAATAACTTATTTTCTCCACAAATATGCTAAAATTATTATTTCTGTCATCACGAGTGTCAGCAAGCCATATATAAAATCTTCCTTTTATCTTTTCTATTCCTCTTGCTCATTCAGCTACAACAATTAAAGCATGTTTATTATCAGCAACTTTTTTATATATATTCACAAACTTTATCAACTTCGAAATTTTCTTCTGGTATCAACACAACATCAATATTACCACTTGCTA
Organism: Dictyoglomaceae bacterium; assembly: GCA_026417425.1. Next base: position 40,931 of record JAOADF010000124.1, read on the forward strand.
ATGATGCATTAGCAGCCACATGACCTGTATTAGCACCAAATAATTGTATGATACAAACTCTATTATTTGACTCTGCTTCTGTATGAAATATGTTTATTATTTCTGTTGCTTTATCAAAGGCAGTAACAAAGCCAAAAGACTGCCAAACCCAAAGGATATCATTATCCATGGTTTTTGGGATTACCCCAATTGAAATATCTAACACATCCAACACCAATTTTAGATCCTCCAAATTGGCACCATCCCTTTACTTTTTCTGCATTTAGCTCTTCATACTCATTATTTTCTAAACCTACAAAACCAGATTTGAATCCATAAATTTTTCCCTTTGCATCAGGTGCTAAAGTTAATCCATAAACTTTAATATGTTTTTCAACGATAGATTCAATTATAGTATTTAATCCTGGAGCGATACCACCAGATGTGAGTATTCCTATTTTAACAATTTTAGGATTAAAATGTAATATTTTTCTTGGTCCCGCTTCTATAAAGCTGGGCGGTGTTTCATTTAGTTCTTTAATATAAAAGTTAATTATATCCATATCATCAGTGATACACTTTCTGTCAATTTTAGGATCTCTCAATCTTCCAAGAATTCTTTCCATTTCATTACTTAAATATATTCTAGTACTATTTCTTCTAGGTAGTTTATCAACTTCTGTTAATTTTTTTAGATTACATATATTTTCAATTGTGATTTTCCTTTCACTCGTTAAATTTCCAGGTCCTCCCATTTTAGCAATATATTTATTTTTGAATTCTTCACATTTTTCTATTCTTTTTTTCTCAGTCATAATAATCTAACCCCCTATCATCAAATTTTATAAAGATTCATGCTATAATATACTTGTTTTCAAGAATAGGGTTCCCCTTTTGGGGATTAAAAGGGAAGACGGTGAAAATCCGTCACGGTCCCGCCACTGTAACTGGGGAGTCTTCCTCAAAGTGCCACTGAGGTAGAAAGCCTTGGGAAGGCGAGGAAGATGATGATCCAGAAGTCAGGAGACCTGCCCTATTCTTTGGATCCAACACCTTCGAGGAAAGGGAGTTGGAGAAGAAACTCTACCTTCTTTCCTTGGAGGTAGAGTTTAATTTTTTTATAAAGGGAGGTTTGATCTATGAAAAGAGTATTAAAATCTTTTATCGTTATTTTAATGATTCTTCTTTCTTTTTCTTTTTCCAAAACAAATTATCCCCTAATTATCCAAGATGATCTTGGAAGAGCTATAAATATACAAAAAGAACCAAAGAGAATTATTTCCTTAGCTCCCTCCTCTACTGAGATTCTTTTTTCATTAAACCTTAATGATAAAATTATTGGAGTCACTGATTTTTGCGATTATCCCAAGGAAGCTCAAAATAAAGAAAAGATTGGAGGATTTAGTAATCCTAATGTTGAAAAAATAGTGAGTTTAAGTCCTGATTTAGTAGTTTTATATAAAAGTTTTCCTAAGGAAATTTTTAACCAGTTAACTCAATTGCTTCCAAATACAAATTTTGTAGTTTTAGATCCGAAGAATCTTGAGGATGTATTAAGTAATATTTTACTTCTTGGAAAAATAACAAATAAAGAAAAACAAGCTCAATATATATACTCCAATATAATAAGAAGATTAAAGGCTATAGAAAGGAAATTGATACCTTTTAGGAGTAAAAAAAATGTTTTATTCCTTCTTTGGAATGATCCTTTTATATCCTGTTCTCCCTCAACTTTTGTAGGTGATTTGTTAAAAAAACTTAAAGTTAAAAATATAGTAGAAAAGGATGATCCTGAGTATCCTGTATTAAGTGTTGAATATATTATTCAAAAGAATCCTGATATCATACTAATTGGAGAAATGTCAGGAATTTCAATGGAATCTTTAATTAAGAAGCCTGAATTTTCTAATATTTCTGCTGTTAAAAATAAAAAGATCTTTTATATTAATGACGATCTTGTTTTTAGACCTGGACCAAGATTAATTGATGGATTAGAGGCTTTATATAAAATCATCTATGAGAGTAAGTAATGCATTATAAAGAATTAGCAATTCTTTTTGTTGTCTTAATTTTTTTAATTATTTTATCTCTAATGGTGGGGGAAGTATCCTTAAATATTTCTGACATTAAAAATATAATTTTAGGGAAAGGGGAATTTGTCAAGAGAAATATCTTTTGGAATTTAAGATTACCAAGAACTTTTCTTGCTATCTTTGTTGGAGGAAATCTTGCTATCGCAGGAAGTATTTTACAAAGTTATTTTCATAATCCCTTAGCAGAGCCCCACATTATTGGAATATCATCAGGATCTGCTCTTGGTGCAACTATCTATTTTATTTTATCTGGAGGAACATGGGAAATTGATCCTTTAGTTACACCATGGATTTCCCTTTTTGGTGCTTTTACTGTTCTTTTTATCTTAATTTTATGGAGTAGAAAATCATTATATAACTCCAGCCTAATTTTATTAGGGGTTTCTTTAAATGCCCTTTTCTCATCTCTTATTTCCTTTCTTTTATTTAAAAATCAAAAGATTTTTCAGGGAGTATATTTTTGGATTTTGGGAGGATTTAATGCCAAGGGGTGGCAACACTTAAAAATTTTATTTATTTATTCCCTTATTTCTATTCCCTGGGCATATCTTTGGAGAAAAAAATTTAATCTTCTTAATCTTACTGAAGAAGAGGCTTATAGTCTTGGACTTTCAATTAGAAAATATCAAAAATACTTTTTAATTTTAATTTCTTTACTAATTGCTCCCTCGGTATCTGTTTCGGGAATTATTGGATTTGTAGGATTAATTGCTCCCCATATTATGAGACTGTGGAAAACATCAGATTTTCAATGGCTTATCCCCTCAAGTTTTTTATTCGGAGGAATTTTACTTCTTTTTTCCGATATATTAGCAAGGACAGCTTTTTACCCAACAGAACTTCCCATTGGAATAATAACTTCCTTTTTAGGGGTTCCCTTTTTCATTTTTTTATTGAGGAAGGAGCAATGATAAGATTAGAAAAGGTTAAGACAGGATATAATTCTAATATGATAATAAAGGATATGAATTGGGAATCACCAAACATTGGATTTTTGGGTATTTTAGGACCAAATGGCTCAGGAAAAACAACTTTATTAAGACTTTTGATTAGATATATTGAACCATGGGAAGGAAAAATTTATATAAATGAAAAAGAAATAAGAGAATATAAACAAGAAGAACTTGCAAAAAATATAGCCTTCTTGTCTCAAAAAATAAGTTTTAATCTTTCTTTTACCGTTGAGGAATATGTATCTCTTGGAAGATATCCCCATCATCCTTACTGGAAAAAATTGAGCAAAAAAGATTGGCAGAAGATCAATGAAATTTTAGTTCTTACTGAAACTTTCTCTTTTAAAAATAAAAAATTGTTTCAACTCTCAGGGGGAGAATTACAAAGGGTGCATTTGGCAAGGGTATTAGTGCAAGAACCCAAAATTCTTCTTTTAGATGAGCCTACAAATAATCTTGATCCATATTATCAAATATTTTTCCTGAAATTTATCAAAGAATTGAGCAAGAATATATTAGTAATCTCCAGTTTTCATGATATAAATTTAGCAAGCCTATTTTGTGATCATATCCTGTTCATAAAAAATGGAAGAATCCTTAGTTATGGTAGTAAAGAAAGTATTTTAACCTCCTCTTTTTTAGAAGAAGTATATAATTTAAAATTTGAAGAAATAATAACTCCTAATGGAAAATTCTTTTTACCAGTCAGGTAATGGTGTTCTTGATAAATGTCTGTCAATAAGCCACATTCTTATTATTAAGGAGAGAAGAATTCCTAAAATAAATAATGAGAGGGTTGCGAGGAAAAGTATTGTAAAAGTAAAAAGATAGACTTTTGTCTCAATCTTTCGAGAAGCTAATACAAAATGTTTACTTAAAGTTATTTCTCCTTTAACACTTCCTGGATATTCTCTAAAGGTCCATATATTTCCTAACAAACTTGGTATATTAAAATTAAAAAAGTAAAAAGCAAAGGCAAATCCAGTAATGATTTCATATATATTATTACTGAATCCTGTTTTTGTTAAAAACCAAACAAAGACTAGGTATATTATCACCAAGATATTTAAAATCCAAAAACCTATTGGAGATCTTTTCTTTTCTTCTTTTTTAATTTCTTCTTTCCTTCTCCAAGGGGGAACTATTTCCTTTCCCTCTTCTACCCTACCCTCTATACTTACATATTTTTTTGCATCTTCTTTATATGCTTCTTCTTCCCTTTTAGCTAATCTTTTCCCCCAAAACATCAAGAATAAAAGGAGAAGAGGCATGAACCATGGTTGATAGATCAATCCCATATTTTAAACCTCCTTTAAACTTAAGGATTTATAAGCTAATATAACAGATCTCGGATTAGTATTTTCAAATATACTCACGCCACTTATTAAGATATTTGCACCTTTTTCTACAACTAAAGGGGCAGTTTTTAAATCTATTCCGCCATCCACCATAATATCCAGTTTTAAATTTTCCTTCAAAGCCCTTTCTCTTAATTCCTGAATCTTTTTTAAAGTAAAAGGTAGAAATTCTTGCCCTCCAAAACCAGGATTTACAGTCATAATTAAAACAGTATCTATTTCTTGTAATAGATAATCTAAGGTGGATAAAGAGGTTGCAGGATTTAATACTAGATATGGTTTTACTCTTTTAGATTTTATATATTTTATTAGTCTTTGGGGATGATATGTTGCTTCAACATGAAATCCTAAGTGATCTGAACCAGCAGAAATAAAAGAATCCACAAAAGTTTCTGGTCTTTCCACCATAAGATGTACATCAACAGGCTTATGAGAAAAATTTTTTAATGCTTTAACTAAGCTTGGTCCAAAAGATAGATTGGGAACAAAATGTCCATCCATAATATCTATATGCCAAGCATCTACAAGATCTTCAATCTTTTTTATAGAATCCCCAATATGTAAAATATCTACCGCTAATAAAGATGGATAAACTTTAATCATATTTTTCCTCTCCTCTAAGGTGTTAAGTTTTCCTCTTGAGTATAGGTCCTATAAGTTTCTGTCCAAAGAAGTACATTGCTTCCCCTTTCTATATAAAAATTGGCATCAGGAACTTGTCTAACCACAAATCCTTCCTCTGATGGTATAACTTCTACTCTTAATCCTAATTTTTCTAATTTATTCCTTGCGGATTCTACAGCCTCATATCTCAAGTCAGGAACAAGAATCATTTTTGCAGGCTGATTTATCCATAAATCTATAATGCTTCCCTCAGGGGCTTTAGATAATGGATTTTGATCTAAAACAATAAGATCTTCCTTTTTTCTATCCATTAGAATTCCTTGAACTCTTGGCTTAAATCCTTTCTCAGTAAGTATCTTTGTAGCATAAATAATATCTTTATCTCTCACATCAGGAATAGAAAAAATCTTTTCCGAGGATGGATTTATAAATGCCAAAAGGGTATATAAATTAATACCAAGAAGTATAATGTTAAAAGCAGTCAAAAAAAAGAGAAAATATTTAAATTTTTTCATATTTTTCCCTCCATTAAAATCTTGCTCTAAGTTGCCCACAGCCTGCCCTAATTTTTTCACCATGAGAGACTCTTAAAGTAACGTTAATATTATTTTCTTTTAGATACTTTTCAAATTTTTTAACTCTAAGGATAGATGGTCTCTTCCACGGAAACTCAGGAACCCTATTCCAAGGAATAAGATTGACATGAGCAGGTCTTTCCTTCAACAAACTTACTAGTTTTTCTGCCATCTCAATGGTATCATTAATATTCTCTAAAAGAACATATTCAAAGGAAATTCTCCTTCCTGTTTTCTCAGAATAATACCAACAAGCAGTAAGAAGCTCTTCTAAAGGATATTTTTTATTTATTGGAACTAACATATTTCTTAATTCATTATCTGGAGCATGAAGAGAGATAGCTAAAGTTATTGGAATTTTCTCCTCAGAAAGTTTATAAATTTGTGGGATAAGTCCAACAGTAGATAAAGATATATGTCTTGAGCCCATGCCAATCCCAAGAGATGAATTTAAAATTCTAACTGATTTTATCACTTCCTCGTAATTTGCTAAAGGTTCTCCCATTCCCATATATACAACATTAGTTAAATTGTCTCCTTTCTCCATGAGAAGCTTTTTAGACCATAAAATCTGAGATAAAATCTCTCCTGAGGAAAGATTTCTTTTAAAATCTATGAGTCCTGTGGCACAAAAATTACATTTAAAAGGACATCCCACTTGAGTAGAGACACATAGGGTTCTTCTATTTTTATGTATAATCAGAACAGTCTCGATAGTTTCATTATCCTCTAATTGAAGTAGAAATTTAATAGTATTATCTTCCTCAATTTTCTCTAAAACCTTTGGGATATATATATAAAAATCTTTTTTTAATTTCTCACGTAATTTAATTGGTAAATTTGTCATTTCAGAAAAATTTAAGACTAACTTTTTATAGATCCAATCCATTACTTGGTTAACTCTATAGGAAGGTTCTCCAATTTCATTAAAATATTGATTTAATTCTTTTATATCAAGGGAAAGTATATTATTCTTCATTTTTTAATAAAGAAATAAAAAATCCATCAGTATTGTATATAAAGGGAATAATTCTTAAAATTCCCGGGAATTTTTTATTATTAAAGGTAAAAGGTTTAAAATAAAAGGATGGATATTTTTGGAGAAAGGATAAAACCACCCCTTCGTTTTCTTGCCAAGTTAAGGTACAGGTGCAATATAGAATTTCACCACCTTTTTTTAAAAGCTTTCCTGCTCTTTCTAACATAGAGTATTGAAGTTTTGACAATTTATATATATCTTCTCTTTCTCTTCTCCATTTTATTTCGGGTTTGTGTTTTAAAACTCCCAATCCTGTACAAGGAACATCTAATAAAACTTTATCAAAAGTTCCATTCAACTCTTCAGGAAGGTTTAATACATCATAATTTAAGGTTTTAATTATATTTATTCCCAGTCTTTTAGCATTTTTTTCCACTAGGTTTAAACGGGACTTATTAATATCAACAGAAAAAATTTCTCCTTTATTTTCCATAAGTTCAGCAAGATGGGTGCTTTTTGTTCCCGGAGCGGAACAAAGATCTGCAACTTTTTCGTTAGGTTTTGGATCTAATATTATTGAAGTTAATATAGAAGCTTCACTTTGTATAGTAAAAAAACCTTTTTTGAAAAGATGATAATTTTCAAAAGACATTCCTTCTTCTATTATTAACCCTTGAGGAACTAAAAATCCATCTTTTACCTCAATATTATCTTTCTTAAAAAGTTCTTTTATTTCTTCTTTTGTAGTTTTTAAAGTATTTATTCTTATAGATACGAAAGAGGGAGAATTGTTCCATTCTGCTATTTTTATCGCATAATCCTCTCCCAAATAATCTTCTAATTCCTCTAAAATCCAAGAAGGATGGCTAAATTTAATATGAAGAGGAAAGCTTTCTATACTAATCTTTTCTGAAGAAATTTTTCTTACCACTGCATTTATTAAATTTTTTTCTTTTTTTGATTTTATTTTTGATATTTCTACAATTTCATTCATAGCCATAGGAATATTTGTATTTTTTATAAAATATACATGATATACAGCCATTCGAAGAAGGATCTTTGCCCAGAGAGTTAAATGATCAGGATACTTTACATAACCCTTCCAAATTTCATCCAAAGTTAATTGCCATCTTAATATTCCATAAACTAATTCTGTAATAAATTTTTTTTCTTTTAAGGATAAATTTAATGAGGGAAGGCTACTTCTTAAAATTAAGTTAGCGTAACCTTCCCTCTTTTCAATTTCATAAAGAATTTCTCCTGCTCTTAATCTTACCTCCATTAATCTCTTCTTCTCATGTTAGCTAAAAGAATCAATCTTAATAATTGAAGAAGAGCCATAGCAGCTGCAGCAAGATAAGTCAATGCAGCAGAATTTAACACCGCTTTTACTCCTTCTGCTTCTCTTGCAGTTATCATACCTGAAGATAATAAAAGTTCTCTTGCTCTCTTACTTGCATTAATCTCTACAGGAAGGGTTATAAGGTAAAAGAGAACACCAAGAGAAAAGGCAAGAATTCCAAGGGTCATAAGAGAAGAACTACCAAATAAAAATCCTATAAAGAATAAAGGAAATGCCATATTAGTTCCCAATGATGCCATAGGAACCAATGTGGAGCGAAAAGCTAAAGGTAAATAACCTTCTGCATGTTGGATTGCATGACCAATTTCGTGGGCACATACTCCAAGAGCAGAGATTGAAGGGGAATAATAAACAGGTTCCGATAATCTTAATGTTTTTGTCCTTGGATCATAATGATCTGTAAGGGAACCAGATGTTAATTCTACTTTTACATCATGCAATCCTAAGGATTCTAATAAAACTCTTGCAGCTTCAGCTCCTGTTATCCTACGGGAATTAGGAATTTGAGAAAAATGGGTAAAGGTATATCTTACTTTCCAACTAGCATAAATAGAAAGTATTAAAGCAGGCAACAATATTATAAATGTTGGATCAAAAAGAAACATATATTTACACCTCCTTTTTATTCTAATTTTTCACCTATATTTAGACGATATCCATTAATAAAATCTATTGCAGAAATTCTTTTTTTATTTTCAGGTTTTACTTCTAAAATCCAAAGTATACCATCAATTCCTCTTACAGCAAAGCCTTTCTTTTTATCTATTAATATTATACTCCCTAGAGGAAAATCTTCTATTTTTTCTTCAGAATAATATGCCTTTAAAATTTTCAATATATTTCCTCTAAAGTATGTATAGGCACCAGGCTCGGGAGATAGAGCTCTTATTTGGCTCCATATTCTTTTTACTGAATTATTCCAATCTATTTTTTCTTCCGAGGGAGAAATTTTTGATGCATAGGTAGCATGGGAATCATCTTGAGGAATAGGCTTTATTTTTCCCTCTTTAATCATGGGAAGGGTTTCTAAAAGAAGTTCGCTCCCTAAATTTGCTAATTTTAATGTCAAAGTTTCTCTATTATCTTCAGGCTCAATCTTGATCTTTTTCTTACTCCAGACAGGACCTGTATCTAATCCTTTTTCCATCTGCATAATACATACCCCAGTTTCCTCCTCACAATTCCATAATGCCCTTTCAATGGGAGATGCTCCTCTATATTTGGGGAGAAGGGATGCATGAACATTTATTCCTCCATAGGGAGGAATTTTCAATAGTTTTTCTGGAATAATTTTTCCATAGGATGCAACTACCAATATATCAGGTTTTAATTCTAAGATAATTTCTTCGACCTCTTTACTTTTTAAATTATCAGGTTGAAATAATTTTATACCCTTTTCTAAAGCAAATTCTTTCACAGGAGAATATTCTATTTTTTTTCCTCTTCCCCTTGGTTTATCGGGTTGAGTAAATATAGCTATAATATTTTCTTTTTCAAAAAGTCTCTCTAATATTATTCTTGCAAATATAGGTGTCCCAAAAAATATAATGTTCATGTTTTTATGTTTTCTTCTATCTTATCAACAATTAGTATTCCATCGAGATGATCAATTTCATGTTGAATAATTCTTGCTAAAAGACCATCAAATTCCATATTCAATGTTCTACCCTTTAGATTTTGATATCTTAAAAGAATTTTCTCAGCCCTTTTTACAGGAACTTCAACACTAGGAATACTTAAACATCCTTCTATATCAACATTTTCCCCTTCTTTTTCAATAATTTCAGGATTTATGAAAATGTAGTCTTCTTCATCATAACTTACTACAACTAATCTTATATTTTTTCCAACTTGAGGAGCAGCAAGACCTACTCCATTAGAAAATTTCATAGTTTCTAACATGTTTTCTGCTAATTTTTTAATATCTTCATCTATCTTCTCTATTTTTTTTGCCCTTTTTCTTAATATAGGATTTTCAATAGTAAGTATCTTAAGAACCATCTATTTTTCACCTCGTATTTATAAAATTTCTTTTACATCCTTATTTATTATAACTTTATATCCTGAAAATATGTCATCATGGGGAATCAATTCAGAAAGATTTTTAGATATGTCTTTCTCATCTAAAACCTTTATAAGAATTTGATATCTATATTTTTCTTTCAAAATATATGGAAAATGGGGAGCAGGTCCTAAAATTTCAATATTTTTTAGATTTTCTTCTAATCTCTTCTTAATCATATTTCCTGAAGAAATAATTTCCTTTTCGTCCTCACCTATTAACAAGATTTGATGAAGAATAGAAAAAGGAGGATATTTTAAGGCTTTTCTTAAACTCAATTCCTCATGAAGGAATATATTATAGGAATTTTTTTTCAAGGATCTTAATAAATAATGATTAGGCGAATAGGTTTGGATTATTATTTCATCCCCAGGAAAATCACTTAATATTCTCCTTAACAGATTAAAGGTTTTTTCGGAAATGGAAAAGTCAGGGATGTGAAGAAAATTATCTAAATTTATTATTATTAATAACCCCACGTTAAGTCTTGATATCCAAGGCACAATAAGTCGAGTACCAACTATCATCTGACTTTTATGTAATAAATTTTCTTCCTTTATTTCCCAATCACTATCCCATCTTTGAACTAAACTCTTTGGAAAAATTCTTTTTATATAATTCTCAAGCCTCTCCGTTCCTAAACCACCATAGATAAAGCTATATCCACCACAATTAGGACAAGTAGTTATAGAAGATATCTTATATCCACAATAATGACATCTTAATTCCAATTCATCAGAATGGTAAACAAGAGAGGTACTACAATAGGGACAATAAAAAGTATAACCACAATCTTGACACTGAAGATAAGTGGAATACCCTAATCTATTCAGAAGAAAGAATACTTGTTTTTGAGATCTCAAGGTTTCTTTAATTCTCATGATAGAATAATAAGGTAATATGCTATCTTTCTCTTTTCTCATATCCAAAATGGTAATTTTACTTTTAGAAGCTATCTTTCTAAAAAATAAAAATTTTCCACTTAAAAAATTATAAAAGGAAGAAACTGAGGGAGAACTACTTCCTAAAAAAACTGGTATATTTTCTAATTTTGCTCTCTTTAATGCAACCTTTACAGTATCAAAACGAGGCTCTCTTTCTCGAAGATTATAAAATTCATTCTCTTCTTCATCTAATATTATAACTCCTAAGTTATTAAAAGGAAGAAAAATTCCCTTTCCTGTAGAAATTATTAATAACGGACTTTCTAACCCTGAAATCTTAAAAATCTGATAGGATTGGGCAGGGGTAAGAAATCCATGAAAATTATAAAATTTTATAGGAGCTCTTTCCGTTAAGAAAATCTGAAAATCTTGAAGAGAATTTAATGTAGGGAAAATTATTAATATTTGTTTACCTTTATCAAAATAGTCTTTTATTAATTTTAAATAATATTCCCATCTCTCCTTTCTATTTTCTATTAAAAGTAGATAGGGAATATTATTGGGATTATCTTTAAATTTTTTCCATTCCTCTAAGATTTCCTTTTTAATATTCCAATTTTTAGTCTTAGGTTCGTAAAAAAATTCCTTTTTAGGATGTTTTTCAATTACTTCCAGTTCTATTTCTTCATCTATTAAATTCATATCCATCAATTTCTTGAGAAAATTTTCAGAAACCTTTATGTTTTTCTTTATCTCTTCTAAGGATCTCTCTTTTTCTAAATATTCCAAAATTATCTTTTGTTTTTTTGTAAGTTTTATATCAGAATAATCCCTGCTTTTAAATCTTCTTTTTAATCTTAAATCAACTCCCGAAGGAAAAATATAATTTGCAGATTTGTAAAGGGAATTTTCATAATAGTCACTAATCCAATTAATTAGAGAAATTAGAGATTTAGGAAGAGGTGGGACCTTTTTCAAAATTAAATGAACAGGCTTTATATTAATAGAATCTTCAAGGTTATTTTCTAATATTTCCCATATATAACCAAGAATTCTTCTCTTTTTTAATGGAACAATAACTGCTTTTCCTACATTATCATCTTTTTCAAATTCTTTAGGAATAGAATAGTAAAGAAAATCTTTTTCAGATATTCTTGTGTCAAATAAAATTACCTTTGATATTAGCACTCTTTAAAATTATGATTCTTCCTCCTCGAAGGATACTCTGTTATTAATAATCTCCTCAAGGGCAATGGTTAATGAATCTTTTACCATAATCTGTCTTAAAAATTTAAGTTCTTCATTAATTTGTCTTGCCCTTTTTGCAGATAATACTGTTAAGATATACTTATTAGGAATTTTCTCCAATAATTTATCTATTGATGGTTCCTTCATCTTCTTTACCTCCTAATTTCTTTATCCAATATTCTGCTTTTTTCTTTGTTAATCTACACCTTTCTGCAATAATTATTGCTTTTACTTCCTCTATTGCAGAATTTATATCAGAATTCACAACTAAATAATCATAATAAAAAATTTTAGAAATTTCAAGAGGTACATTTTTCCATCTTATATTAAAATCTTCCTTTTGTTCCGTTTCTCTTTTTAATAACCTTTTTTTAAGTTCTTCTAAGGAGGGAGGTACAATAAAAATTAATACCGCTTTTTTAAAAATTTTTTTGATACTCAAACCTCCTTGGACATCAATCTTTAATAAAACATCCCTTCCCTCTTCTAAATTTTTTTCTACAAATTTTTTGGGAGTTCCATAAAAATAAGAATGAACCTTTGCCCATTCCAAAAATTCATTTTTTTCTATCATATTTTTAAAGGTATCTTCCTTTACAAAAAAATAATCTTCTCCATTTTTTTCACCTACTCTCATGGGGCGAGTGGTCACTGAGATTGATTTTACTAAATTAGGAACTTCTTTTAACAATCCTTCTAAAATAGCATCTTTACCTACCCCAGATGGTCCTGAGAGAACAAAAAGAATTCCTAAATTTTTCATTCTTCCTCCTCTTCGTTTGTTCCCTCAATTCTTGATGCTATAGTTTCTGGATGGAGAGCGGATAAAACTATATGTCCACTATCTAATACCAATACCGCTCTCGTTTTTCTACCGTAAGTTGCATCAATAAGTTCATTTTTTTCTCTGGCATCGGATAAGAATCTTTTTATAGGAGCGGAATCAGGACTAATTATAGCTACGATTCTTGAACTTACAACCATATTTCCAAATCCAATATTTATTAATTTAATTTTCATAAGATTTCACTCCCTATTCCACGTTTGATATTAACTCTCTTAACCTTTCTAATTCATTTTTAATCTCTAAGGCATATTCAATAATTTTTGTTTTTGAGGTTTTACTTGAGAGGGTATTTACTTCTCGAATCATCTCTTGAACAATAAAATCTAAATATTTTCCAATATATTCATCTTTTTTTATTTGAATTTTAAATTTTTCTAAAAAACTTTTAATTCTTTCTAATTCTTCATTTATATCTGATCTCATAAGAATTAATGCCATTTCCTGAAGAAGTCTATCCCTTTCAATGGTTATATTCCATTCTTCAATTTTTCTTTGAAGAATACTTTTAACTTCGGAACGAAAGTTTTTATCTTCCTCTTCAATTCTTCTTAAATTTTCGTCGATATTTCCTAAACATACTTGTATTGATTTTTCAATACCCTCTCCTTCTCTTTTTTTCTCTTCAATAAAAAGTTTTAAAAGTCCCTCAAATTCCTCTTTAATTATTAATATTTCTTCTTCATTAAAAACTTTCGACTCCATGACAAATATTTGGGGATTTCCCAAAATTATCTTCCAATCTTCTAATTTTTCAGATTTTTTAGTTATTTTTTCAATTTCCTTGAGCATTTCTTCTAAGAAGAGAGTATTTATTTTAGGAAAAACATCTATATTATTAGGTATTCTTAAAGAAAAATTGACAGCTCCTCTCCTTATATTTTCTCTTATTTTTTCTAAAAATTCCTTTTCTAAAAAGGTTAAACTTTGAGGAAGATTAATCTTAGCTTCTAAAAATCGGTGATTATACCCCCTAAACTCCATATATATTTTAAGAGTTCCAATGGAAATTTCTTTATAACATGAAGCGGTCATTCCTCTCATTTTAAAGTTAAATTATCATAAAAAGATATTTTTGTAAAGAATAAAATTTCTATGTTAAAATTTCTATGTGAAGAAACTGATTTTAAATTTACCAGCTGGAGATCTTTTTCTTCCTAATTTTTTACCTGATGGAACAAAGGGAGTTGTACGTTCCTTAGATTCTCAGGATCTTATTAATATTGGAGTGGAAGCCTTAGTTCTAAATACTTATCATCTTATGTTGAAACCAGGAATTTCTGTAATAAAGACTTTTGGGGGTTTAAAAAATTTTATAAATTGGAAAGGGATAATATTAACTGATTCTGGAGGATTTCAATTATTCTCAATTATAAGGGAAAATGTAAAATTAGGAACTATAAGAGAAGAGGGAGTAATATTTAAGCCAAATAGTAGTAAAAAGATCATCCTTACTCCTGAAAAAGTAATTCAAAATCAATTCATCTTAAAATCTGATATTATGATGATATTGGATTACTGTACTCATCCTGATGATTCCTATGAAATTAATAAATTAGCAGTTAAACTTACAATAAATTGGGGAAAGAGATGCAAAAGGGAATATGAGAAATATATAAAAAATATGGACGGGAAAAAGCCATTAATTTTTGGGATAATACAAGGAGGAATAGATAAAAATCTAAGAAAAGAATGTGCAGAATCTTTATTAGATTTGGGATTTCATGGGTTTGGATTTGGAGGATATCCTGTTGATAAAAAAGGAAGTCTTATCATAGATATTCTTCAATACACTGCAGAGCTTATTCCAGATACTCTTCCTAAATATGCAATGGGTATAGGAAAGCCAGAAAATATAGTTATCTGTGCTAAATTAGGCTATAATCTTTTTGATTGTGTAATTCCTACAAGATACGCAAGAAAAGGAGAGTTATTTATATTTAAGGAACATTGGGATAAAATAAATATTGAAGAGAGGAATTTTTATACCATAATAAATATTTTAGATAAAAAATATATTAGAGATAAAAGACCAATGTCAGAATTCTGTGATTGTTATTTATGTAGAAATTACAGCAGAGCATTTTTACATCATCTTTTTATGATTGAGGATTCCTTAGCTTTTAGACTTGCAACTATCCATAACCTTAGATTCTATACAAGACTAATGGAGGTTATATGCAAGAGGATTTAGTAGCAAAAATTTTAAGGAGCAAAAAATATAGATATATTTATCCTGAAGTAGTAAAGAATATTTATGAAGTTGAAAGGAAAAAATTTAAAAATCAAAAAGATATTTTAAAATCTATTAAAAGAAGATTACATCAAATATATGGCTCCTTTTTGAAACCTTATGAATATAGGAAGATAGATGAATATTTAGGAATATTGTCTGAAAATAATCTGAAAAATATATGTATAGAAATATTAAAGATTCATATATCTACTAAGGAAAGATTATCTTTTTATGAAGATTTATATAGGAAAATCTATGAAAAGACAGGAATTCCTAAAAATATTTCTGATCTTGCCTGTGGACTTAATCCCTTCTCCATTCCCTTTATGAATATAAACAAACCATTAAATTATTATGCTTATGATATAGATGGGTATCTTATAAATTTAGTAAATAAATTTTTTGAGAAGGTAAATCTACCAACCCTAGGAATTTGTCAAGATATTATTTTTAATCCTCCTAAGGAAAAGATAGATTTGACTTTTATTTTTAAATTCCTTCCAATTATTGAAAAATTAAGAAAAAATTATATGATAGAGTTTTTGAAAAATCTGGACTCAAGTTTTATCATTATATCCTTTCCTTTAAAGAGCTTGACAGGTAGAGAAAAAGGAATGTTGGAACATTATGAGAGCTTCTATATAAAAAATATCGAGAAATTTTTTGAGATTTTAGGAAGAATTTCCTTTAATAACGAAATTTTTATAATCATAAAAAAATAAATGGGAAAACTATTTGTTATTGCAACTCCTATTGGAAATTTAAAAGATATAACTTTAAGAGCCTTAGAAATTCTCAAAGAATGTGATATTTTAGCAGTAGAAGATACAAGGCATACCTTAAAACTATTGAACCATTATAATATCAAAAAAAAGATGATCTCTTATCATAAATATAACGAGAAGGAAAGGATAAAAATATTATTGGAATTTTTAATTGAGAAAGATATGCAAGTTGGATTAGTCTCTAATGCAGGAACTCCATGTATCTCAGATCCTGGATATATGATTGTAAAAGAGGCAAGAGAAAGAGGTATAGAAGTTGTTAGTGTATGTGGACCATCGGTAATTACTTCTGCTCTATCTATCTCTGGACTTCCTTCGGATCATTTTTTATTTTATGGTTTTCTTCCTAATAGAGAAAGGGAGAGGGAAAAAATTTTAAAGGAGATTAAGAACAAGAAGATAGAAACATTTATCTTATTTGAGTCACCTAAAAGAATAATTTCTTTAGCAAGATTAATTTATAAAATATTTCCTTCATCAAAGGTTTGTTTTTGTAATGATTTAACAAAGGTTTATGAGAAAGTATATTATGGTCCTATAAAGATTGTGCTTGAGCAATTGGAAAATAATCCATCTTCTCATTTAGGAGAATATACAGCTATAGTGTATAATGAATATAAAGAAGAGGAGGAAAAAAGAGAAGTTGTAATAGAAGCTTTATTGGTAGAAGCTATGATAAAGAGTAATATTGATTTGAAGTCCGCCATTGAATATGTAGCAAAAAATTACAAGATTCCTAAGAAAGAAGTTTATAAGAAAGCATTAAATTTAAAATCTTTATTAAGGAGGAGTTAAAATGGCAATTGCTTTAGATGCTATGGGAGGAGATTTTGCTCCCTCTGAAATGATAAAGGGAGCTATTGAATGTGCAAAGGAATTTAAAATAAAAACTATTTTGGTGGGAAAAGGGGAAAAAATAGAAGAAGAATTAAAAAAATATGATTATCCAAGGGACTTTATTGATATTTATCCTGCATCACAAGTAATAGAAATGAAAGAACATCCTGCCTTTGCAGTGAGAGAAAAGGATGATTCCTCAATAGTTGTTTCCATAAAACTTTTAAGAGATAAAAAGGTAGATGCGGTAGTCTCTGCTGGTAATACTGGAGCTGTAATGAGCTCTGCCCTTCTTTATCTTGGAAGAATATCTGGTATAAAGAGACCTGCTATTGCAACTATAATTCCAACCCTTTCTGATAAACCTTCCCTTCTGTTAGATATTGGAGCAAATGTAGACTGTAAAAAGGAATATTTGGAACAATTTGCTATCATGGGTAAAGTGTATATGGAGGAGATATTTAATATTCCAAATCCAAGAATAGGATTATTAAATATTGGAGAGGAGGAAGGGAAAGGAAATTCTCTTTCCCAAGAAACCTATAATCTTTTGAAAAATAACTCATTGCTAAATTTTGTAGGAAATATAGAGGGAAAAGATTTGTTTCACTCCTTAGCAGATGTGATTGTATGTGATGGATTTGTGGGTAATGTTTGTGTAAAAACTGCAGAAGGAGTTGCGGATGCTCTATTTACCCTTTTATCTTCTGAATTAAAATCGTCCCTTTGGAGTAAAATATTAGCAGGAATATTAATGCCAAAATTTAGAAATGTTAAAAAGAAGTTAGATTATAGTGAATATGGAGGTGCACCCCTTCTTGGTGTAAATGGAGTTGTAATAATTTCCCATGGAAGATCAAAGGCAAAAGCAATAAAAAATGCTATTAAATTGGCTCATCAGGTGAAGAATCAAAATGTAATAGAAAAAATAAAGAAGGGTATCTCTCTTATAAAGGAGGAGGAAGATGGTTGAAAGATTTGATAAGATTCTTGAGATAGCTTTAGAAAGCAAGGCATCTGATATACATTTAAAACCTTGGGTTCCCCCTGTAATAAGGGTTTTAGGGGATATTATTTTTTTAGATGAAGAGCCATTAACCCATGAGGAGGTTAGAGATGTAGCTTACTCTCTGATAAGACCCAGTCTTATTAAGATTTTTGAAGAAACTGGTGAATTAGATTTTGCTTATGAAAAAGATGGAAAAGTTAGATTAAGAGGAAATGTATACATGCAAAGAGGCGCCATAGCTATTTCCCTTAGGCTTATTCCTTTAAAAATTCTATCTATTGAGGAGCTTTCTTTACCTCCTGTATTAAAAACCTTAGCAGAGAAAAAATCAGGCTTAATATTAGTAACAGGTCCTGCAGGTTGTGGAAAGTCTACAACCTTAGCTTCTATGATAGAATATTTAAATTCTAACTTTAGCTTAAAGATAATCACTATAGAAGATCCTATCGAGTTTGTCTTTGTAGACAATAAATCTTTAATCACCCAAAGAGAAATTGGAATAGATACAAAATCTTACACCTCCGCTTTGAAAATGGCATTAAGAGAGGATCCCAATGTAATAATGGTGGGAGAATTAAGAGATTTAGAAACAATGAGTGTAGCATTACAAGCAGCAGAAACAGGTCATTTGGTACTAAGCACGATACATACCACTGATGCGGTAACAACTTTAGAAAGGATAATTGACAGCTTTCCTCCTTATCAACAAAATCAGGTAAGAATACAACTTTCTAATGTTCTTCAAGGAATCATTTCCCAGAGATTATTAAAAAGAAAGGATAGAAAAAGCTTAATACCTGCCTGTGAGATTCTTGTAGGAAATTTAAGTGTCAGAAAACTAATCCGAGAACAGAGAACCCACGAGATACCTAAGGTTATCCAGGAAAGCAAATTGGAAGGAATGCAAACCTTCAATCAGCATCTTTTAGAACTTTATAGAAAAAATCTAATAGACGAAAAAGAAGCATTATCCGCAAGTCCAAATCCATCAGACCTTGCTTTAATTCTTAAGGGAATTACTCCTGGTTTATAGTTTCTCTCTGTATAATTTGATTGTTTTCTATATCAATTATAGATATCTCATCATCTTCAATAAGTGCAATTGTTTTAGATGAAATTTTAGAAAGGGAAGGGCTTCCAGGATTTAATAAAATTCTGTTATTTCTCTTTTTTAAAACAGGTATATGAATATGTCCAAATATTAAAATATTTAATTGATAATCATTAACAATTTTCCAAAGATCTTCCTCATTTTTATCTTCCCCATGGAATAATAAGATTCTTAAAGGAGGTAAAAAAATAAAAACATATGGAGATAGTAAGGGATATTTTAGAACCAGTTGATCCACCTCCGCATCACAATTTCCTTTACTTATTATGACAGGAATATTTAAATTATTAAGAAGCTCAGATAGTCTTGCTGGAGCATATTCCTTTGGAAGTGGATTTCGAGGACCATGATAAAGAACATCTCCTGCATGTAAAATCAGATCTGCTCTTTCAATATATTTTTTAATATTTTCCCAGAAATAAATATCTCCATGGGTATCACTCATGACCAAAATTCTCATAATCTACCTCCCTAAGCTTAATCTCTCCCATAGAGGTCTTGGTAATCCTATTATTTGCATCTTTTTTTGAGTTATCTCCACTAAATAATCCATTCTATAAACTTTAAACACATGTCCAACAGTATCAAAAACTCCAAAACTGGTCTTCCAATTTCCATCTCTTGGTTGTCCAACACTTCCAGGGTTTATGAGATATTTATAATTCGATCTTATTTCAATTTCTCCTCCTTTTACCAAGCTTAGATATTTAATTTCTTTGTTATTCTCAAGAGAATAAATAAAAACTCCTGCGATATGGGAGTGTCCAAAAAAATATATATTTTTATCCATAATTTGGAAATTTGTCCATACTGAGTTATAAGTTACAAGATATTCTTCTAAAGGATTTCTATAACTTCCATGTACCATTCCACTCCATCCTAAATCTGCTTTCATTGGTAATTTATAAATAAATTCAAAATTTTCTTTTGTAAGATTTTCTTTTGTCCAATCAATAGCATATTGAGCTAAAGGATTAAAATTATCATAATCTAATCTTCCTACACAAGCAGCATCATGATTTCCTAATACTGATATTTTTAATTTTTTAATATAATTAACACATTCATTAGGATCAGGACCATATCCTACAATATCTCCACAACAATATATTTCATCAACCTCCTTTTCTAATTTTTTTATTGCTGTATCTAATGCTTCCCAATTACTATGTATATCCGAGATAAATCCTATCTTCATTTTAAAATATTTAAGTCCCTTTCCAAAGGTTCTGAAATATCCATATGACCTACTAAACTTTCTATAACAGCAGAATCAATAAGAATTTGGACCTTTTTAACAAAAGATAGTTCTGTTAATGTATTTACAATACTATAAATGGTTAAAATTTCTCCTAAACTTCCTCCTGGATGATTCTTCTTTAATTCCTTAGAAAAATTTACATAAGCAATATCCTTTTTGATTGAAATCCCGAGAATTTTTGTTCCCGATGGAATAGGTGTCTTTAATTTATCATTCTTTGGTCCCTTAATTAATTCTGATATAACATCTTTTGCAATTTTATCTTTTTTAAATAATATTTCCCACCTATAAAAGTTAAATTCCCTCTCTTCAGGTACTAATTTTAAAGATCTGGGATCATAATAGTATATTTTTATAATAGTTTTTTCTTTTATTCCTAAAAAAAGAATCAAGATTATAAAAACTACAAATAATACAATAATAAATCTTCTCAAAGAAAAGCCTCCTGAAAATCCTATCTTCTATTGGGTCTACCTATTACTTCGTCTATAAATCTCAAGAATTCGTCATTATTTCTTGTCTCTCTCAATTTTCTTTTTAGCATTTCAATAGCTTCTCCTTCTTCCTGACCCACCAAACTTC
The DNA here is from genome assembly GCA_026417425.1 of Dictyoglomaceae bacterium. The sequence goes on from JAOADF010000124.1 coordinate 61,714, forward strand.
TTCTTAAAATCCATATTTTTCTTAGCTTTTCTTCGGGATAGAGAAGCTCTTCCTTTCTTGTTCCTGAACGAGTTATACTGATTGCTGGGAATATTCTTCGATCTGCAATTTTTCTATCTAAAACTAGCTCCATATTTCCTGTTCCCTTAAACTCTTCAAAAATTACATCATCCATCCTACTTCCAGTTTCAATTAATGCTGTAGCTAAAATTGTTAAACTTCCACCATGTTCTATATTTCTTGCTGCACCAAAGAATTCCTTTGCATGATGTAAAGCAGCAAGCTCTACACCACCAGAAAGAGTTCTTCCACTGGATGGAACAGACCAGTTATATGCTCTTGCTAATCTTGTTATACTATCAAGAAGAATTACCACATGTTCTCCATATTCTACTAATCTCTTTGCCCTTTCTAACACAAGCTTTGCTACCTGAATATGTCTTTCTGGTGTTTCATCAAAAGTAGATCCAATAACCTCTCCTTGAACGGATCTTCTAAAGTCTGTTACTTCTTCTGGTCTCTCATCTACCAAGAGTACAAACAATTTTATCTCTTTGTGATTTGCAGTAATGCCATTTGCAATTTTCTTTAATAAAGTAGTTTTTCCAGCTTTTGGAGGAGATACAATTAAACCTCTCTGCCCTTTACCAATAGGAGCTAAGAGATCAATAAGTCTTGTATCTAATTCCTCTGGAATTGTTTCTAATTTTAATCTTTCGGTAGGATGATAAGGAATTAAATCATCAAATTTTGGTCTTTGACGAGAAAGAAGAGGATCTCTTTCATTTACTGTATCAATTCTTAAAATTGCATACCATCTCTCATTCTCCTTTGGAGGTCTTACCATTCCTCCAATCCAATCTCCATATCTAAGTCCAAATTTTTTAATTTGGGATGCAGAGATATAAACATCCTCCTCACTGGGCTTGAAATTTTTCCTGATAAAACCAAAGCCTTCATCCTTAATTTCCAGATATCCTTCTCGGTAAATACATTCAAATCCATCAATTATTACTTTATCCTTTTTCTCCTCCTTTTCTTCTATTTGTTCCTCTTTAGTCAAGACTGCTACTTTTTCCTCTCCGCTCTTCATTTCTTCGGTCTCTTTTGGAGATTCTTTGGACTTCAAGATCAATGCTTCTATTAACTCATCCTTTGTCATACGATAATAACCAGCAATTTTAAGTTCTTTAGCAATTTCTACTAACTCTGCTCTTGTTTTGAGACTTAATTCTTCTTGGGAAATCATTTGAAACCTCCTTTTCTGGAAAAATTTTTAATTAAAATATAAATTTAGGTTTTTTTATTAAAATGAAAAAGCATTTTTGATTAAACTTTTCCATTGGTCAAAATAGTATAAGATAAAAATTTATAAAAGTCAAATTTTTTAAACAAAAGTTAATAACATTTTGAATATCCACAAACCTTACAAGTAAAACAACCTTCTTGAACTTCAAGAGGAGTTCCACATTCTGGACAAGGAATACCTGAATACTCATCTTTACTTTTTTCTTCTACTTTTTTATTAGAGGCTAAAAATATACTATTTTTAGAAATATTTTTACCTTCTTTTAAAATTATATACTTTTCTAAAGCTTTTGCAATAGCATCAGAACAGGAAAGAATATATTCCCCCTCTTCATCCCTTATGGGACTGGGACATCGGATCGCCTTTAGTTGTTTAATTATCGAATTCAAATCAATTCCACTTCTTAAAGCCAAGGAAATTAATCGAGAAATAGCTTCTGTTTGAGATGCTGCACATCCTCCTGCTTTCCCAAGGGTTGAAAAAACTTCACATATCCCCATTTCATCCTCGTTAATAGTGACATATAAGTTTCCACATCCTGTTTTCATTTTTAAAGTAACACCCTTTGTTATTTGAGGACGAGGTCTTGGTTTAAGTTTCTCACTCATACTTTTATCTTCAACTTTCAAAACCTGAGTTGTTCTAGATTTATCTCTATAAACTGTAACTCCTTTCAATTTTAAATCATAGGCTAATAAATAAATTCTTTTAATATCCTCTTCAGTAGCAGAATTTTTAAGGTTTACTGTTTTTGACACTGCGTTATCTACATACTTTTGGAAAGATGCTTGCATTAAGAGATGATCTTCAGGAGAAATATCTAAAGCTGTTATAAATATTTTCTTGGCTTCTTCAGGAATTTCATCTATCTCCTGTATAGAGCCTTTTTCTATTACCTTTTGAATTAAATCCTCAGAATAAAGATTATTACTTTCTAAGTAATCTTTAAAAAGGGGGTGAATTTCAAACCATTCTCCCAAGCTTATTTTTCTTTTATATGCTAATGCAAATATGGGTTCAATTCCTGAGGAGCAGTTTGCTATAATACTTAAACTTCCAGTAGGAGCGATAGTGGTCAATGTAGCATTTCTTAATTTTAAATTACTATTTTTATAAATACTCTTATGCCAGTTGGGAAATACTCCTCTTTCTTCTGCTAATCTTTGGGATTCTTCTCGGGCTTTTTCTAAAATAAATTTCATTATTTCTTCTGCAATGTTTCTTCCTTCTTTAGAATTATATGGAATTTTTAATTTTATTAATAAATCATGAAATCCCATTACTCCTAAACCAATTTTTCTATTTGCCTTAGTAATCTCCTCAATTTCCTTTAAAGGATAGTAGTTGGCATCTATAACATTATCTAAAAAATGGACAGCATTATAAACTGTTTCTTTTAATTTATTCCAATCAATCTCATATTTTCCATCTTTTTCTTTTACCATTTTGCTTAAGTTTATCGAGCCTAAATTACAAGATTCGAAGGGAAGGAGAGGCTGTTCTCCACAGGGATTAGTAGATTCAATTTCTCCTACCTCAGAAAGAGGATTTTTTCTGTTTACTTCATCAATGAAAATTATTCCAGGTTCTCCATTTTTCCATGCCTGTTTAACAATTAAGTCAAACACTTCCCTTGCCTTTAACCTTTTTATTACTTCTTTATTTCTTGGATTAATTAACTCATATTCCTCATCTTTTAAAACCTTCTCCATAAAGTCATCAGTTACTGCTACAGATATATTAAAATTACTTAATACCCCTTCTTCATCTTTTACCTTAATAAACTCAATAATATCAGGATGATCTACCCTTAATATTCCCATATTTGCCCCTCTTCTTACTCCACCTTGTTTTATAGTTTCTGTTGCAGAATCATAAACCTTCATAAAACTCACAGGACCAGAGGCGATTCCTCCTGTAGTCCTAACAATATCCCCCTTTGGTCGCAGTCTTGAAAAAGAAAAACCTGTTCCTCCTCCCGATTGATGTATCAATGCTGCATATTTTAAAGTATCAAAGATACTTGTCAAAGAGTCTTCAATGGGTAAAACGAAACATGCGGATAATTGTCCTAAGGCTCTTCCTGCATTCATTAATGTGGGAGAATTGGGAAGAAATTCTAAAGATATCATCATATCATAAAATATTTCCTTTATTTCATCTATATTTGCCTTTGGATTATAAATTAGATCAACTTTGGAAATAGTTTCTACAACTCTTTCAAACATTTCTTCAGGGGTTTCAATAATTTCCTTTTTTTCATTCTTTTTTAGATACCTTTTTTCTAAAATAAGTAGAGCTTGAGGGGTTAATTCTAATTTCTTTCTCATATTATTTTATATCCTCCAATAATTTTTTTAGATCCTGATTGTCAGGAAAATATTTTAATCCTTCCTCCAAATATTTTTTTGCCTCTTCCTTTCTTCCTAATTTTAAAAGAGCAATGGAAATATTTCCATAAGCTTGTAAATATTGTTTATTAATTTCTAAAGCTTTTTTAAACATATCTATTGCTTCCTCATATTTTCCTTGGACAAAAAGAACCGCTCCTAAATTGTTGTAACCCTCTGAAGATTTATTATTAATAGATATTGCTTTTTTAAACAACTCTTCTGCCATCTTATAATCTTTATTATTATAAGCTTCAACCCCTTTATTTAAATAATATTCTAAATCCTTTTTCTCTGGGATTGGAGGTAAAGAAATCTTCCTTCCCAATTTCTTAGAAAGAACTTCAAGATTTTTTCTTGTTAACTGATAATTAGGATCTATCTCAAGGACTTTTAGAAAGGCTCTTTCTGCGTTATCATATTCTTTAAGTTGAAAATAAGTTATACCAAGATTATTCCAAACATCCACATTATTAGTATAAATTTTTGATAAATTCTCATAGATCACCTTCGCATCATAATATTTTTTATTATTATAATACAGTGAAGCCAAAACCATATTGGCATCATAATGATAGGGATCTATATTCACTATTCTTTTTGCTATTTCTTCTGCTTTTTTATCATCCTTTAAATCTGTGGAATATAATCTCAGAAGATTTTCTAAAGGTGGAACAGCATATTTATCAAAGGTTAAAGCTTTTAACAAATTTTCCTCTGCTTTTTTAATTAGATCTTTATCCTTTCTTCCTAAATAGTGATAACTTTGAGCATAGAATGCTCCAATTAAATTGTAAGTTAATGATCTATAATAGGCATTTGCCAAGAGTCCTTTTATATGCTCTTCACCCTTTTTAAAATATATTACTTTATCCTCTTCCTTTTCTACACCACCCACTAACTGTAAATATCCCTTTATTATTGCTTCATGAAAGGCACTTTCTTGAGGTCTTAGCCTTATAGCTTCCTCTAATATAGATACCGCTTTTCCAGGGTCATTTCTATTTAAATAATCTAAACCATATCTATAAAATATTTCCGCTTTGAAGAAATTAAGGGATATTATTATATAGAACAATCCAATAATTAAGCAAAAAACAGGGATTGAAATTTTCAATATTTTAGGTATTTTTCTAATATTTATCTCAATTTTATCCTTGTTATTAGTTAGTCTTATCCACAAGAAAAGAAAGGAAATAATACTCCAAAAATAAAGATAAGTTGCAGTAAGTCCAAAAAGAACTAATGCCTGAACTAAAAATGCTAAAAATCCAGTAAAGGTCCCAATTATTAAAAATTTATTTTCATCAGAAAAATTTGAAAGATTTTTCAAGAAGGAAAGGGAAGTTATTAAAATAACTCCTAAAAAGGAAAATAGTCCTAATATTCCCTGAGGAAACAATATATCTAAGAATTCATTGTGTTCTCTATCAGGATATCCTTTACCTCTATCATATCTTGCAAGATCTAAGGATTTATAAGGAGTAAAATTAAAGGAAAAAGTTTCAGGTCCCAACCCCCAAATCAATCTTTCTGAGAAAAGTATTTTATCTTTAAACAAATTTCTACTATCTCTCCAGGTTAAGCCTCGAGGATTTGCTTGAGTTAATCCCAATCCATGCCCTATAGTAATAAACCTTTCTCTTAAATTAAAGGTTCCAAGGGAAGTATTTGGAGGATATAATTTTCTCTCAAAATAACCAAATAAAATTACTGTTCCTATTATTCCAATTAATAATATTGTTGTTAATCCCTTATTAATAAGTATAGCTTTTAGTTTTAACTTTTTATTCTTCCAATAATTAATAATGAAAAATAAAGGAAAAGTAAACAAAAATGCTAACCATGATCCTCTTGTATAAGAAGCTAATAATGTTAAAAAAAGGATAATAAATTCAATAAAAAAGAAGGTTTTTAAATAAATACTTTTAACTTGAAATAGAAAACCTAAAACTATAGGAATCACCATTACTAAATAATGTCCCAAAAAGTCAGCATGTCCCAAGGTTGAGATAATTCTTGATTCTGTCCTAACCCTTTCAAACCAGGAAGATAATCTAAAAAATTGTTGTAAACCTATAATTCCTACAATAAAGGCTATAACTATTATTCCCCAATAGAAGTATTTAAGTTCCTTTTCAGTATTTATAATATCATGAAGAAGAAAAAAAATTATAAAAAATACAGAGTAAGTAAAAAATCCCAATTGTCTCATATAAGAACCAAAAAAACTAAGATAAAAGTTTGTGGAAAGTAAAGTAGAGATTATCCAGGAGATTAAAAAAAGAAGAACAAAAATAGAAATATTTTTAGAAGGAAGGGTAATATTTTTTTCTCTAAAAAGAATCCATATTCCCCAAAGAATTATGGAAAATCCAATTAATATTCTTAAAAGAGTTACTTTTGGAAGTTCTGAAATATCATGAGCTCTTAAGTAATAAGTAATAGGAATAAGTATTATTGCTAAAAAAAGACATGAGAAAATCACAAGTCTAAAATAGTGATCCCTTTTTATTTCCATTTCTTTTTGTATTTTTTTCTTAGACATTCTTAAATCCTCCATATTTAATATTCTTTTAAAGAATAACAACCTGTCAAATTCTTGTCAATTTTTACTCAAGATAATAAAATCTAAAATAAAAGCCACAAAAATATTAAAAAGGAGGAGATTAAAAAATGAACAAAAAAAGAATTGGAGTTTTAACAGGGGGAGGAGATTGCCCTGGGTTAAATCCAGCCATAAGAGGAATAGTTTTAAGAGCTTTAGATTATGATGATGAAATTATAGGTATAAAATATGGATGGGCAGGGCTAATCAAAGCGGATACCATGCCATTAACATTACAAACAGTAGAGGATATATTAGAGAAAGGAGGTACAATTTTAGGAAGCTCCAGAACAAATCCTTTTAAGAAAGAAGAAGATGTTCAGAAATGTATAGAAAATTTTAAAAAGCTTGGATTAGATGCTCTTATTGCCATTGGTGGAGAAGATACCTTAGGAGTTGCTTCTAAATTCAGTAAACGGGGACTACCTATGATTGGTATTCCCAAAACCATTGATAAAGATTTAGAAGAGACTGATTATTGTCTTGGCTTTGATACTGCAGTGGAAGTAGTGATGGATGCTATTCAAAGATTAAAAGATACTGCAAAATCCCATGCCAGAGTTGTAGTTGCAGAGATTATGGGAAGACATGCAGGATGGTTAGCTTTATATGGAGGACTTGCTGGAGGTGCAGATTACATCCTTATTCCTGAGGTAGAGCCCAACTTAGAGGAATTATATAATCATATTAGAAAACTTTATGAACGAGGACATACATGGGCTGTTGTTGCTATTGCAGAAGGGGTTCAACTTCCAGGTTTTACATATCAAAAGGGACAAGAAGGAATGGTTGATGCCTTTGGACATGTTCGACTTGGAGGGGTAGGACAGGTTCTTGCTGAGGAAATTGAGAAAAATTTAGGGATAGAGACAAGAGCAGTAATTCTCAGCCATCTTCAAAGGGGCGGTTCTCCTTCTATTCATGATAGAATCTTGGGACTAAGACTAGGAAAAGAAGCGGTTGACTTAGTACATCAAGGAAAATCTGGATATTTTATTGCAGTTAAAGGAAATGAGTTAATCCCTGTTGATATAACATTAATAGAAGGAAAAACAAAAAATGTAGATCCAGCATTTTATGAAAGTATGAAGACCTTTTTCAATAAATAAATTTATCATTGAGGAGAGGTTTTTCTCCTCTCCTCTTTTTCTTTTCTTTATATTTAACTATAATTTCTTTGATAATAAAATAGCTTAAAAATGAGACTAAAATTGCAATAATAATATTTCCTACAATATAATTTAATGCAAAATATTTAACTTCCCTTTCCCCAATAAATTTAAAATTTATTTTCCCCTCAAGTATCAAACTTCCTAAAAAATAACTAAGAGACCAAAAAATAGGAGAAGTAAAATAGTTCATTATAAAGGTTCCCAAAACAGATGCAAGATAGTTTAATTTTAATATCTTTGCTAAAATTAAAGCTAATACACCACCAATTCCAAAAGTAGGAAATATTCCTATGAAAACACCAACTGCGAAACTTTTTGCAATTTTCTCAGGAGAATCATTTATTCGAATAATTTTCAAATAGATTAGTCTAAAAAATCTTTTAAAATTTCTTTTTCTCTTCATAAATCTTTACTATAACAGGGTGTAGTTTTTTATAAGTTGATGAGAGATCCTCTGGTATAACCTTTGTATCTCCCAGGACCAGCATAAAATTAGAATCTCCTTCCCATCTTGGAACTATATGAAGATGAATATGATCTGCAATTCCTGCCCCAGCAGAGGTTCCAATATTCATTCCAAGATTAAATCCATGAGGGTTCATAATCTCTTGTAAAGCTTCTATGCTAAGCTGGGCTAAAAACATCATTTCATCATACTCTTCTTGGGATAAATGGGTTAAATTAGATTTATGAGAATAGGGAATTATCATAAGATGACCATTATTATATGGATATAAATTAAGCATAATAAAACAGTAATTCCCCCTTAGAAGAATCAAATTTTTTTCATCTTCCTTTTCTTTAACATTTTCACAGAATATACATTTATCTGTTTTTGGAGATGTAATATATTTAATTCTCCATGGACAACAAAGTCTTTTCATTGTTTTTTCTCCTTTCTTTTGGATAAATCTTGACATATTAGAAAGATAAAATTATATTTAAAATTAGGTTGCCGAAGTGGCGGAATTGGCAGACGCGCCAGACTCAAAATCTGGTGGATGGGCGACATCCGTGCCGGTTCGACTCCGGCCTTCGGCACCAGACCTCTAAAGAATACTCTCCACATCATAATACAATTGTGGATCAACTCTCTTTTTATTTTTTACAACCTCCTCTAAACTTACATTTACAGGTCTATTATTCTGCCAACCAATCATCACTCCATAAAATTTATTTAATAAACTTCTAATCCCTTGTATTCCCATAAAGGTTCCAAGGGTTCTATCTAATACTGATGGGGAACCTCCCCTTTGTATATGTCCTAAAACTACAATTCTTGTTGAAATTCCTAATTTATCTTCAATCTGTTTACCTATGAAATAAGCACTTCCTACCCCTTCTGCAACTACAATTATATTATGTCTTTTCATTTTCTTTTGTCTTTCTTTTAATTTCTCTATAATATATGGAAAATCTATGGGAACCTCAGGAATAAGGATAACATCCGCACCACTCACTAATCCTGAAGTAAAAGCAATATATCCACATTCTCTTCCCATAACTTCCACAATAAAGGTCCTTTCATGGGCAGCTGCAGTATCTCTTATCTTATTTATGGCATCAATAACATTATTACATGCGGTATCAAAACCAATAGAATAATCTGTTCCCCAAATATCATTATCAATACTTCCTGGAATTCCTATAACGGGAAAACCTAATTTATACAAAGAAAAGGCACCTCTTAAAGATCCTTCTCCTCCAACCACAATCAGACCATCAATATTTTTTCTTTCTAAATTTTCTAAGGCTTTTTTTTGTCCCTCTTCTTTATAAAAATCATCGGATCTTGCTGTTTTTAGAATTGTTCCACCTCTTTGGACAATCTCACTTACATCTTCTCTACTAAATTTTCTAAAATCTCCTTCTATTAATCCTTGATATCCCCTTTCAATTCCAATCACTTCTAATCCTTGACTCAAACCATATCGGACAATGGATCTTATTGCAGAATTCATTCCAGGAGCATCACCACCACTGGTTAATACAGCTATCCTTTTCACTTTTTAACCTCCTCCAAAAACTTTCCATAGTTTCTTAACTTCTCGTATCTTTCTTTCAACAAGATCTCTACTGGCTTATTCTTTAAATTCTTATATATTTTTTTTAGAGCCTTTTTTATATTCTCGGAGGTTTCAGAAGGATTAGTATGAGCACCTTCTTCGGGCTCTGGAATTATTTCATCAATAAGTCCCAATTTAAATAAATCTTCTGCTGTTATTCTTAAAGCAGAAGCAGCTTCTGGAGCTTTACTGGAATCTCTAAATAAAATAGAAGCACAACCTTCTGGAGAAATAACTGAGTAATAAGCATTTTCAAGCATTAATATATAATCTCCAACTCCAATTCCTAAGGCTCCACCACTTCCTCCTTCACTTAAAACTATTATTATTATTGGTACTCTTAAAAGAGACATTTCTTTTAAATTTACTGCAATAGCCATTGCTTGTCCTCTCTCTTCCGCACCTATCCCTGGATAAGCACCTGGTGTATCTATAAAACTAAATATGGGTATATTAAATTTTTCTGCAAGTTTCATAATTCTTAGAGCCTTTCTATAACCTTCTGGATGGGGCATTCCAAAATTTCTCTTTATTTTTTCTTGAACATTCTGTCCCTTTTCTTGTCCGATAATTGCAACACTTTCACCCTCAAAAAATCCAAACCCTGCTATAATTGCTGGATCATCTCCAAAATATCTATCTCCATGAAGTTCAATAAAATCATCAAATAACTCAGAAAGATAAGTAAGAAAAGTTGGTCTTTGGGGATGTCTTGCTAATAAGATTCTTTCCCAAGGAGAAAGATTCCTTTTCATTTCTTCCTCCAAAGAAGTCTTAATAATAAGGAAACGGTAGATTTTAATTTTTTTCTTTCCACAACTACATCAATCATTCCATGTTGTAAAACAAATTCTGATTTTTGAAATCCTGCAGGCAGTTTCTGTTTTATTGTTTGCTCTATAACTCTTGGTCCTGCAAAACCAATTAAAGCTCCGGGTTCTGCGATTATTATATCACCAAGGGAACCAAAACTTGCTAAAACTCCAGCAGTGGAAGGGTGAGTTAATATGCATATGTAAGGAATTTTTTCTCTATCCAATCTTGCTATGGCGGAACTTGTTTTTGCCATTTGAAAGAGGGAAATTAATCCTTCCTGCATTCTTGCCCCCCCTGATGCAATTACACTTATTAATGGTAATCTCATATCTATTGATCTCTCAATAGCCCTTGTCACCTTCTCCCCTACTACAGAACCCATACTTCCCCCAATAAATCTAAAATCCATTACTATTAAATTAACAGAAATACCTTCTATAGAAGCAAGACCTGTAATTACTGCTTCTTTTAAACCTGTTTCTGCTTGGGTTTCTTGTAATCTTTGAGAATAAGGTTTAGTATCATGAAATCCTAAGACATCAAAAGAAACTATACTTTCATCTGTTTCTTTAAAGGTTTTCTCATCAGTTAACAAAGCAATCTTCTCGTAAGCAGTAAGCTGAGAATGGAAGCCACACTTTATACAAACCTTATAATTCTCCAACCAATCCTTTGAATAAATAATTTGATTACATTGGGGACATTTCACCCAAAGTCCATCAGGGATATCACTGAAAATAGGTTTTTTTGATTCAGAGGTATTTTCTTTCTTTTTACTTAGCCAATCCATAAACATGATTATACTCCCTAAAAAAAGTTTTTATAATTTTAACATAAATTTTTAAAAATTTAATCTCTCAAGATTGAAAGAATGATCAGGTCCTAAAAATCGCTCAAGGGATCTTAAGAATTCATCATCAATTTTTACCCAATATTCACAAGAAGTTAAAATTTTCTCTCCTTTTAATTGTATAAAAACAGGATTTAGTCCCTTTTTTCTCTTTAAAAACTCCTTCAAATCAAAAATAAATTTATAATCTACCTTTGAGGAATCCAATTTTATAATGAGAGCTTCCCCTTCTAAGTCCTCAATATCATCTACAATTATTTTGATTCTTTCCTCTTCTTCTTTGGAATTCTCTAATTTACCAGCAACTATAACTTTTTTACCTTCTATTATTAGATTCTTATGGGTATTATATACTGAAGAAAAAATAGTTAAATCCAATTCCCCGGTAATATCTTCTAAAGTAGCAAAAAGCATTTTTTGATTCTTTCTATCAAAGGTCTCTCTTAAATTTTTCAATATACCAGAAATTACAATATATCTCCCACTTTCTATCTCTAAAAGATCTTCAATATTTATATCAAAAATTCTATTTGTAAATCTTTGAAGTTCTAAAAGAGGATCATAGGATACATAAAATCCTAAAACTTCTTTTTCCATGGAAAGAAGTTCTTCTAATTTAAATTCAGAAAGATTCTCAAAGGAAACTTCAGGAGACTCAGAGGAAAATTCCCATAAGGATGCTTGAATAATTTCTTTTTTCTTTGAATTCTGAGATAGGTCCAATATTTTTTCTATATTAGTAAGAAAAGTTCTCCGGGTATATTTGAAACTATCAAAGGCACCAGCTTTAATTAAACTCTCCAAAGCTCTCTTATTTACAATTCTTGTGTTTAATCTTCGAGAAAAATCTAAAATTGAGTTAAACTTTCCATTTTTTTCTCTTTCCTCCACAATAGCTTTTGCTACATTATCCCCCACATTTTTTATTCCCGATAAACCAAACCTTATTCCTTCAGAAGTTACAGTAAACCCTACCATGCTTTCATTTATATCTGGTGGAAGGATTTTTATACCCATCCTTTTAGTTTCAGCTAAATATTTTGCAAGTTTATCATTATTCCCCATAACACTGGTCATTATAGATGCCATATATTCTTTGGGATAATAAGCTTTGAGATAGGCTGTTTGAAAAGATATTAGAGCATAGGCTGCACTATGGGATTTATTAAATCCATATTCCGCAAATTTTGCCATATCCTCAAAAATTTCCCTTGCTATATCTTCAGGAATCCCTCTTTCTTTTGCACCATTTATAAATATTTCTCTTTGTTGTTCCATAACTTCTGGCATCTTTTTTCCCATCGCCCTTCTTAATAAATCTGCTTGTCCTAAGGAAAATCCTGCTAATCTATGGGCAATCTCCATTACTTGTTCCTGATATATTATTACACCATATGTTTCAGATAAAATTGTTTCTAAAGCAGGATGAAGATATTTTACTTCTTCTTCTCCTCTTTTCCTCTTAATATAGCTTTCTAATCTTCCTAAAGGACCAGGACGATATAATGCCAATACTGCAATCAAATCTTCAAACTTTTCAGGTCTAACTTCCTTTAATAGATTTCTCATTCCTTTACTTTCTAATTGAAACACTCCTATGGTTTCTCCAGACTGAAGGAGTTCATAAACCTTTTTATCCTCTAAGGATATAGTATTCAAATCTAAGTCAATTCCATATCTATTTTTTATATCTTTTAATGTATCATTTATCACTGTTAAAGTTCTCAAGCCTAAAAAGTCCATTTTTAAAAGCCCTAATTCTTCTAAATTTGCCATAGGAAATTGAGTTACAATTTCATTTCCCCCCTCCATAGTTTGCAATGGTACATATTCTGTTATTGGGTCCTTTGAGATTACGATTCCAGCAGCATGAATCGAGGCATGTCGAGCATAACCTTCTAACTTTTTTGCAATGGATATTATTTTTTCATAGGTAGAATTATTTTTAATAAGATTTTGGAGTTCTAAAGATGAGGAAATAGCAGACTCTATAGAAGTATTTGGTGGTACCATTTTTGCCAATCTATCCACTTCTCCATAAGGTATATCTAAAACTCTTCCTACATCTCTTATCGCTGCTCTTGCCGCCATGGTTCCAAAGGTAATAATTTGTGCTACATGATCCTTTCCATATTTTTCTCTAACATAATTTATTACTTCCTCTCTTCTTTCAAAACAGAAATCTATATCAATATCAGGCATGGTAATTCTTTCTGGATTTAAGAATCTTTCAAATATTAGTCCCCATCTTGTGGGTTCTAAATTTGTAATTCCTAAAACATAGGCAACAAGAGATCCTGCGGATGATCCTCTCCCAGGACCTACAGGTATTCCTTTATTCTTAGCATAGTTGACAAAATCTGAAACAATTAGAAAATATCCAGAAAATCCCATTTGTTTAATAACAGATATCTCATAATTTAATCTTTCTCTTATTTCTGATGTAATGTTTTTAAACTTCTTTTCTGCATTTTCCCAACATAGCCTTTCAAAATAGGACTCTAAAGTTTCTCCTTCTGGCACTTCAAAAGTTGGAAGAAGAATATTATTAAGATTTATTTCTAAATTACATTTTTCTGCAATCTTATATGTATTCTCTAATGCAGTTGGAATATTACCAAAGATTTTTTCCATCTCCTCCTGCGATTTTAAGTAAAACTCGTCAGTTTCAAACCTTAAACGATTTTTATCCTTTAATTTTGAGCCTGTTTGAATACAAATAAGAATATCATGAAGTTCTGCATCTTCTCTATTTAGATAATGAACATCATTGCTTGCAACAAGAGGTACTTCTAATTCTTTAGCTAAAGAAATTAGTATATTATTAACAGTTTTTTGTTCCGGAAGTTTATTATCTTGTAGTTCTAAATAAAAGCTATTAGGCTCAAATATATTTAAATATTCCAGTATAGTATTTCTTGCTTTATTAATATCCCCTTGAAGAATATATGTAGGAATTTCTCCTGCAAGACAACTTGTAAGACCTATTAATCCTTTACAATAATTCTTAAGAAGCTCCTTATCAATTCTTGGTTTGTAATAAAAACCTTCCAAATAAGATAAAGTTATTAGCTTTATTAAATTCTTATATCCTTTTTGATCTTTTACTAAAAGAATTAAATGAAATAATGGTTCCTTTTGTCCTTTCCTTTCAAAACGAGAATTTGGAGTTAGATAAACCTCACATCCAATAATAGGTTTTATACCATTTTCCTTTGCAAATTTATAAAAATCAATAGCTCCATACATCACTCCATGATCTGTAATAGCAACAGCAGGCATTCCCAGATCTTTGACCTTTTGAATTAAATCTGGGATTCTACATGCACCATCAAGGAGGCTATATTCTGTATGAACATGTAGATGGACAAATTTCATATTCTAAATTTGAGTAAAATCAATACCAATAAGGATGAAAAAGCTTTCCAATGCTCTTTTTTTACCTCGAGAGATAGCATCATCGCTATCTTTCAAATTCTTATATTCCTCTAATGCAATCTTTAAAGTTTCATCTAAGCTAGTTTCTTGGATTAATTTGTACAATTCCTTATACTTTTCATATCTTGCTTGAGCATTCTTTTCCCAAAACTCCTTCTCAGGTAAAGTACTACTCGCTAAAATATCTTGCTTTGCTAACTTTGCAAAGCTATCTAAACCTTTTAAAATCTGCTCTTTCTCCATCGTTCTTCTCCTTTCATAAATTCACCAAAAAGATAATTGTTCCTTTCTTTCCTCTTTCTCCTTTAAATTTAAAATAATCTTTTTTAATTCTAAGAAATCCCTTTTTATCTCTTCTAAAATCCTATTATGATAGAGGGCTGCTGCAGGATGATATGTTAAAAAGACAATTCTTCCCTCAATTTCGTAAAATTTACCATGATAAGAAGATATATTCACGGGAAATTTTAATAAAACATATGCGGAATATCTTCCAAGGGTACAAATGATTTTAGGATTTATTATTCTAATCTGTTCTTCTAACCATGGATGACATGCCTGTATCTCTTCAGAGTTTGGATCTCTATTATTTGGTGGTCTACATTTTAAGACATTGGCAATATAAACATCCTCTCTTTTCAACTCGAGGGATTCAATTAATTCTGTAAGAAGTCTCCCAGCAGCACCAACGAAAGGTCTTCCCTGCTGATCTTCATGATATCCAGGAGCTTCACCAATAAACATAATTTTGGATAAGGAATTTCCTTCTCCAAAAACAACATTTGTTCTTTTATCCCACAAATTACATTTTTTACATTTTCTAACTTCTTCCTCTAAAGTTTTAAGATCCATCATTCCTTCCATCCAAACTTCCCTATTAAAGGTACAAAAACTACTCCTCCTAAATTTTCTATCTTTTTTTTATCTGCCTTTTTTGTTATTTTATAAAGATTTTGATATTCTCTACTTCCTATAGGAATTACTATTATACCATTTTCCTTTAACTGTTCCCATAAGGGAAAAGGAATATCAGGAGCAGAGGCAGTAACAATAATCCTATCATAGGGAGCAAACTCCTCCCATCCTTCAGTTCCATCACCAAGTTTAAAATAAATATTTTCATATCCCAAAAACTCTAAAAGCTTTTTAGCCTTTTCCAAAAGAGATTCTATTCTTTCAACAGTAAATACTTCCTTTGATAATTCTGCTAATATTGCAGTTTGATATCCAGAGCCTGTTCCAATCTCCAATACCCTTTCTTCACCTGTAAGTTCCAATGCTTGAGTCATTAATGCAACAATAAAAGGCTGTGATATTGTCTGAAATTCTCCTATAGGTAAAGCCTGATTTTCGTAAGCAATTTCTTCTAATTCCTTAGGGATAAATAAATGCCTTGAAATTTTACCTAAGGTCCTAAGGACAGATTCTGAAGTTATCCCTTCTTCTTTTAAATGATTTATTAATTCCTGTCTTTTTTTCTTATGTTCCCAGGTATCAAAAAGTTCCTTTTCCAAATTAATCCCTAAGATATTTGGGAAGATAAAATAAAGATAAATGGGTTACTCCATCATAAAACCTTAAAGGATCTTTTACTCTCTTTTTTATTAACTCATCAATCTCTCTTTCACTTTTAAAAGGATTAATTTTATCTTTGCCTGCAAGCAAGAATCCCCAGCTACTATCAAAAGATGGAATATAAACTTGATATGAAAAAACATTATTTCCAAATACCTCTCTTAAATTATTTTTAATCCAAAAATGTTTTTTTTGTTGTCCCCATTGAGTAGTTTCTCCCTGAGTTACCATAACTCCAGAAGGATTCAATTTTTCCCAGACCATTTTATAAAATTCAGAAGTATAAAGTCTATAGGCAGGAGTATTGGGGTATGGCTCTGGAAGATCCAATACAATTACATCAAAAGAATTATTTGTTTCTTTTAAATACTCCCATCCATCTTTATAGATTATTTTTACTCTTGGGCTTCTAAAAGCACCTTGATGCCATTCTTCTAAATATTGTTCTGCAAAATTGATAATCTCAGGATCAATTTCAACAGCGGTAATATTAATTTCTGGATATTTTAGAAGTTCTCTTAAAGTTGCTCCCTCCCCAACACCTATAACAAGAATATCTCGTGGATCAGAATGAAGTATTAATGGTGGATGGATTAAAGATTCATGATAAATATATTCATCCGCCTCTGATGATTGAATTTTTCCATCAATTATTAGACATTTTCCCAGGGTATTATTTTTTATGATTTGAACCTTTTGCCATGGAGTTTTAATATCTACTAAAACTTCTGAGACTGCATAACAATGAAATTGATCTTCTGATATCTGATCAATATACCACTGATAATGCATAAACCTCACCTTAAAAAATATAAAAATCTTTAAAAGATCCAGTATACTCTTTCCATTGGATATCTAACTTTTCTACAATTGCTCCGAAGGGTCCCTCATATAATTT
>JAOADF010000130.1 GCA_026417425.1 Dictyoglomaceae bacterium
TCTTCTGTTCTGATTTTTTCCAATGTTTTCTCCTCTTCTTTAAGAATAAGTTTTCCTTCTCGCATAGTATTTAGCAAAAATATTTAAAATTAATACCATCATAGCTAATATAAAGGAAGATGCCCAAGCTATATTTTTCCATTCTTTATAAGGAGATGTAGCATAATTGTATATGGTTACTGTCAAACTGGCAATAGGCTGATCTAACCTTAAACTCCAAAAGGAATTATTAAGAGAAGTAAACAAGAGAGGGGCAGTTTCTCCCATAGCTCTTGCTAACGCGGACATGATTCCTGTTATTATGCCACTACTTCCTGAAGGTATAACTACCTTTATTATTGTTCTCCATTTTGGAGCTCCTAAAGCATAAGCTGCTTCTCTTACCGAATTTGGGACCATTTTGAGGGATTCTTCTGTGGCTTTTGTAATAATTGGTATCATAATAATACTTAAAGCTACTCCTCCTGCTAATGCAGAAAATCTTTTCATGGGAACTACTATTAAGACATATATAAAAACCCCAATTATTATAGTGGGAATTCCACTTAATACTTCGGATATAAATCTTGTCCACCATGCTAACTTATTATTTCCATATTCCACTATATATACTCCTGCCAAAATTCCAATGGGAATTCCAATTATTCCTGCTATCATTGCTAAAATTAAAGAGCCAACTATAGCATTGGCAATTCCACCTCCAGGAATACCAGGAGGTTTTGGTAATTCTATAAATAAACTTAAATTTATAGAGGAAAATCCTTTAATAAATAAATCTCCTAAAATCCAAAAAAGAAAGAAAGCTCCTAAGAGAAAGGAGAGAAAACACAAACTAAGCATTATTTTATTTATAATCTTTCTTATTTTATAATTCATCTTCTCTCTAACCTTTTAATTATAAAATATCGGGTAAAGGCAATGGTAAAAAAAGTTATAAAGAAAAGGATTAAGGCTAATTCTATTAGAGTAGATAAATGAAGTTTTCCCACAGCTTCTGTAAATTCATTGGCAATGGTACTTGAAATAGTATATCCTGGACTAAAAAGAGATAAAGAAATTTGAGGAGAATTTCCAATAACCATTGTTACCGCCATGGTCTCACCTAAAGCTCTTCCTAATCCTAAAATTCCTGCTGCAAAAACTCCCGACTTTGCATTTCCCAATACTATTTTCCATATCATCTCCCATTGAGTCATTCCAAGGGCTAATGCTCCCTCCCTTTGTTCTCTTGGGACTGCAAGAAGAATTTCTCTTGATATGGAAGATATAGTGGGAATTATCATAATAGCGAGAACTATTCCAGCTGTTAAAAAGCCTACTCCCATAGGATAACCTTGAAAGAGAGGAGTAAAGCCCAAATATTTATTTAAAAAAGGTCCTATCTTTAATTGCAATATAGGAGCTAAAGTAAAAAGTCCCCACATGCCATATATAATACTCGGTACTGCTCCTAAAAGTTCAATTATAAAAGATAAAGGTCGTTTTAAATAATAGGGACAAATTTCCGCAAGAAATATTGCAATACCAATACTTATAGGAAAACCTAAGATAAGGGCGATAAGAGATGTAATTAAAGTTCCATAAATAGATGGCAGAGCACCAAAGTGCTCTGCCACAGGATCCCATATGGTCTCTATCAAAAATTTCCATCCAAACTTATTAATGCTGGGAATACTTGCTATTATTAGTTCATAGAATATTGCTCCTACTACTATAATTATCAGTAAACTGCAAATAAGGCTTAAATTTTTAAATATAATTTCTCCTATATTTTTTCTCCTCATTCAATAGGTTTCCCCATATATGTTAAATATTTGAGCCTCTTTAAGGCTTCTTTTTTCACTTTCTCTGGTAATGGTACATATAATAATTCTTCTGCAGATTTATCTCCTTTTTCATAGGCCCATTTTATAAACTTTATTAAAGCTTTTGCTTTTTCTAGATCCTTTTGCTCCTTTCTTATAAGTAAGAAAGTATATCCTGCTATAGGATAACTATTTCTTCCTGGTGCGTCAACTATGTAAACATAAAAATCCTCTGGAATTTTGTA
>JAOADF010000153.1 GCA_026417425.1 Dictyoglomaceae bacterium
CACAAGCAGGATGACGAATATTTCTTAGGAATACATGCAGAAAGATGTGGAAGTAAAGAAGAATTTTTAGAGAAAGCTCAAAAATGCCAAGATACATGGAATGTAGCAATATCAAGTTTTGGGATAATAATGGATAGTAAAACTCCATATGAAAAATTAATCTCAACAATTTTCTTAGCTCATCATCATATCTTCGAATTTCCTATGATACTTAGGAGTATCTACTTATTTATTAAGAATTTATCTATATTTATTAAGAGTGGTACCTATGTCCATACCAAGTGCCGTCCTATCCTTAAAACATTATAATATAGAATTTTTATAACAGTAAAGGAAAAGGCTTATAAAAATTGTATTTATAGAATTAATATTCCATATTACATGAAATTAATATATAATTATTATGGGGAATACTTATGGAGATAAAAAAGGGGAAAAATATAGAAGAGATTTATAAGTTTGAAAAAGGAAAGGAAATAAAGCTTCCCTTTTTTATTTCAAGAGTTCCTGCAGGTTTTCCTTCTCCTGCAGAAGATTATATAGAGAAATATTTAGATCTTAATGAACTTTTGATAAGACATCCCTCCGCAACATACTTTGTAAAAGTATCAGGAAATTCTATGATTGATGTGGGAATTCACGATGGGGACATTCTTATTGTAGATAGAGCTTTAGAACCTAAGAATAATGATATAGTTATTGCAGTTATAGATGGAGAGCTTACAGTGAAAAGACTAGTATTTAAAAACAATAAAATCTATCTTTATCCAGAAAATTCAAATTACAAGCCCATAGAAATACAGAGCCAAGAAAGAGAACTATTAATCTGGGGAATTGCTACTTATGTAATTCATAAGTTATGAAGGATAAAGTATTTTTTATCATTGACTGTGATTCCTTTTATGTATCTTGTGAAAAGATATTCAATCCAAAACTCTGGAAAAAACCCGTTGTGGTTTTATCCAATAATGATGGATGTGTCATATCAAGGTCCGAAGAGGCTAAAGAGATTGGAATAGAAATGGGAATCCCTATATTTAAATGTAATGAGTTAGTAAAAAAATATGATGTTCAAATTTTATCTGCCAATTTCACTTTATATGGAGATATATCAAGAAGGGTGATGAATACTTTATCCTTATTTTCTCCAGAGATTGAGATCTATTCTATTGATGAAGCTTTTTTGCTTTTTCCTTATGAGAGAAATAAAGATTATACAAAAATTGCAGAGGATATAAAAAAGACAGTATTTAAATGGGTAGGAATACCAGTAAGCATAGGGATAGGAAATACAAAGGTTTTATCTAAAATTGCCTTGAAAATAGCTAAGAAGGACAAGAAAAGAAAGATATTTAGTCTTTTAGATAAGGATGTGGATGAAATTCTCAAGGATTTTCCTGTAGAGGATATATGGGGGATTGGAAAAAGATATGAAAATTTTCTAAAAAGTAAAGGAATTGACACCGCATATAAGTTAAAAAATCTTCCTGATAAGTTTATTAAAAAATATATGACTATAGTAGGATTAAAATTGGTATGGGAACTTAGAGGAATTTCTTGCATAGAATTTGAAGAGATGCCTGCTCCAAAAAAATCAATAACCACATCCCGCTCCTTTGGATTAGACATTGAAAATCTTGAAGATTTAGAAGAAGCAATTTCAAATTTTATAACCATAAGTACAGAGAAATTAAGAAGACAAAAAACTCTTACCTCATGTGTACAAGTTTTTCTTATGTCCAATCCTTTTAAAAATACTCCCCAATATTTTAATGAAATTTCTGTTCCACTTGAAAGACCTACTGCAAATACTCTTGAACTTATTCAGTATGCCAAAATGGGCTTAAGAAAGATTTATAAAGAGGGGATTAAATATAAAAAGGCAGGAGTAATCCTTTCAGGATTTACATCTGAAAAAGAAATACAGCTAAATTTCTTCATCAATCCCTATCCTAAAAGTAAAGATGAAAACTTAATGAAGGCTTTGGATGAAATAAATAAAAAATATGGGAGAAATACTATAATCCCTGCAAGTAATGGGATTTATTCAGAAAATCAGAAGTGGAGAATGAGACAGAAAAAAAGATCAAAAAGATATACTACCTCTTGGATTGAAATTCCTATTGTAAAATCTTAAAGAATTAAAAAGAAAGAAGGATAAAATTACCTTTTCCTCCGTTTTGTTTCTGCTATATGGAATATTCATAATCTATTTTACTTCTACCATAGGTTTTCTGCCAAAAAGTTTGTTGACTTTGGGATTTAAATTTGAAAATCCCTTGAACTCCATCGAGTATGATTGTCTTTAAAAAATCTTGTTTAGAACTCATCTCCAATATAAACAAAGTATTTCCCTTTAATTAATATTATTAAAGTATAAAAGAGAAGTTTTATTTACAAATCCTTATTTTGTAAATTTTCAAACAGCCTCCATATACTCTTGACACTATATTAAAATATGAGATAATCTCTTTACCAAGTAGTATATCATATTAAACTTTCACGTTTAGCAATCTACTCTGCAGTCGTAAAATTATTAATAGAAAGTGGAGAACTTGAATTGCCAAAAGAAACAAAAGTTATTTTTAGATGGAGTAGTTCTCCTTCTATTTTTATTAAACTACCAAGGCTAATTTGGTTTAAGAGAGATATTGAAGAAATTGAATCTTCAGTGAATCCAGAGACAGTTAAAAAATATTATTTTGCTTTAGAAAGAGCAAAAGAAAAAGCATATTAGTAATTAGAAATTAATTATCTTAATATCTAATGTTATAGAAGTATTTAGAAAGAACATAAGAAATTGTTTGGATAATAGGACCTAAAATTTTAATATTTATTAAGGGGAAACTGAGTTTTTTAAACCTGGTGTACAGTAAATATCATAATTATTGGAACCTTCTTTAACTCTTATACGATATCTTATTGAATCTGTCCAATTAGATTGATTTTGTGTTGGAGCAGTATAGTATATTCTTTCCATAGAGTACCAAGAATAGGTGCTTGGAATAAATCTCCCACCCCAGCCCGAAGTGTAAGTTATAGAATCCAAAATATTGTTATAATTATCAAGTATTCTTATGCTATTCGTAGAAGTATTAAATGAAATATCAGAGGATAGATTTAAAGAACTGAAGGAAGGAGATCCAAAATTACTTGCTTCAAAATTGCTTCCTCCTATTACAACATGTTGATTAGGGGCAAGAGAATAAGGAGAATAGATTTGATAATTATTCCCATTAATACTGACTCTCCAATTCTGTAGGTTTACTGTTTGAGTAGATAAATTATATATCTCGATAAAATAATATCTTTTTTCTTGACCAGGTGGCATACTTGTAGAACGATTCAAAATCTCTGTAATAATTATCCCTGATACCATAGGAGTTATAATTTCTGCTCTGAGACCAATGGAACTACTCATCTTCTTACCATCTAGAAAGGTTATAGTATATACTATCATCTTAATTTGAGAAGTGGATGTTGTGTAAATCATGCTTGCATCTAAACCTGCAAAGGCTATCGTCTGAATAGGACCAGCTAATATGGTTCCATCAACAGCAAAATATCTCTTTCCATCTGATCCTAAAATTAAGGAATAGGTATGAGTTTCATTGGAACTCAACCTGACAGTTAGAGTGTTCGTGGTTATATAAACTACTTCTTTACCCTGTCTAATATCCCTTGCCAATTTATCCATCATAATATTTAAATTGGCAAAAGACTCGTTTTCTCTCAAAGAAGTATCATAAATATTAAAAGATGAAGGAATAATATTTGCTAATAACAGAGCAATAAGTCCTATGAGAGCAACTACAAGCAGGATCTCTAGAAATGTAAAAGCATTTTTTTTCATTTCTTCTCCTTAATTAATTATAACATAGAATTCTAAAGTTCGGAAAAGTTTGAAAGACTTGTTAAGAATTTTGTGTTTGGATAGATACTTCAATTTTTAAAAGGCAAATTGAGATTTTTAAGAATAGAAATAAATCATAATCTCTTTTAATATCTTCTTTAAAGATTTCTTTCCCGAATTTGTAATAAATAACTTTTTTATTAGGATTCTCTTATCCTGTTCTTTCAGAGAAAATATTTAAAAGCTCTTTCAGAATATTATCAAATTTATGGTAGCTATTGGAAAGAGAGAAGATCTATAAAAATCTAAGATTAATATAAACATTTAATAGTTCCATTGACTTGGAGTTGACTCTAATAATTATAATTTTCTCTAGATTCTAAAAAGGAGGCTTAAAACATGGAATATGTAAGATTAGGAAATACAGGTTTGAAAGTATCAAGAATATGTCTTGGTTGTATGAGTTTTGGGGATAGTGAAAAATGGATCCACAAGTGGGTATTAGATGAAGAAAATAGTCGCCCCATAATTAAAAGAGCCCTTGAACTTGGGATAAATTTTTTTGATACTGCAAATGTTTATTCCTTGGGAAGAAGTGAGGAGATATTAGGTAAAGCATTGAAAGATTTTGCAAATAGAGAGGAAATTGTTATTGCAACAAAAGTATATTTCCGAATGCATGAAGGACCAAATGGGGAAGGACTTTCAAGAAAACATATTATGAGTCAAATAGATCATAGCTTAAAACGTCTTGGCACAGATTACATAGATCTTTATATTATTCATCGTTGGGATTATAACACTCCCATTGAAGAAACCATGGAAACCCTTCATGATTTAGTAAAATTGGGAAAAGTAAGATACATAGGTGCATCCTCCATGTATGCATGGCAATTTCAGAAAGCTTTATATACTGCTGAAAAACATGGCTGGACAAGATTTGTATCTATGCAAAATTTATATAACCTTATATACAGAGAAGAAGAAAAAGAAATGCTTCCCTTATGTAGAGAGGAAAAAATTGCTGTAACTCCTTGGAGCCCTCTCGCAAAGGGAAGGCTTGCTCGTTCCTTAGCTTCTAATTTATATACAAAACGTTTTGAGACTGATGAGATTGGAAAAAGAATCTTTCCTTTAGTAGAAGATGCAGATAAAGAGATAATCAAAAGAGTAGAGGAACTCGCAAAAAATCATGGAGTATCTATGGCTCAAATTTCCTTGGCATGGCTCTTTCATAAAGATGTAGTAACTGCTCCTATTGTTGGAGTTACTAACTTAAATCAACTTGAGGATTCTGTAAAGGCTTTATCTGTTAAACTTACTTCAGAGGAGATCTATTACTTAGAAGAGCCTTATGTCCCTCATCCTATTGTGGGTTTCTTTTAGAAAGAATTTGGCTTATTAAGCTGGATTTAAAATACTTGTTCCATTCTCAAAATTTCATTATTATTTATAGATATGCTTTAACTAAAAATCAAAAATTTATATTAGGAGGTATAGAATGAAATACAGAAGACTCGGAAGAACAAATATTAAAGTTTTTCCCATTGCCTTTGGCGGAATACCAATTCAAAGGGTAGAAGAGGAGACTGCAGTTAGAGTAATAAGAAGAGCAATAGAACTTGGAATTAATTTAATTGACACAGCAAGGGGCTATAGAGATAGTGAAATTAAAATTGGAAAGGCATTAAAAGGGATTGATAAAAAAGTATATATTTCTACCAAATCACCCAATAGAACAAAGGATGGAATATACGAAGATGTAAAAATAAGTTTAAAAAATTTAGGGGTAGAAAAGATTGATATTTATCATCTTCATGGAATAAGTGATAAAGAAAGCTTTAATAAAGTTTTCTCTTCTGATGGTGCCTATTATGGACTTTTAAAGGCAAAGGAGGAGGGACTTATAGATTTTATTGCAGTATCAAGTCATAGTACCGATCTTTTGGAAGAATTAATTGCGACAGATAAATTTGATGTAATTCAATTATGCTATAACTTTATAGAAACAAAAGTGGAAGAAAAAATTTTCCCCATGGCTCTTGAAAAGGATATAGGAATAATTGCTATGAAACCCATGGGAGGAGGAGTTCTTCCCAACCCCAAACTTGCTCTAAAATTTGCCTTACAAAAGGATTTTGTAATACCTGATCCCGGAATGGAAACTTTAGAAGAAGTAGAAGAAAATGTAAAAGTTGCTTTAGAACTTTCTTCATTAACTGATGAAGAATGGAAGGAGATTGAAAAAACAAAAGAAGAACTTGGAGCAACCTTCTGTAGAAGATGTGACTACTGTCAACCATGCCCCCAGGGAATACCTATTTCGATAATAATAAGGGCGGATTCCTTTATAAAAAGATTGGCAAAGGATAATATAAGTAGTGGATGGTTTTATGATGCTTATCTGAAAGCCCAGAATTGTACAAGATGTGAAAATTGTCTTCCCCGATGCCCATATAAACTTCCTATTCCCGATCTTATAGAGGAAAATGTAAGGCTTGTTAGAGAGTATTTGGGGGAGTAAAATTACTCCCCTTTTTTTTCTGTTTCATTTTATACATTTCATAATCAGCTTCTTTTATTAGTGTATTCATATCCAAGGAATTTTCTGGATCAAAAACTGAGATACCATAACTAAAGGATAAATTATAATCTTTATTTAATTCCTGTTCTCTACTTTTTAGATTTCTAAGGATCTTTTCTATAATGTTTTTTGCCCTATCTTTATTACAGTTTGGAAGAATGATGATAAATTCATCACCTCCAAATCTAAATAAAGTATCATCTTCCCTTATATTTTCTTTTATCGTATTTGTAATTATCTTTAAATTATTATCACCTTCCTCATGTCCATAAGTATCATTTACAAATTTTAAATCATCTACATCTATAAAAACTAAAGAGATAGGATTTTTTCTTAATAGAGAAATTTGAAATTCTTTTTCTAAGATTTCAAAACCTATCCTTTTATTTACAACTCCTGTTAGAGTATCTGTAGTAGCATAAAATTTAAGCAATTCTTCTTCTTTTTTACTTTCTGTTATATCTTCTCCTGATACAATAAATCCAATTATTTTACCTCTCTCATCAAATAATGGGGAAATATTCCATTTAATAATTTTTAAGTCATCCCTTGTTTTCAATGGAAATTTATATTCTCTTTCCTTTAATTTTGTCTTTCCTTTTACAAGATCATCATAAGCTTTTTTTAACTCCTCCCCTTTATCCTCAGGCATGAAATTGTCAAACCAATTCTTTCCTTGGATCTTCTCCTTTGTATATCCTAAGACTTCTTCTCCCTTTTTGTTTATTAATAAAACATTTCCTTTCTTATCTAATATTAGAATAATTACTCCTACATACTCGATATAATCTTTAAATTTTTCTGATTCCTTTAAAAATTCATAGAAAAGGGTTATATAGGGACTTCTTAGAGAAGTATTAATAAAAGCTAAATAGATAAAATAGAAGGAGACTAATTTAAAAATGTGCCCCATGGCATTCATGAAATCAAATACACCTACATATAGAGTAAAAAATAATTCACTGACAATGGTAGCCAATATACTAAAGAACAAAAGATTCAGAACATAATGATCAAAGTGCTCTCTACATTTCCAATGGGTATAAATAGCTAAAAGAAGAATAATGGAAATTATATACTCGCTGATAATTTTGAATTGAGTAAGTCCTTTTCCTTCTATATAACATGCGGGGAAATTTTTAAAGTAAAATACAAAAAGGAGAGAGGAGAGAAAAATAAACATATATACTAAATAGATTTTATAAACTTTAAATTTTTTATTTATGAAAAGAGGAGCCAAAAGAAGAGATAAAGACTCAGTATATCTTGCAATTATCCAAAGTTGAGTAGGATAGTTAGCAGATGTTATAGGAAAAACATTCATACCTTTATAAACTAAAGTATGTACAAAATCAATTAAACTTACAAAAAGATAAGATATTCCTAAGAAGGTAAAGTACTTATTCTCTAATAATCTATAGGTGAAGGTGGATAAGAGATAGATCATTGCCCCTATAAAAATGGAATAAAGCTCAATAAAAATATGAAATAATAAGAAATTTATTCTTGAGATGATAAATGCAAAAATTAATATCAAAATAAAAATAATAAATCTAATATTATTTTTAATCATTTCTAAAGTCTTTAACATCTTGTATATAATTTTATACTATTTTCTATTTCATTAAAAGAAGAGATTTATATAAATTTATTTAATTATCGTGGCTTCTTTTAAAATTATCTAAAGAAGAGATATTCCTAAAGAACAGAAAAAACAAAACGTAAGCCCAAAAGAACAATCAGGAATCCACATGCTTTTCTAAACAATTCAAAGATTTTTGGATTTTTAAAAATAAAAGGAGGAAGAACACTTAATGCTGTCCCCAAGAGAAATAATGGTACCATAAAAGAGGATCCCAATCCAAAAAAGAAACCATAGAAAGCACCTTCCCAGGGATTTTCTACATTAAAGGCTATATAGGTTAGAATACTCAATAAAGGGGCACAGGGAAAGGCAATACTAAGGAAAAGACCTAATAAAGCAGGGGGAAGAATATTTCTTTTAATAGTATGATTAAAAAGTATTTTACAAAGGTGAAGGGAAGGCTCCTTTCTCCAAATCATAAAAATTCCTGTGATAACAATAAAAATACCCATTCCCAATATAAGTAAACTATGAAATATTTCCCTTTGAAGGATATTGAGGATAAAAACTCCCATCAAGCCTGACAAAAATCCTAACAAAATATAGCTTAACAATCGAAAAAGGGAAAATATTAGGATAATTCTTAGCCCTTTCTTTAATCCCTTAACATTACCTGCTATATAAAAAAGTAAGGGAGGAGTACAAGATATGGAACAATAACTAAAACTTAAGCTTAAA
>JAOADF010000015.1 GCA_026417425.1 Dictyoglomaceae bacterium
TTGAACAATGCCCAAATTGTTATGGTATTTGGTTTGATAAATGGGAATTAGTTGCCCTTAATCCTGATAAAGTTAAGGATTTGGAATATGAAAATATTCTGCCTTCTTCTTGTGTTCCAACAATTTGCCCCAAGGATCAAAGTTCTTTAAGAATTTTAAAAGATCCAGTGATTCCAAAGGATATTAATATATATTTTTGTCCCAATTGTCTTGGGACTTGGGTATCCCTTGAAGATTTATTAAAGTATAAAGAATTTCAGAAGGAAAAAATAAAAACAAAGGAAAAAAATAGAGAAACTTCAAAGGAATTAGAAGAGAAAATTGAAAAATTACTATCTTATCAGGAGAAAGGAGTAAAAGGGGAGGTGGAAGAGTTAGAAGATAAAGTTGCTGGAATAGTTTCTGTAATCTTTATAATCTTAAGAATTCTTTCCTACTTTTTAAAATAAAATGAGGAGGCATTTTATGAGAGAATGGCCTAATTTTCCAACTTTTCCTAAACATCAATTTTCTTTCCAAAATATATTATCTCTTATAATAATAATCTTTATAATATTAATCGTTATAGGAAGTTTTTATTTTGTTGGTCCTGCTGAGGCAGGAATATTAAAGAGATTTGGAAAAATTGTAGGAGTCTTTGGACCGGGACTTCATTGGAAAATCCCCATTATTGATTCTGTTCATAAGATTGATATTGCAGCAATAAGGAGGCTCGAAATAGGATTTAGAACTATAGATGTAGGACCTCCTTCAAAATATCAAGATATTAATGAGGAATCTCTTCTTCTTACAAAGGATGGAAAAATTGTAGATTTAGATTTTGTTGTCCAATATCAAATTTCAGATCCTGTAAAGTATCTTATGTATATAAGGGGATCAGAGAAACTTTTAAGGGATCTTTCTCAAGCATCTATGAGGCAGGTGGTTGGAAACTTTCTATTTGATGAAATTCTTACAATATCAAAAGATGAGGTTCAAAATAGTGTAAAGAATGTTCTTCAGGACGTTTTAAGTAAAAATAATTTTGGGATTAAGATTATAAATGTACAGCTTCAAGATGTTATTCCTCCAGAGCCTGTTCAAGCCGCATTTCAAGAAGTTATTAATGCAAAATCTGAAAAGGACAAGTTAATTCTAGAAGCTCAAGCCTATTACAATCAAATTGTTCCTGAAGCAGAAGGACAGGCTGCAAAGATTATTGCAGAAGCGGAGGCTTATAAAAATGAACAAATTGAAAAAGCAAAGGGAGATGCTCAAAGATTTAAAGCTCTTTTGGAGAGATACAACAAAACTCCCTCTCTTATAAAGACTAAATTATACATGGAAGCTTTAGATATGATTTTACCTCAAACCAAAATAATAGTTATTGATGATCCAAAGGGAAGTATAAAGATATTTAATCTTCCTGCAGATATTTTTACGAAAACCATGACCCTTCAGGAAGGAGGAAAGTAGAAATGAAATATATAATTCCTGTAGTAATATTACTAATTCTTATTTTTATTATTGTTACATCTACTATTGTTGTAGATGTAACAAAACAAGCCATAGTAATGGAATTTGGGAAGCCTATAAGAGTTATAAAGGAACCAGGATTGTATTTTAAAAAGCCCTTTATTCAGGAAGTAGTATATTTTGAGAAAAGAATATTAGAATATGATTCAGAGCCTACCTTTGTGGTTACTAAGGATAAAAAATCTATGATTTTGGATTCTTTTGCCCTTTTTAGAATTTCAGATCCCCTTTTATTTCTTAAAACTGTAAGGGATGAAACAGGAGCTCAAGCAAGGTTAGATGACATTATCTAT
>JAOADF010000086.1 GCA_026417425.1 Dictyoglomaceae bacterium
TGAAGGAATAAAACCTTGAATGTCTGCTAAAGCTAAAGCAAAAAAGGCAGTGTTCTTAGGTGCTATAAGTAAAGCAGGATAACCTAATTCTTCTCCTCCCGCCATAAAGGGCATTAAAATAAGTTCTTGAGTTTTTAGCCAATCAAAGGTTCTTTTCCTTAAATTTTCAAAATCTTCCCCATACAAGTCTTTAAAACGGGGCTTATCTGTAGCCTCTTCATCTCCAATAACCATACTATCAGGATCTCTTCTTCTCATATAAACATCAGGATAGTTAACAACAATCCCATTTTTACATTTGGTTATTATAGCTTCTGTAATTTCTTTCCCCTCTCCAATCTGAAATTTTACTTCAAATAAGAAATTATCCTTACCTCCCAAAGCCATCTCTAAGAATTCTTCCCTTTTCTCTGGTATAATTATTCCTTTACAATTTAAAATAACCTCTTTAATTTCTTCATCAATAATAAATTTTTCAATTGAAAGCATCATACTATAGACCTCCCATTGGAAATTTTAAAATAAAGTGTTTTCTTCATCTTTGAAGATTCTCAATCTATAAATTAACAGAATCTAAAAATAAATGCAAGAAGATATTTTATTATTAATTACAAATCCTTTTCCATCAAATATGCATCCTCATCTATATAATATTTTATTACTCGATTCAAAATTTTAAACTCTAATTTTTTATAAAATTCAATGGCAGAAATATTAGATACTCTTACTTGTAAGAAACACTTTTTTACTCCTTTTTTTATAAAGATAGAAAGAAGAGTTTTCATTAGTTTTCTTCCAATGCCTAATCTCCTATAACTAGGATGAACAGAGATAGAAACAATCTCCCCTCTGTCATTATGAATATATCCAAAAATATAACCTACAATTTTATTATCTATCTCAGCAACAAAAAAACCCTCAGGAAAAATCTTATAAAATCCCTTAAAAAGGGATTTAGAGTATGCATCTTTGGGAAAGGAAAGTTTTTCTATCTCTAATACCCCATCTAAATCTTTTAAATTAAATTCCCTGATTTTTAATATCATATTTTGTAAAAAACTAAAAATAATCCCAGGAGAAGGTTTTAAAAGGAGGAAAAATTTCATCAAATTTTTCTATAACTTTTGAGTTTTTTACCTCTAAAAGACCTAATTGAAAAGCAGTTTTAGGAGATAGGGTACCTGAGATGATCTGAGATAGAGTATTAATACTTAATGATATATCCCATTCTACTCCTTTCTCTATTTTCCCTTTACCATTTTTTATTTCTATCTCCCATACTCCTTCATTCCATGTTCCATAGGAATCCTTAACTTCTATTCTAAAGATTTCCTCTAAGTATTCTGGAAAGGAAAGATTTTCAAAAACTTTCTCTAAATCTATTACTCTTATCATAAATGTAGGTTCTATGATACATTCTCCCCTTGGATTTGTTAAGACAAAGGAAATTTGATCCTCTACTGGAGTATTCCATTGTACCTCTTCAATACTCATAGATTGACGAGAAAAAAGGGACAAAAATCCCTTATAAGAAGAAATATTCAGGCATATCATCTCTCTTACTATAATTCTTCTTATTGGAGTTAATTCCACAGTATATAAAAGATATCCTTGAGGTTCACCATCTTCCCAGAGGTAAAGATAAGTAAGATTTCTCGATCTAAAGATTAGATTTTCCCATCTTTCCTCAGTTCTTTTAAGAGGACCTGTAAAATTTACAGCATGTTTCTCATAAATTTCTTTTATTATCTTCCAATCTTCTAAAGGTATTTTTCTTACATTCTTTATCTCTTCAAACTTAGGTAAAGTATAGGTTTTTCTAACATATTTTTTCTGAAATCCCCCTAATTCCCAACCAAAGGTTCTATAAAAATCAAAAGAGAAGGGATATAACATTGAGAATATTAGTCCTCTTTCCTTTGATATTCTTAAGGCTTCAGTTAGTAAATTATGTATATAACTTTTTCCTCTATATTCTGGAAATGTAGCTACCCCTCCAATACCTGAAAGAGGAAGAACCTTTCCTCTAATGTAAAATTCAAAAGGAATAATATTCAATGCAGAAATTAATTTGTTTCTCTCAAATACTCCTATACAGTTTTTAATACTTTTTTCACTTATCCAAGAACTCACTTGATCTAAAGGAAAGACAAAGGACTGACTCCAGAGTTCAACAAGTTCATCTATATTTTCTAAGGTTAGATTTCTAATTTCCATTATTTACCCCCTAATCTTATCAAATATTATTGAGGTTAATGTATATCCCCTAAAAGGATAATCTCCTGTAAATTCCCAGAACATTATTCCCCCTAATCCCTTTTTCAAAACATAATCACATTTTTCTCTTATGGACTCTTCATCATCATAACTGTACATTATTTTCTTTTGAGGATTCCATATCCAAGAAACTCTCGAATATTCATCTCTAAATTTTATAAATTCTTCATCCTTTTCCAAGACTCCCTTTATAAAGAAAAAGGGATTCCCACCAGAAGGATTTTCTTTTTCATCAAAAATCCCCCAAGGAAGACTAGAAACCTTAGCAAACAATCCATTTATCCCTTCATTTTCTGTAATCCATCCTCTTCCATAAAAGGGTATACCTAAATTTATTTTTTCTCTTGGAATTCCAAACTCTAAATATTTATTCACTGCATAATCACAGTTCAGTTTTTCTCTACTTATAGGATCAGGATCCTTAGGATTTCCATAAAGGGGAGCAAGATGATTTGTAATCTTATCCCATGAACCATGAAAATCATATGTCATAAGGTTTATATAATCCAAGTAGAAATGATACTTATCAGGTTCAGTATTATTAATCTCTCGATAACCTGCTGGAGCAGCAATACTTAAAATATAATTTTTACCGTCCTTTATTCCTGCCTCATCAAGATATTTTCTTAAAGTCCTTAAAAGAAGAGTAAAATTTTCTTTATCCTCTGGACGATATTTATTTGTAGGAAGACCTCCTTCTACTGGAAATTCCCAATCTATATCAACACCATCAAAATTATATTCTCGGATAAAATCTATACAACTCTTTGCAAAAATCCTTCTATTTTCCTCAGAAAAAGCAACATCTGAAAATTCTCCCGATAAAGTCCATCCTCCTACTGATATTAATACTTTTACCGAGTATTTTTCTTTATTATTTTTTATACTTTTTATATTTTCCCAAAAGATCTCTTTATCTACAATTGAAATTTCCCCCTTATCAATTTTTGCAAAAGCATAATTTACATGGGTTATTAAGCTCCAAGGAATATTCTCTATAGAATAGTTTAGATGTTTATTTTTTGAAGCCCACTCAGGATAATATCCAACAATTCTTTTATTCTTCATTTTAGCCTCCTCTCTTATAAATTAATTTTAGCATAAATAATAGTATAATTATAAAAAAATGGAGGATGATCATGATTTATTATTTTAAAAAGGGAAAACCTGAAAGGGGATGGATACTTTTAGTTCATGGACTAGGAGAGCATATTGGAAGATATGAAGGGCTCATTGAGGAACTTTTAAAAAAGCATTTCGGAGTTATAGGTTTTGATCTACCCGGTCATGGAAAGAGTAAGGGAAAAAGAGGAGATACATCTATAGAAGAAATAATTATTATAATAAATAATTTAACAAAGGAAATAGAAAGATTTTTCATTTTTGGACACAGTCTTGGAGGACTTGTGGCTATTAGATATGCACAAGAATATCCTGAAAAAATTAAGGCTCTTATTGCCTCCGCACCAGTTTTGTATCTAAAAACAGATTTTATAACAAAAATTTTTGCTAATATCTTTGTAAAAATCTTTCCCTCTATAACTTTAGATAATAGGTTAAACCTAAATTACCTTTCTCGGAATAAAAAAGCTATAGAAAAATATATGAAGGATCCCTTAGTACATAGACGAATATCTCTGAGACTTGGAAATAGTATGCTAAAAAATATTGAAATAGCTCATAAAAAAGCAGAATTAATTTCTGTTCCTACTCTTTTTCTCATTCCATCGGAAGATAAAATTGTTCCACCTATTGGTGCTAAAATCTTTTTTAGTAATATGAAAATATCAGATAAATTTTATATAGAATTTCCTGGAGGATACCATGAATTATTTGAAGACGAGGAACATTCAGAAAAATTCTATGAGCAAATTTACAATTTTTTGTTTAAGACGGGTCCATAAGCTAAAATTAAATCTCCATAATTAACACCAAAACTTTTAGCTATAATTTCACATTTTGCTTTTAAAAGAAAGAATATATTCAAATTTCTTTCATTTAGATTTTCATAATTTCCCTGCCCTTTTGCAATTATTAAATCTGCCATATAAAAAATTTTTTTAAACTCTTCTGAACCTAATTCAGGAATCTTTCCGACAATTTGAGTTCCCGATTCTATCAGCTTACAAACTTCATTTAAATTAATCTCTAAGGCATCTTCCATTAAAGCATCATTAATTATGGGATAAGTATTTACAACCCCAAAAACATTCTTATCCTTTAATTCTTCAATAAATACTTTGTCAAAAACAATTTCACCCGCATTGTCCAAAAGATATACTATATTTTTTGCTTTTTTAATTTCCTCTTTAAAATATTCGAAATGATCTAAGGCTAAAGGAATCCTTAAAACTTCTTTTATATAATCCTTTAAATTTAAACTTGATATATCTAATATTCCAAGATCAATAATATTTCCTGAAATAGCAATTTTAGTAGCAGTGTATAAAGGATCCTCAGAATTCTTTACAAATTCCTTTAATATTGGATAAAGACTTAAAGCAATTTTATTGTATTTTCTTTTCTCTTGATAATAAGGATCAGAATTTCCAAGGATTTCGTATGCTCTTTTCAAAACAAGATAGGTATTATATGCGGGACTATCCTCAAAAGACAATTCAGGTAGGATTTTTGCAGACTCCTTAATAACAAAGATCTTTCTTTCTTCATTATCCCACACTCTCTTTGTTGCTGATATTACCTGATTTAAGAAACAAGGAAAGCACTCTACTCTTGTTTTCATATGTTAAA
Organism: Dictyoglomaceae bacterium; assembly: GCA_026417425.1. Next base: position 5,029 of record JAOADF010000086.1, read on the forward strand.
TCTTATAACAAAATTTTTTTTAGTATGTCAATAGTTAAGATTTTAATTTATAATTATTTAAAAAAACAGGGTGAAAATCTTATGAAATATATTGATTTAAGAAGTGATACAGTTACAAAACCTACCGAAGAAATGAGAAAGGCTATGTATGAAGCAGAGGTAGGAGATGATGGTTATGGGGAGGATCCTAATATAAATCTTTTGGAACAAAAATCCGCAGAAATTTTAGGAAAAGAGGCAGGACTCTTTGTGGTTTCAGGTACTATGGGAAATCAAACCGCCCTTCTCACCTGGACCTTACCAGGAGAAGAGATAATTTTAGAAGCAGAATCCCATATATTCTACTATGAGGCAGGAGGAATCTCTGCAAATAGTGGTGTTCAACCTCATCTTATTTATGGAGAGGACGGACTAATGGATATAGATAAAATTGAAAGAGCAATCAGACCTAAGGGAAGAGTTTTTCCTAAAACCTCATTAATTGTTTTAGAAAATACTCATAATAGAGCAGGAGGAAAGGTTCTTCCTCTAGATTATATGAGAGAAGTTTATAATTTAAGTAGAAAATACGAAATTCCCATTCATCTTGATGGAGCAAGAATATTTAATGCTGTTATTTATTTAAAAACTCCTGCTAAGGAGATAGCTAAATACACAGATTCAGTAATGTTCTGTCTATCCAAGGGACTTTCGTGTCCTATGGGTTCCGTTCTTGTAGGGTCAAAGGAGTTTATTGAAAAAGCAAGAAAAAATAGACAAAGATTAGGTGGGGGACTAAGACAGGCTGGAGTAGTGGCAATTTGTGGGCTTATCGCTTTAGAAAAAATGATTGATAGACTTGAAGAAGATCACATTAAGGCTAAAAAGTTATATAATTTTTTAAAAGAAATTCCCATCTTTGATTTAAAAGAACCTGAGACAAATATCTTAAAGGTTAGAATAAAAGAAAACTATAATTCCTTTGAATTTCTTGAAAGATTTAAGAGATATGGGCTCCTTGCCACAAGCTTTGATGAAAAAACCTTAAGATTTGTAACCCATAAAGATGTATCCCTTGAAGAAATCGATAAAGCCTGGGAGATTATAGAAAAAGTTGTAAAAGAAGAATTCAAATGAATAATAAAAAAATAGGAAAAAATTTTGCTCATATAGCTTGGGAAGAGGCCTTTTTTTGGGAAGGTTGTCCTTTATGTTTTCTTATTAATAAAAATCTTTGGAAAATGGAAGATAATTTTTTATATGAATTAGTCAATGATCCTCAAATAAGAGAAAGGATAAGAAAAGGTAATGGTTTTTGTCAGGAACATGCTCTACAATTACTAAATTTCAAAGATACCCTCGGAATTTCTATAATTTTTGAAGATCTTATAAAAAATATAGTTATTCCTTCTCTTCTAAAGAAGAATCTACCTGAGGAAACAAACTGTTTTCTCTGTGAGAAAGAGGAGGATTTATTAAATCTTTATCTATCAACTTTACCTAATGTCCTTATGGATGAAAAAAGTTTTATATTATGGAAAGAAGTAGCATATAGCTTTTGTCTTCCCCATTTAGAAATTATAAAGAAAAAATTGCCAGAGAACATAGTAAAACTCATAGAATCTCAGGAGAAGAGAAAAAAATATCCAGAATATTATTATGGAAGCCCATTATGGGATAGAGACCATTCCATGCTTTTCTTGAAAAAGATTATAAGGAAAGAAAAATGAATTTTGAAAAATGTCCTTTATGTGAAAGAGTAAAAGAGGAAAAACTAGTTATTTATAATTCCATTTCAAAGGATTTTCTTCCATCTCTTTGTAAAGAACATTTCTATGAATTAATTAAAATAAAAGAAATATATTTGATAGATTGGAATAAATACAAAACCGAAGGCTGTATCATATGCTCCTTAGAAGTAAAAATAGAAAAAGAGTTTTTAGAGGAATTTAAAGATTATTATAAACTCTGTCTTTATCATCTAAAAAAAGTAAAAAACAAGTTAACAGAAGGAGATTGGAATAAACTAATTGATAAATGGCGAGATTTTCATAATCATTTAAATGAACTCATAGAAAGTTATGATTATAAGAAGGAAAATATAAAAGTTTCTTCTAATCTTTGTTTAATCCTTGACCATTTGTTGGGAACAGGTCGAAGGATTTAGCTCTTAAAATTTCATTTCCCTTTTTAATAAGTTTTTCTCTATATTCTTTTCTTTCCTCTTCTTTTAAAGGGGCAAATTTAAGAGCATAATATAGACTTATAAACTCCTTTACTTCGTCTCCTAAGTTTCTTACCATTTCGTAAGGAGAATTTCCAAAACCCAATAATTTTTTCTTCTTTAACATATTCATAACTTTTAAAAAGATTCTATCCTCTTTTGTTAACTGATATTTCCTAATTACTTTTACAATAAGATATAGTATTAGACTTAACAAAAGGATAAAAATAATGGAAAGATAAAATGTAGATAAATTATACAGAAAATAGATTACACTATTAAGAAAGTGTAAAAGAGAATCAAAAAGCAAACCAAGAATATTATGGCTTTCCTTTACTCTTATTTCTTCCACAAAATCACCTGATGGTGTTGGATCTATAGGAATCCACCCAATAGGTTCCAAATAAATCTCTACCCAAGCATGAGCATTCTTCATCCTAACTTCATACATCCCAGTCCATGGATTCAATTCTCCTGGTGAAAAACCCGTTATAAATCTTGATGGTATTCCAATAATTCGTGACATAATAGCAAAAGCAGTTGAGAATTGTTCGCAATATCCCTTTTTTGTTATAAATAAGAAATCTTCTACTGCATCTACCTCTTCTTTTAATGGTGGGATATCTAAAGAGTAAGGATAATTCTCTTCTAAATATTTTTCTATAGCCAAAATTTTTTCCCAGGGAGTTTCATAATTTTTTGTTAGATCATGAACCAATTTTTTTACTTCTTCCGATATCTTAGGAACTTGAAGATATCTCTCAAACTTATACCTGTCGGGAAGTTTTGCCTTCAGTAATCGCTTGGCAGACCTTATAAAGGTATCAGAATAGAAAGAAGTATATATCAAATTTTTGGGTAGCTCAAAGGGGCTTCTTATTCCATTCTCCGCATCTTTATAGATAAAAGGGGCAGGAAAATATAGTCTTTGAGTTCCCTGAGGAAGAAATATTATATTTCCAGTATCCTTTTCTATAAAATAGGTAGATCTAAATAATCTTTCTTCGGGTAATGGATTTTCTGTTATTTGAAAGGGCTGAAGATCTGTATTTATAGTATCCACTTTTTCCTCCAAACTTTGATACCAACCAAAACCATTATAAGTGTCAAAGGCTAAACCCCTATGATAAGTGGGAAAGGACGTCAAAACTCGAAAGGCTAAGGAAGAAGAGGGGATTCCCCTTTGTCTTAAATCAACAAAGGGAGCAAAACCAAAATAATTTTCAGGATTATAGGGAAGAGGATTGATTTTTCTTCCTTCAGGAAGACGATATAAATAATAATTAGTTCCGTTAGTAATTGGAGTTTTTATTTCTCCTCTTAAAGCAGTAATTCTTTGAATAACCTGAGACATTATATCTTGTCTGAAGGTAAAGGGAAGAGATCTAGGAATAAAAGGAAATAATAAAAATCCTATGAAAGCTACAGAGAGAATTGCCCCTGAAAGATATATTGACGAAGGCTTATAATCATTTAGAAGAGACAAAGAAATTATTAGTCCTATAATATAAAAGAGTAAGAACACTAAAAAAATTGATTCTCTTGCAAAAACTCCTGAGATTACCATGAGAATCAGAGATATAAAGAAGGAAAAACTAAGATCTAATTTTGTTGGGAGATCAAAGCTATGAAGAGCATTTAAGTTTATCAAAAAAGTAGCTAAAGGGATTCGTGGATCATAAGGCTGAGAAAGAAGATTTTTAAAAAATTCTCTTAAAAGATAAAACATAAATAGGGTCATTAATATCTTGAGAATAGTATTGACATTATATCTATTCTTATAACTATAAATATATCCAATAAGGGTTATTAAAATGACTCCTAGGATATAATTTATAGAAAGGTTTAAAAAATACCAGATAGAAAAAATTGCAATAAAATTAAGATAAAAAATACTTCCTCTTAAAATCTTTGAATCTTCAACTTCTATATTTATCCTTTTTATTCTATTCATAATTTATACTCCATAGATTTAAGAAATCATAAGGATTATCATCCTTTTTAAATATATATAAAGAACTTTCTATATTTTTCTTGTGAAATTCTACTCCAAGGAATTTTTTATGTAAACAATTTCTCCTTTCCCAAAAGTCATAATCCAAGGAAAATATTAAATCAAAATTTTCATTAAGGTCAATTTCTTTATGGTTTACTTTTTTCATTTCTATTTTTGCTAAGAAAACTTTTAAATCATCCCAATTTTGAGGAATAAATAGATCCCAAGGAGAAAGAACTCTTATCTTCACCTTTAATCCCTGTCTTAAGGATGAGAGAGTAATAGAATGAAGAAATCTGAGAAGTTGATCAAATTCCTCTAAAGTAGTACTATCAACTTCTATCATAGAATTATCTAATAAAAAGACTGGTTCAAAAATAGATAATTTCTCAAATTGTTTTGATATAAGTTCCCCCTTCTTAGCAGAAACCTTCCAGGCAATAATTTTTAAAGGGTCACCTTGAACATATTTTCTCAAAGAGTGAATTTCCTCTCCAAAACGTGCAAAACTTGAGATAGATGCTTTAAATCCTGAATCCCCAGGGATAATTATTTCTTTATAAACCTGATAATAGGTGGGATAAACTAAGGTTTTGGCATTTACTTTAAAATATTTTTTAATATATAAAAGACCAAAGGCTCCTGTAAATTTTAACCATATGTTTTTGAATTCTTCTATTCCCCTTTTCTTAAAAGAATATACAAAGTTAAAGTATTTTTCTTCCTTCCCCTTTATATTACAAGGAATAAACTTATCTCTAAATACAATAAAAAACTTACCCTTTGAAATAAATAAGTCATTTCTTATTTTAATGAAAATTGTTTCCTCTTTATTTTCCTCTACTAAAGAAGGTACCATAAGTTCTAATTTTAAAGAAACAGGTTGAAAAATTAATTCTAAAAAAGAAAAAATAAATAATCCATAAATAAAAGAAGACATAAGAATTAAAGGAACAGAACTTACATTAATTCCAATAAAAGTTATTAAAAGATTTCCTACAAAAAGGAAAAAACCCAGAAGAGTAAAATTTACTCGCACCTTCAAGGAAGTTTTACCTTAGGGATTTTTGTCCTTTCCAATATTTCTTTTATAACTTCCTCCCTCCTTTGACGGGGACTTTCCACCTGCTCCTTAAGAACTATTCTGTGAACCAAAATTGGAAGGGCACATTCTAAGATATCATCTGGTATAACATAGTCTCTTCCTTTAATTACTGCCATTGATTGACCTGCTCTCATTAATGAAATGGATCCTCGAGGACCTGCACCAAGGGATATCTGGGGATGCTCTCTTGTACTTCTTACAATTTGAGTTGTGTATTCCAAAATATCTTTGTGAATATATATATGTTTAATAAAATCTTGCATAGCTAATACATCTTCTTTATCCAAAACAGGATCTAATTTTTCCAAAGGATGGAAAATTTTTTGCTTTTCCAACATAAAAACTTCTTCCTCTTTTGATAAATATCCCATGGTCAAGGATATAAAAAATCTATCCAGTTGAGATTCTGGAAGAGGATATGTGCCAAAATGCTCCCTTGGATTTTGGGTTGCTATAACTAAAAAGGGCTTAGGAAGGGGATAATAAATCCCGTCAATAGTCACACCACCCTCATCCATAGCCTCTAAAAGTCCTGCTTGAGTTCTTGGAGAGGTTCTATTTATTTCATCTGCAAGGAGTATATTTGTAAAAATAGGTCCCTTTTTAAATTCAAATTCTAAAGTCTTGGGATTAAAAACATTTGTTCCTAAAATATCTGAGGGCATCATATCAGGAGTAAACTGAATTCTTTTAAAAGAAAGATTTATACTTTCTGCCAATGCCCTTGCAAGAACCGTCTTACCAACCCCTGGGACATCCTCAATAAGAATATTTCCTTGACTTAAAAGGGCGCAAATCACATAATCAATAACTTCATCCTTACCAATGATTACTTTTTTAATATTTTCCTTTAATTCTTTTACCTTATCAAAAATTTTTTCTTTTAAAACATTTTCCTTCATAACTCAATTATATACCAATAAATCTATGATTTACTATATTTATCTTCAGGTAAATAGGGTACCTTTATAAATACTGCCAAAAAATCATCCGATGGATTGACAATATTATGTTCCTCATTAGGCTCTACTCTTATAGCATCACCAATATTAATCTCAAAATTTTTATTATCAACAATCATTTCTGCCCTTCCCGAGAGAACATAAAATATCTCTTCCACTTCCTTATGATAATGAGCACCCAACTCTTTTCCTGGGATTATCTTTACAATACCCCACTCAAGCTTAGGTCCTCTCATAAGATATTTAGGTCCCCAGTCTCCAAATCTAAATTCTCTATCTTTTTCATTAACCCTTTCCATAAAAACCTCCTAAAAAACTAATTTATATTTTAAGTACTTTTCCTCCCTTTATTTTACCTTCCTTTAGATCAAGAAGGGCTCTATTTGCCTCTTCTAAATTATAAACTTGTACCTCTGGTCTTAGATTTATCCTTCCAGCAATTTCTAAAAATTCTTCCACATCTTTTCTTGTTACATTAGCAGTGGTCTTAATTTCCTTTTCTAACCAAAGATCTCTTTCATAATTTAATTTTAAAAGATAATCTTTATCTATCTCTTCCTTCCTAATGGCATTGATAATCAATTTTCCTCCTTTTTCAAGGTTTTTAAGAATTGAAACAATAGGTCTCCATACAGGGGTAGTATCAATAACAGCAGAAAGTTTTTCTGGGGTTTTTTCCTCAAAATCTCCTACCCAATATGCGGAAAGCTCTTTGGCAAAATTCCTTTCTCTTTCACTTCTTGCAAAAACAAAAATCTTAGAATCAGGATATAAAAACTTAATAATTTTATGAACTAAATGTCCTGAGGCTCCAAATCCAGAAAGACCTATATTTTCTCCATTTTTTAATTGTGTAAGCTTCAGGGCTCTATAACCTACAGCTCCAGCACAAAGAAGAAGAGTAGATTCTTCATCAGTATAAATCTCAGGAATTCTGTAAGCATAATTTTCTGAAACTACAGTATATTCCGCATAGCCACCATCCACATCCCTTCCTGTAGCCTTAAAATTATCGCATAGATTCTCTTGTCCCGAGAGACAGAATTTACATTCTCCACAAGTAGAGTTAATCCATGCTACTCCCACCCTTTCTCCAATTTTAAATCTTTTGACCCCTCTACCCATTCCTACAATTCTTCCCACAATCTGGTGCCCTAAAATTATAGGAAATTTTGATGGAAGGGTTCTTCCTTCTATAATATCAAGGTCCGTTCTACAAACTCCACAAGCAGAAATCTTTATTAAGATTTCATTGTTTTGAGGAATAGGGATATCTACCTCTTCAAGGGTAAGGGGTGCTTTACATAACGATAGATCATATATTTGTTTCAATAACATTGCCTTCATTTACATTTAATTATAACAAATCCTTAAAAAGCTATTAACAATTTTATCATCATAAAATAAAATTAATCTAAAAATGTAAATTAGAGGTGAGCTATGAGATTTGTTGCAGACTTTCATATCCATTCAAAATATAGTAGGGCAACAAGCTCCGATATGAATTTAGAAAATATAAGCAACTGGGCAAAATTAAAGGGAATAAACTTAGTTGGAACAGGAGATTTTACTCATCCCCTTTGGTTTGCAGAATTGAGGGAAAATCTAAAAGAAGACAATTATGGAATTTATAAATATAAAGATGTATCTTTTATTTTAACTACAGAAATTAGTAATATTTATAATCAGGATGGAAAAGTAAGAAGAATTCACTCAATATTATTTTCTCCATCCTTAGATATAGCTTATAAGATTAATACTCTTCTAGGGAAAATAGGAACTTTGGGTTCTGATGGAAGACCTACCTTTGGAAAAAATCTTAAAGATCTTCTTTCCCTTCTTTGGGAGATTTCTGAAGAGATTTATGTTATCCCTGCCCATGCCTGGACACCATGGTTTTCCATTTTTGGATCCCAATCTGGATTTGACTCTTTAGAGGAGGCCTTTGGTGAATATGTTAATAAAATATTTGCCATAGAAACAGGTTTAAGTAGCGATCCTCCTATGAATTGGAGATTGAAGAAGCTTGATAATATTTGTCTTATCTCCAATTCTGATGCCCATTCTCCAAATAGATTGGGAAGAGAAGCCAATGTTTTTAATTGCAATATAGATTATAGAGAAATTTTCAATGCTATTAAAAAACAAGACAAAAATAAGTTTTTATTTACTATTGAATTTTTTCCAGAAGAAGGAAAGTATCATTTTGATGGACATAGAAATTGCAATGTAGTGTTATCTCCCAAAGAAAGTATCAAGTTGAATAATATCTGTCCTATTTGTGGAAGACCTTTGACTATTGGGGTTGCCCATAGAGTAGAAGAATTAGCAGATAGAGAGGAAGGATTTATTCTCAAAAACAAAATACCTTATAAAAACTTAGTACCATTAGAGGAAATTATAGCGCAAGCCTTAAATAAAGATGTTTCCTCTCCCCAGGTTCAAAAGGAATACTTAAAATTAGTATCTATCTTGGACAATGAGTTAAACATATTAATGGAAATTCCCTTTGAAGATATTAAAAAATTTTCTGGTGAAAAAATTGCAGAAGGAATAAAACTTATGAGGGAAGGAAAAATAAAGGTAGAACCTGGATATGACGGTGTATATGGAAAAATAAAGATCTTTCCTTTGGAAGATAAGGAGCAACTTTCTTTATTTTAGAAAGGTAATTTAAAAAGCTCCAGAATTTTCTCTTTAAGAGATGTACCGGGAACAAGATTTTTAAAATCTTCAATTGCTTTATGAAAACCAATATCATAACCCTTTTTTTGGCTTTCAAGCCATTTATGATCAGATATATAAACATATAAATCTGAGAGAGTCCTTTCCGGAAAAGCCTCTAAGATTCTTTCTTTTTCTATAATTTTTACAATAGGAAGATAGATATTTTTATACCAATCCCTTGCCGCTTCCTTTATATTCACCTCTTTCCCTTTTTTTTCACTCATATAATATTTATGTTCCATAATTTGATTTAAAAGCTTTCTGTATTGACCTATTTCCGTAAGAATAATGTTTTTTAAACCTGTAAGAAGTTCGAAATCTGATCTTTCTCTATAAAGAATGTTTTCCATGGAATCTTCAGAAGGCAAGTATTCTATTACATGAGCATCTATCTCCTTCTGTCCCAATTTTCTCGCTATAGAGACTCTATGATTTCCATCTATTACATAATACTCATCTTTTATTTTATAAACTTCTATGGGGGGAAGAATCTTACCTCTTAAAATAGCATCCTCTAATTCCTTTAATCTTAATAATGATCCTTCCTTTAGGGGTCTAAATTCTTCATCAAAATCTCTGTATCTTCCTACACTTCCTACAATTTTATCTACTTCAATGGTCTGATATCCAAGATCTCTCCAGGAAATAAACTTTTCTTCTTGAATTTTTTCCTGAAAACTTTTAAGATATCTTTTTCCTCTAAAAATTTTATTAAAAAAGTTTTTCATAAATCTAAAACTATAATTCCAGAGCAATTAATAATTTTTGTATTCCCATATTCTGTAATTCTTGAGCTTCTAAATTTATAACTCATATGGGTATGTCCATGGAGAAAATAGGCTGGTTTATATTTTTCAATCAGCCAGATAAAGCTCTTGAAACCCTTATGGGAGTAATCATCTCCCTCATGGATCCCAAAAGGGGGCGAATGGGCAACTACAATATCTATTCCCCTTCTTAACTTAAAATATAATTTTTTTATTCTCCAGCTCATCTCTTTCTCAGTATACTGAAGGGGACTTTCACTATATCTAATGGAGCCTCCTAACCCTAATATTCTTTTATCTTTAAATTTTATGATTTTTCCATCAATATTATCGCAACCCTCTGGAGGCTCCTTGAGATATCTTTCGTCATGATTTCCTAAAACATAAAATACAGGAATATTTAATACAGTTGTAAGATAAACTAATAATTCTGGTAAAACATCTCCACAGGATATTACCGCATCAACCCCTTTATACGGAGTTGCATCAAACTTTTCATAGAGTATTGGTGATTCAAAATCTGCTAATGCTAATATTTTCAAGTTAAGCTTTGTCCTATTCTTAACTTAAGCTCATTTATAAAACCTATAGCAAAGGGATCCTTTCCCGCAAGATATGCAAGATAAACAGTAATAAAGTCTCCCAAATATGTAAGAGAGAAAAACTTAGTTAAGGAATGTTTTCCCTCTCCTTGCCATAAAAAAACTGGTATTCCTCGAGATTCTATCTTCTCTTTCATGAAGTCAACTCTTATCTTCATTTCGCCATCTAAGGATATATAAAGAAAAATAAGGGAGAGATTATTTATAATTTTGGAGTCCGCTTCCCATGACATTATCTCATTGTGATTCAATTCAGGGAAAAAATGGGTAAAGGCAGGATATTTGGAATTCTCATTAAATTGACACTTCCACCTATATCCTGCAACTGCCCATCTTTCTTCTACAGAGTATATTATAGGAATTCTCTCAAAAAGCATTTTCGCTAATTTTTTTGCAGGATTTTTATCTGTAGGAGTTTCAATTTTGAATTCTTCTCTCTTTCTTCTAAGATAATTTATCGTTTCTTCTATAGCATCTTTTTGGGAGGGAATTACTCCTAATCTGTCTAATACAACTAAAGGGGGAATAGTCACATATCCAATAGCAGCCCTTGGTGCTAATCCTTTAGGAATTTTAATTAATGGAAGGTCCTTTTCTTTTGCAAAATCTGCTAATCTTCCTCCACTGGTTATAGAAATAACCATTGCTCCCTTTTCATAAGATTTTATTGCTGAATTAACAGTCTCAACCGTATTTCCTGAATAGCTTACTGCAAAAACTAAGGTATTTTCATCTACATAGCTCGGAAGATAATAATCTCTGTTAACAAATAGGGGAATCTTCGAACAGTCAAAGGCAATTGCTCTTATAATATCTCCTCCTATAGCAGATCCTCCCATGCCTAAAACTAAAATTTTATTTATATTTATATCTTTCACTTTTAATTCTGCATTATAGGAAATATTGCTTGCATCCTCTATTTGTTCAGGAAGCCTATATACTGAATCTAACATATTCTGGGGATCAAGTTTTTTAAGCTCGTTAATTTGATCTAATCTTTCCATATATTTTTTCCTCCTACACTTCCAGTTTTTGCTTATTTTAACTTATACCTTAATTATTGACAACCTAATAACTCTTTGTATACTGAAAAAAAATGTATTAGGAGGAAAATATGGAGACAAAAATAGTTTGGAATGGAAATATGAGATTTACTGGAACAACGCCCTCTAATTTCTCTATTAACATGGATGCATCACTAGAACATGGTGGAGAAGATCAAGGTCCAAGACCTATGGAATTAATTTTAGTTGCCCTTGGTGGATGTACAGGTATGGATGTTATTTCTATTCTTCAAAAGATGAAGGAAAAGGTGGAGAGTTTTGAAATAAAAATATCTGGGGAAAGAGCAGAGGAACATCCCAAAGTATATAAAAAGGTACATTTAGAATATATTTTTAAGGGAGAAAATCTAAAGGAAGAAAATATAAAAAAAGCAATTGAACTTTCTCAGACAAAATATTGTTCTGTTTCTGCAATTTTAAGGGGAACAGCAGAAGTTACCTACTCTTGGAAAATTTTATAGGAGAGGAGAAGAAATGAAAGATATAAGAGTAAGAATTGCTCCCAGTCCCACAGGTTATCTTCATGTAGGAACAGCCCATACTGCCCTTTTTAACTGGCTTTTTGCAAGACATAACAGAGGTACCTTTATATTAAGAATTGAAGATACTGATAGAGAGAGATCTACAAAGGAATATGAAGAGAATATATTAGAAGGTCTAATTTGGCTTGGCTTAAATTGGGATGAAGGTCCCTATTATCAAACTCAGAGATTAGAATTATACGAAAAATATGCTCAAAAGCTTTTGGACTTAGGATCTGCTTATTATTGTTATTGTACCCCTGAAGAATTAGAAGAAAGAAGAAAAATTGCCCTTCAAGAGAAAAGAGCACCAAAATATGATAGAAAGTGTTTATACATAAATTCGGAGGAAAGAGCAAGATATGAAAGAGAAGGAAGAAAACCTGCAATAAGATTGCGAGTTCCAGAGGGGAAAACAGTATTTAAAGACATAATAAGAGGAGATATTGAATTTGATAATGAGGATATAGGAGACTTTGTAATAATGAAATCTGATGGGATTCCTACCTACAATTTTGCTGTGGTAATTGATGATTATACTATGGGAATATCCCATGTAATTAGAGGAGAAGATCATATTTCAAATACACCAAAACAAATTTTTATCTATAATGCTCTCTCTTGGAAATCCCCAGAATTTGCCCATTTACCTTTATTATTAGGTCCTGACAGATCAAAATTAAGTAAGAGACATGGTGTAACCTCAATATCAGAATATAAAAAAATGGGATATCTTCCTGATGCCCTAATAAATTATCTTGCCCTTTTAGGATGGACTCCTCAGGAAGGAAAAGAAGTATATGGTAGGGAGGAATTAATAGAGCTTTTTGATTTAAGAAGGGTTACAAAAAACCCAGGAATTTTTGATATTACAAAACTGGAATGGATAAACACCCAACATATAAGAAGTTTATCGATAGAAAAATTAGCAGAATTGACCTTACCTTATTTAAAGGAAGCTCAATTAATAAAAGAAGATTCCTTCGATTGGGATTATTATATTAAAGTTATTTCCCTATTACAGGAAAGATTAAAGACTCTTTCACAAATTAAGGATTATGGGGATTATTTCTTTTTAGAAGAATTAATTTACGACAAAGATACTGTTAAAAAAGTAATAAAGCATCCGGATACCTCGAGATTTTTAAGAAACTTAAAAGAAGAATGGGAAAATTTAGAAGAGTTTTCAGCTTTTTATTTAGAAAAAGGGTTAAAAGAATTAACACAAAAACTAAATATATCTACAGGGATATTAATTCATCCTGTGAGAGTAGCTTTAACTAACAAAACTGTAGGACCAAGTTTATATGAATTGGTAGAGGTATTAGGAAAAGAGAAAACATTAAGAAGAATAGAGAATTTTATTAAATACTTGAATGAGAATTTTTAAAAAGATATTTAGAAATTCTCCTTACAAAATCTTTGGAGAATTAGAAGAAAATTTATTAAATTTATTAAATGAAGAGGAACAACATTTTCTTCATTATACTTTAAAACAAGCTAAATTATCCTTTGAAGCCAAAAAAAGGGTAGATTTATATCTTTCTCCTCTTCTTCTATTCTATGGTATAGTCGCTTTAGCTAAGATTACTATTTTTCTAAAAACCCATGAGATACCAAGAGAGGTTTTACATGGATTAACCGTTAGAGTTGCAGGAGAAAAATCTATGAATTGGAGCAAAGAATATGACCCAGGTAAAGAAACAATATTGATAAAAGAGAAGGGATTGTTTCCAACATTTTTTAAATGTATCTCTTCCTTTCAAATTCCAGAAGGAGAAAAATTTACCCTTGAGGAGCTTTTTTTATTCTTAAATATGAATACCTCTCTTCCTCCTTTAGCAGTTCATTATTTAATACTTTTTCTTTTAAGTATGCTGTCAAGATATGAGCCTCAAAAGTGGGGATGGACCATTGATAGAAGTAATTTATCTAAAAAAATTAAAAGATATTTAGAGGAATCAGATTTAAAAATAATTCAACTTTGGAGAGAAAATATTAAATTATAATAATTTTTAAACAAATCCTTTATTAACTTTAAATCAATTAAATCATCATATTCCTCAATAGCTTTATAGCTTTTTTCAAAAAATTTTTCTGCAGTATTAAAAGAAGCTTCCTTTACTCTCTTTCTATCCATAATTTGCAAAATATATGAAATATCCTGTTCTAATAATTCATCTCTATTCCAGATCTCACAAATTTTTTGTTTTTCTTTATCTGACGCCTCCTGAAGAAGATAAATTACGGGGAAAGTTTTTTTCTTCTTCCACAAATCTCCTAAGGGAAGTTTACCTGTTTTTTTAGGATCCCCCCATATTCCCATAATATCATCCGCAATTTGGAAGAATAATCCAAAATTTTTACCAATTTCGAAAAACTTTCTTGATATATCTTCTTTATAATTTGCTGAAAAGGAACCTAAAAAGAAAGTAGTAGCAAAGAGTCTTGCAGTCTTTTTTTCTATCATTATCATATACTCCTTTAAATAAACTTCATTTCTTCTTTCAAAACTTAAATCCAAATATTGCCCTTCAATAAGTTCTTGGATGGTACTTGTAATTTCTTTAAGACTTATCCTTTGTAAAATAGGAGAAGAAATTTGAGTTAATACTTGAAAACAAAGATTAAATAGAGAATCTCCCACATTAATAGCTTGGGGGATTCCCCAAAGTTTCCAAACAGTCCATCGGTTATGTCTTTTTTCATCACCATCTTGAATATCATCATGAACCAAAGAAAAGTTATGTAAAAATTCTAAGGAACAAGCTAAATTTAAAGCATCATCTAAAGATCCATTAAAAGCTTGATTTATTAAAACACAAAAGAGAGGTCTTAATCTTTTTCCTCCTTTATATTCTGTTAGAGGATTTCCCTTTTCATCTACCCAACCCATATGATACGCGGAAAACAAATAAAGAGGAAGGAGATTTGAAAATCTTTCCCAATTTTCCTGTAATCTTCTTTCTATTAGTAATAAATACTTTTGGAAACTATCCATAGGTAGATTTATTATACATTATAAGTCCTTTATGAAGTCAATTCCTTGACACTCACTTTAATTAAATGATAAACTTTCTTACACAATTTTAGAGAATTCATGGAGGATCATTAAATGGAAAAATACATGTATAAAGAAATAAAAGAAGGAGTTGAGGTTTTAGAAAAAATTGAAGAAAGAAAAGGAGAATTTAAAAACATTGTTGAAGAAATAAAGGAATTTAATCCTAACAATATAATATTAGTAGCTCGAGGCACCTCAGATAATGCAGGTATCTGGGGGAAATATTATATTGAATCCTATGTTAAAATTCCTGTATCTCTCTGTGCTCCCTCTTTATATACCATTTATCATAATCCTCCAGTTATTAAAAATTCTTTAGTTATTGCTATTTCTCAATCAGGAGAAAGTGAAGACATATGTGAGGTAATAAAAGAAGCCAATAATCAAAAAGCTTTTACCTTAGGGATAACTAACAATTTGAAAAGTAAACTAGCAAAAATCTCTAAAAAGGTTATATTTTTAAACGCTGGAGAAGAAAAAAGTGTGGCAGCAACAAAAACCTACCTAGCAGAATTAGGCGTATTATATTTTTTGGTAAATTATTGGACTAATAGAGATTATTTAAAGGAATTTAAAGAGCTTATTTTATCTTTAAGAGAAGTTTTAGAAAGAGAAGAAGAAATTAAAGAAAAAACTATCCCTTATAAATTTATGGAACACTGTGCCATATTAGGAAGAGGATATAATTTAGCTTCTGCATTGGAAATGGCTTTAAAACTTAAAGAAACGTCATATATTCTTGCAGAACCTTACTCTTCAGCTGATTTCTTACATGGTCCCTTAGCTCTCGTATCCCATGGATTTCCAGTATTCCTTTTTGCTTCAAAGGGTGAAAGTATTATCCATTCTAAGGAAGTAATTAAAATTTTAGAGGAAAAGAATGTAGATTTATTTGTTTTTTCTAATGAGGAAACTCTTTTTAACAAGTACAATGGATTCTTTATCAAATCAGATATACCAGAAGAAATATCTCCCCTACTTTTTATATTACCTGTACAATTATTTGCTTATTTCTTAACAATTTTGAAGAATTTAGATCCCGATCAACCAAGATTCTTGAAAAAAATTACCATAACAAAATAGCATGTTTGAAATATTTCAACTTTCTAAAAATCCTATTTTCTTAATACCCATAATTTCAGCAATAATTACTCAAGGAATAAAAGGAGTAATAAGAAGCATTCAAGAAAAGAAAATAATCTGGAGGGCATTCTTTGAATGGGGAGGTATGCCCAGTTCCCATTCCGCATTAGTAGTTTCCCTTTCTACTATTATTGGTTTAAAAGAGGGATTTTCTTCTCCTTTATTTATTCTCTCCTTCTTCTTTGCTGGGATTGTAATTGCAGATGCCATAGGGGTCAGATTAGCAACAGAGGAGCAAGCAAAAGTAATAAATAAGATTCTTCAAAAATATCCCATAAACGAAAAATATGATATAATTTTAAAAGAATCTATTGGGCATACACCTTTTGAAGCAATTTTAGGAGGTATATTAGGATTTGTAATTTCATTGATATATTATATAGGAGTGATGAATAAATGAACATAGCTTTCTTTAGTGATACCTATGAACCTCAAAAGAATGGTGTAGTAACTGCAATAAAAATGCAAAAAAAATTCTTAGAAAATTATAAAAATAAAGTTTATCTTTTTATTCCATATATTCCTAATTCTCCCTCAGAAGAAAATATATTTAAATTAAACTCTATCGTTTTTCCCTTTCAAAGGGAGCATAGAGTAGCAAACCCTTATTCTATAAAGTATGATCTATTGTTTAGAAGATTAAAAGTTGATATAGTACATACCCATACTCCCTTTTCCCTAGGAATCTTTGGATGGAGTCAAGCAAAAAAAAGAAATATTCCTTTAATACACACTTTTCATACAATATTTGAAGAATATGCATATTATATATGGGATCATTTCCCACAAATAATTAAAAGAAAGTTCATTAGGGAAAAAGAAGCAAGGGAAGTAGCCATTTGGATAAGTAAAAGCTATTGTGAACTTTGTGATTTAATAATTGCTCCTTCAACAAAGGTCAAAAAACTTCTAGAGAATTATGGGGTAAAAAAACCCATTGTAATTCTACCTAATGGTTTAGATTTAAAAGATTTTAAACCCTTAGATAAGAAGGTTGCTCGTAAAAAGAGAAATCTTCCCTTACAAGGGACAATTTTATTATTTGTAGGAAGATTAGGAAAAGAAAAAAACATAACCTTTCTTTTAAAGGTAATGAGATGGCTAAAGAGTAATTCGAATCATCCTTATTATTTTTTAATTGTCGGAGATAATCCTGATAAAAGAATAAAGGAAGAATTAATAAAAGAAGCAGAAAAATATAAAATTGATGACAGAGTTATATTTACAGGATATTTAGAGTATCCTCAGGTAATTGAAAGTTATTATTCTGCTGATATATTTATTTTTTCCTCACTAACAGAAACCCAAGGTATGGTGGTAGGAGAAGCATTATTCTCAGGACTTCCCGTAATTGCTTTAGAGGATCTTGCCATAGGTGATTTTGTAAAAAATGGAGAGAATGGATTTTTAATTCCTAACAATAACCATAGTATAGAGGAGTTTGGGAAAAAAATAATTCTTTTAACTGAAAATAAAGAGCTTTATTTTACTATGTCCCAAAATGCAAAAAAAAGCGCAGAAAATTTAAGTTCTCATAAATTAAACAAAAAATTATTAGAGACATACGAGAGGTTAATATCAGATTATCAGAAAGAAGAAAAATATGCCTGATTTTATCTCATTATTTTTAGAAGAGATAAGAAGAAAAAAAGACAAACTATTAGCTATCCTAAATTGGAATAATATAAATGAAGAATCTTTTGGAAGATATTTTGAAAGTCATTGGCATTCTTTTTCTGAACAGGAGTTTAACCTTCCCAGTTTTGCAGTAGACGCATCTCAAAGGGTTCTTTCTCTTTCCTTTGGTCCCTATCTTATTATCTCTCAAGGTTTAATTTTAGGAAGAAATAATTATGAAGATGCAAAGGTAAATATAGAAGCATTATCGGGTTCCCTTTCCCAAAATCAATTGGAACATATATCAGATATAATTCTTCAAGATATTGAAATGGAACTTGCCCTTAAGGTTTTAGAGAGAGAAAAACCTCCTTATGTTCTTTTTATAGATGGTTCCCTCTCTGCAAGAATATCCCATATAATTTATCTATTATCATTGGATCTTGGTGATTATAATTTTCTTACCTTCGAAGTTTTAGAAAAAACTTTAAGATTAATTAAACTATCTAAGGAAAAAAGAATTTATCTTATATCAATCTCAAAAATAAGTAGAGACACCTTTTTATCTCAAATAATTTTAGAGTCCCAGGGTAAGACCATTGAGTCAAAATATTATCCCACAGATACAGAATTAATATCCCTTATTATTCCTCATAAAGCAGGTTTTTCAACTCCCATTCTTTTAGGTGGAAAAAGAAGCCTTGGAAAAAAACAGATGGAGATTATAGAAAGTAAACCTCATATTAAAAAATTACTTGAAGATATTACTGCATTTGTAAATCTTTACTTAAGACTTATTCCTAACGATTCACCAATAAGAGTTGATTTTCCTTGCTATCTTATAGAAAGAGAGGATTCTTTTCTTTCCTTAGATTATCAGATTTTGCCTCAGGCAGATCTTAGAGATATAATTTCATTAATAAGAAATAACTGTGCAGGAATTAATGTATACCAGACTAATCTTTATCTTGTGGATCGATTAGTAAGAATAAAAAGAACTCCAGATTTGGAAAGATATAGATTCATATTAGAAAAAGAATTGGGAAAGGTGCTACCCTTAGATAGGAGTCAGAGGAGGTTCTTTTAATGGAAGAAGAAAGATGTGTGGGATATTTAGTAGGAGAAAGTTTCTGTGATAGATTTCAATTTGTTACCACAAGAGAGAAAGCCCCAAAAAGATTAGAATATGTAATAATAAAAGGGATAGCATCCCCCGAGGAAGAGGTAGAAGTCTTAGCTCAGGTAGAAACTTTAAAAGCTTTTTCTGAAGTTTTAGATGAAGAACAAGAATATGAAGCAACCAATAAGATATTAGACTTAAATTATGCTATTCCTACCCAGCTTATAGCAGAAGCAAGGGTCTTGGGATATTTGGATAATAACAACAACATACTCTTTCCCAGATCTGTAGCTCTTCCTGGCTCCCCTGTTTTTTTGGCTTCTGATTTCCTTCTTCAAAGATTTTTTAGCCATGGTAAAAATAATTCCATTGAAATAGGATCTCTTCTTTATAGACCTAATGTTAAGGTTACTTTAGATCCCAATGGCCTAAGAAGACACCTTGCAATAATTGCCCAAACAGGAGCTGGAAAATCTTATCTTACTGGGCTTCTAATAGAAAAATTAGTAAAACTTGGTGCAACAATTTTAGTCTTTGATCCAAATAGCGATTATGTTCTTTTAAGAAGAAAAAGAAATTTAAAAGAATTTTCGTCTATTGCAGAGAATGTCACAATTTATAGAATTCCAGAGATCCCTACAAGGTTTTCAGAAATAGATATAGGAGGAATTGAGAAATTTTCTATTAAATTTAGTGAATTAGAGGATGATCAGATTCTTGAGATTTTAGGTATTGATGAAAAAATGACAAATATTAGAAATTCTATTGAACATGCATTGCAAGAATTAAAAAATGAAGGAAAAGATTTTACTCCTAAAAACTTATATGATAAATTAGCTCAATACACAGGAGATATAGAGGAAGAAGAAAAACCTCTCTCCTTTGACAATTACGATATTGAGATAGCAAAAAAACATCAGAAAAAGACAAAAGTTAATGAAGATTTAGTAAATGGAGCAAGAAAAGCTCTAAAATATGTAAGATGGATAAAGGATTATCCTATTTGGGGATTTGAGGATATTAAATTGGAAAAAATCTTGAAACCTTCTCATATTACTGTAGTGGACTTGGCAGGATTAGAAAAAAACTTAATGGACTTAATTGTAAGTCATTTACTAAATGAGATATGGATGAAAGCAAAATCTGAAGGATTAAGATATCCTCTATTTATTGTATTAGAGGAAGCTCATAATTTTGTTCCTAACGATAAAGAAAGCAGGGGAAAAAGTGCAAAACTAATCAATACAATAGCTTCAGAAGGAAGAAAATTTAAAGTCTTTCTTATTGTTATAACTCAGAGACCCTACAAAATTAGCAGTAACACTCTCTCCCAATGTGGAAGCCAAATAATCATGAAACTCACAAATCCCAACGATCAAAATGCAGTAAAGGAAGCATCTGAGGCTCTATCGGAAAGTCTTTTTAGAGATCTTCCAGGATTAAATATAGGTGAGGCAGTTATTGTAGGAAATCTTACAAGGGTCCCGGTTATTGTCAAGATTGGAGATAGAGAGACTGCAGAAGGAGGATACGATATAGATTTAGAAAAAGAATTTGAAAAAGCAAGAAGAGATTCTTTAATCCCTGATGAACCTTTTATTCCATCTGAGGAAATGGAAGGTGAAATTTAAATGATAAAAATTGTTGCAACTGCGGATAATCACTTAAATAGATTCTATAAAAAGATGTTTCCAGAACAATTAAGAAAAAGAAGGGAAAAACTAAGAAAGGCTTTTAAAGAAGTTATAGATTTCTCATTAAAGGAAAAGGTTGATCTATTTATGCAGGTTGGAGATCTTTTTGATATGCCAGATCCAAGAAATACTGAGCTTGCTTTTATAATGGAAGAATTCTTAAATCTAAAGAAAGAAGGAATAAGCATATTCACAGTAGCAGGCACTCATGATTCTGTAACCGCCCTTGATGAAGATTCCTATCCTATTAGAATCTTTGAAAAAGCAGGAATTTTAAAATCTTTTACAAAAACAAGAGAAATAGAACCCTATATTTGGGAAGGAAATAATAAAGAAAGAATACTAATCTCAGGATTATCTACCGACTTAAGAATCAGAGGAAGGGTAAATCCCCTTTTGAATATAAAAATAAATTTTTATGAGAATAATCTTTTCAAAATCCTTATGCTTCATTACTCTGTAGAAAAATTTGCCCATCCTATGGCTCAGGAACCTCAAATTTCAGAAGGAACTTTATATTCCCTTCCCTTTGATCTTTTTATTATTGGACATCTACATGAGCATAGAGATTTTTCCTTTGGAGAAAAAATATTGATAATTCCAGGAGCAACAGAGAAAATAAACTTTGGAGAGGAAAAAAACGATACAGGATTTTATTTTATCAGATTAGAAGGAAGAAAAATTTTCAAAGAATATATAAAGGTTAACTCTCAACCTATGAAAACCATAGAGATCAGAACAGGAGAAATTTCCAACGATAATCCTACAGAAAGTATTCTAACAAGAATAGAAAAAGAATCCTTTAAAGAGCAATTATTGAAATGTAAGATTATTGGTCCCCTCCCCTTAAGTCTATATCAAAAAATAAGTTTTAATAAGATAAATAAAATGGGAAATGAATGGAATTTCTTTTTTGACCTTGATACTCAAAATTTATATATCTCTACTGGAGAACTTCCTGCTATTTCCTTTTCTGAAAATTGGAGCATTGGAAAGGTATTGGAAAAATTTACAGAGGAATTGTGTATAAAAGAAGAAAAGGATAAGGAAATAATAAAAGAAGCTTTAGAATGGATAAAAGAAAATCTTAGTAAAGTGTTATGATTAGACTAAAAAGTTTGGAAATTTTTAATTTTAAAAGATACGAATATGAAAAACTAGATTTTCCCCTTCAAGGTAGATTCTTAATAAAAGGGAAAAATGAGGCGGGAAAAAGTAGTATTTTTGAAGCTATAATTTTCGCTCTATTTGGAAGACCTGTTTATATAAATGGAAAGGAAAATCTTATTAACTTCTCCCAAGATAAAGCAAAGGTAATCTTAAGCCTAGATTTGGATAACAAAGAAATCTATATAGAAAGAACTCTAAAAAGAAATTCTTCTCAAGAATGTTTATTAAAAATACATGACAAAAAAAATCCCGAGAGAATACCTATTGTCATTAGAAAAGTTAATGATGTTAACGACAGGATAGAAAAGGAATTAGGCTTGGATTATATAACCCTTTTAAATACTTGCTTTGTAGAACAAAAGAATATTGGAAGATTAGAAAATAGTGATAAATCCACAAGACAAAAGATTATTATCTCTTTATTTAATTTAGAATTTTTAACAGATCTTTCCAAGAGAGTTAAAGAGGAAAAAGAAGTTTTAGAAGAAAAGTTATTATTTGAAGAAATAACAAGGGAAGCTTGTCTTGCAAAGAAAAAATACCCTCTTCTTAATGAAGAAATCTCAAAGATTAAGCAAGAAAAAATTGAGATAGAAGCCATAGAAAGAGCAAAAAAGATAAAAGAAGAAAAGGAGAACATAAGTAATTTAGAAAAAGAAATCGAAAAGTTTTCAAAGACCGTAGAAGAATATAAAGAGAAAGTAGAGTTTCTCAGAAAAAATCTTGAAGAATTAAATAAATTAGAGAAAATTTTTGATTTGAATAAAAGAATTTTAGAGAAGCAAGCGAACAAAGAAAACATTGAGAATAAAATAGAAGAAAATACCAATAGAATAAAAGAAATTCCTAAACTATTGAAGGAGATAGAAAATTTAAAACATAATATAAACATTAAAAAAAGAATTGAAAAACTAAAAAGAATTAGAGAAGAATTAAATAAGATAGATAGTAATATAAAAGAGCTCCTCGAAAGAAGAAAAGAGATAGAAGAGCTTTTAAAATCCCTTGAAGATATTTCCGAAAGGGAGAAGGAGATTAAAAAAGCTGAAATTTTAGTCGAGGAGTTAAAAGAAATAGAGAGAGCTTTACAAATTAAAAAATTAGAGGAGGAGAAAGAAAATACTCAAAAAGTCCTTGAAAAATTTGAAAATCTCATTAAATATGAGGAACAAATAGATGAAATCAATGGTGTTTTAAAAAATTATACAATAAAGACAATCCTTTCTTTTCTATCTTTAATAATCTCTATATTCTTATTGTTTTCTAATATTGGCTTTTTATTCATATCTTTGGCATCCCTGGTAATCTTAGTTATTTTTCTTTTAAGGAGAAATAGGATTCGGGAACAAAGAATAAAACTAAGTATAAGAAAAGAGGACATTGAAAAAGAAATCAAAGAATTTAAAATGGATGAAATAAGAAAAAGATTTGAAGAGATTAATAAAGAAATTGAAGAGATTATTGTTGATGATAAATTAAGAGAAATGGATTTGAGAGAATTAATATCTTCAAAGGCAATAAAGGAGAAAGAAATTGAAAATTTGAGAGAATTGAAAAGATCTATTTTAAATGAAAAGGAAGAACTTAGTAAAAGTTTGTTAAATCTTGGTTTTGAAAATATTCATGAGAGCAGTATTTTAAAAGAAAATTTAGAAAAAATTGAAGAAAAAATATCTGAATTAGAGTTGTTCAAAAATAAAAAGATTAATCAATGGGAAAAAATTTTTATAAAAGTTTTAAACTTAGATAAATATCCTGAGAAGAGCTTAGAAAATTTAAATAGGGAAGAAAGTAAATTAGAAGAAAGGATTGAAAATCTTAAAAATCTTTACTTAGAGATAGAAAAAAACAAGGAAGAAATTATAAATATTGAAAAGGAAGTTAATAAGATTAAAGAAGAGGTTAAAATTTTATCAGAAGATCTTATGGAGAATCCAACTCAGGAAAATAAAGAAAAATTAGAAAAAAACATAAAAATTCTCCGAGAGGAAAAAGTTGAAGATAAATTTGAATACTATAAAAAAATTCTTGAACAAAGAAATGGAGAGAAAAAAGCAAGATTAGAGAATTTAGAAAGAATTATTAGAGAATTCCAGAATAACTTTCCTGAAAAAAACTGGGAAGAGATCTCTGAGAAGGAGATAGATTACAAGCTTAAGGAAATTTTAGAAAAAAGAGAATTAGAAATTAGCGAAGAATTATCAAGATTAAAATTTATTATGGAAAGATATGAGAAAAATACTGGGAAAAAAATTGAAGATTTAGATCCTGATAAAGAGGAGGAAACTCTCAATAAAATTGAGAGAGAAAAGATAAAAATGCACTATGCCCAACAGATTCTAGAAGGAACCACAAAGAAAATTTTAGATACCGTGTCTCCAAGAACCTTAGCATATATGCAAAAAATTCTCCCTATTCTCACTATGGATAGATACCATGTAGTTCATCTTGATTCTGAAACTTTTAAATTAAAAGTCTATGACAATTCAACCAATAAATATTATGATAAAGATATATTAAGTGGAGGAACTCAAGATCAATTCTCATTGGCATTGAGATTAGCCTTTGCAATAGCAAACTTACCTCAAGATAAAGGAACAAACCCAGGATTCATTTTCTTGGATGAACCCTTAGGTTCCTTTGATGAGGAGAGAGCCCATGCCCTCATAGAGCTACTAACCCATGGGGAAATTGCAGAACATTTTGACCAAATATTTGTAATAACCCATGTAATTCTTAGAGAAGAATATTTTGACTACTGCATACATATTGAGAATGGAAAAATAATTTATAAAGATCTTTAAAATCTATTCAAGTTCTTTCAAATCAAGATTTTTAAGATATTCTTTAAATATCTTTCCTATATCTTCCCTCTTTAATGCTAATTCTACCGAAGCAATAAGAAATCCCAATTTATTTCCTGTGTCGTATCTTTTACCCTTAAACTCATAAGCGTATATTGCTTCCTTCTCCAATAGGAGTTTTAACCCATCTGTAAGCTGAATTTCCCCTCCTCTACCCGGCTTTACTTTTTCTAACATATTAAAAATTTCTGGAGTTAATATATATCTTCCTACAATTGCAAGATTAGATGGTGCTTCCTCAAGGGATGGTTTTTCTATTAAATCAGAAATTTGGTACAATCCATTTTCCAATTCCTTTCCAGCAATTATCCCATAATTTTTTACCTCTTCTTTGGGAACTTTTTCCACTGCAATTACAGAACATTTATATCTTTCATAAATATTTATCATCTGCTTCAAACAAGGAATATCACTAATAATTAAATCATCACTTAAAACCACTGCAAAGGGCTCATCTTTAACAATTTCTTTTGTAACTAAGACTGCATGACCCAATCCTAAAGGTTCTTTTTGACGAATATAATAGACAGTAGCTAATTCTGATATTTCTCTGACCTGTCTTAATAATTCCAAATCTCCCTTTTTCTGGAGAAAATATTCCAATTCAAAGGAAATATCAAAATGATCCTCTATTGCCCTTTTATTTCTACCAGTAACTATAACAATCTCATCTAATCCAGAATTTACTGCCTCTTCTACTCCATATTGAATTATTGGTTTATCTACAATAGGAAGCATCTCCTTAGGTTGAGCTTTCGTAGCAGGAAGAAAACGAGTTCCCAAGCCTGCCGCTGGAAAAACAGCCTTTCTAATTCCCATAATTCCCTCCTCAATCATTCAGGAATTTTTATAATCAATTGAATAAAATTTCCATCTTCAACTATAAGTTTATGAGCTACTCCTGCAGGAATAATCAGTATATCTCCTTCTGAAATAAGTTCCTCTTTATAGTTTTTCATTTCACAGCCCCTTATCTCCCCTCTGTCTATTTCCTTTCCTCCTATATATTCATTACTCAGAATTACTTTTGCCTTACCAGAATAAACTACATATATATCATTAATATATTTATGTACTTCCCCTTCACCTTCGAAGGGAGCAAAAAAATTGACCTTTCTTATTATAAAATTACCCTTTTTAAATTCATCAAAAAATTTTTCTTTTATAGAATATTTTTGATAAAACATTTATTTCCTCCTATAAATAAAATTTTATCTCTATTCTAACTACTATTAAAAAAATTATCAATCTTAAGGAATATGTTTATTTTCCTTAAAAATCTATTAAAAACAAATATAAAGTATTTTACATTGACAAAAACTATATTGGATGGTAATATAAAATTGGCATTAAATTGGTTTAAAAGTGGTTCATAACCAAATAAGGAGGTGATATAATAAAACATAAAATTCTTTCCCTGAATTAATCCATAGGAAAGGAGGATTTCTTAGATGAAAAAGCTAAGTTTATTAGTTTTAATTTTTGTTTTGATAGTCTTTTCTTTTATCTCCGCTCAAGCCACAAAAATAACTATCTGGTGTTCTGAAAAGCAGGTAGATATCCTCCAGAGATTGGGAGAAGAATTCAAAGCGAAGTACGGCGTTGCTGTAGAAGTTCAATATGTAGAATTTGGATCTATAAAACCTAACTTTTTAACATCTGCTCCTTTAGGAAAAGGTGCGGACATTATTGTTGGTGCCCATGACTGGGTAGGCGAGTTAGTAGTTAATGGGTTATTGGAACCCATTCCTGAATTCAAGGATATAAAACAATTTTATGAGACTGCATTAAAAGCCTTTTCCTATGGAGGAAAACTCTATGGTCTACCCTATGCTATGGAAGCCATAGCATTAATTTATAATAAAGATTATGTTAAAACTCCACCAATGTCTATGGAAAGCTTGATTACTACTGCAAAGAAAATAAATACTGCTTACAAAGGAAAGGTAAAGGGATTTGTTACCAGCGCAGCAGAATTTTACTATGTAGTACCTGTTATTTTTGGCTATGGTGGATATGTATTTAAAGATACACCCACAGGACTTGATGTATCCGATATTGGATTGGCAACTCCAGGTGCTATAAAGGGTGTAAAATTATGGAAAAGATTAGTAGATGAAGGAATTTTAAGTCCTGGAGATAATTATCAAATCATGGATTCTTTATTTAAAGAAGGAAAGGCAGCAATGATCATCAATGGTCCTTGGGCAGTAAAAGCCTATAAAGATGCAGGAGTAAATTATGGAGTAACAGTTATTCCCAATTTAGAGGCAAAGGTTCCTGCAAGACCTTTTGTAGGTGTCCAAGGATTTATGGTAAATGCCAAATCTCCTAATAAAGTTCTTGTTAGAGAATTTCTTATAAGCTTTATTGCCACAAAGGATACTATGCATAAGATTTATCTTGCAGATCCAAGACTTCCTGCAAGAAAGGATGTCCTTACCCTTGTAAAAGATAATCCTGATATTGTTGGATTTACAAAGAGTGCTTCTAATGGAATTCCTATGCCCAATGTTCCAGAAATGGCTGCAGTTTGGGGCGCTATGAACGATGCTCTTAATTTAGTTGTAAATGGAAAAGCAACTCCTGAAGAAGCACTAAGTAATGCAGTAAAAACAATAAGAGCTCAAATTAAGAAGTAAAATTTAAGAAATAAGAGCCCAAGGGTTTATCCCTTGGGCTTTCAATTTTTAGGAGGGAGAAGATAAGTGGTTAAAATATTAAAAATCTTTTTATGGTTCATATTAGCATTATTAAATGCTATCTTTTTATTATTCGGGATTTACCTTATCCAAAATGCCTATTATGAACTGGGAATTGTTCTTCTTTCTGCCCTTCTACTTATAGATTTCTTTATTTTTAATCCTAAAGCTTATCCCTATAGATATACCATTCCTGCTCTTATTTTTTTATTTCTTCTTGTCCTCTATCCCATTTATTTTACTATTAAAACTGCCTTTACTAATTTTGGAACGGGACATATCTTTACAAGAGAGGAAGCTATAGAAAGACTTCTTTATGATCC
>JAOADF010000145.1 GCA_026417425.1 Dictyoglomaceae bacterium
TTCCTATAATGGAAAAAGTTATACCCTTGCCATAAGTTTAAGTAATTTTAGAAATGCTATGCAAAATAATAATTTTAATAACGCAAATATCTTATACTACGAAGCAAGCAAAATAACTTATACTCTATGGTATTTCCCTCCTAAATTCTATATAGGAAATAAGGTGAGCAAAATTTTTCATTATCCCTGGTGCTGGACCCTTCCTTCCCCTGTTAATCAGGTGTTATTACCTTCTCGAGAAGAAGCAACAGAAAAGAGCTTTACTTCTTGTGGTAATTGTAAGCCCTAATGATAGTTATAAAGAGAAAGGATAAATTTAAAAAAAATGCATATAAAATTGATAATTTCTCTTTTGGAGTTTGCTCATAACTTTCTGAAGCTTGTTTTATATTTTCAAATAACTCCTCTATCCCCTTTCTTATATTATAAATACTTCTCCTTGTAAATTTTTAAACAGTTGCCATTACTATTTACATATAGCATCTTTATTGGTATAATATTGGTATACCAAAAATATATTAATTGAATACTATGAGGAGAAAAGGTTTAAATAAAGAAGAAATCTATAAAAATTTAAAAGAGAAGATTTTGAAAGAAAATCTTGCTCCGGGGGAGTGGATTGTTGAGAGGGAAATTTGCGAAGAGTATGGAATTAGTAGAACTATAGCAAGAGAAATACTAAGAATGTTAATTTTTGATGGCTTAGTGGAGTTACAACCTAATAAAGGTTATATCGTTCGTAAGCTTACTTTAGAAGAGATAGTAGACATATTTCAAGCAAGAGAAGCTATAGAAGGAATTTCAGCATATTTAGCATGTTTAAAAGGAGATGAGGAATTCTTTAACTATATTAGAGAGCTAAGAGAGAAATTAGAAGAAATTGATATAGATAAAGATGTATCAGAAGGGGTTGCTATAGGAAGAAAGCTTCATGATGCTATTATAAAGGCTACAAAGAATAGTATTTTAATAGAATTCTATGAAAAATTAAAAAATTTAGCTGCTCTTACCTCAAATATTACTAAAAGATCTGTAAATATAGAGAATAAGTCTAAAGAATACCATATTGAAATTATGAAGGCATTAGAAGATAGAAATCCAGATAAAAGTGAATATTTAATGAGAGAACATCTAAGGATTACTTTAGAGGGAGTTTTAAGAGAGTTTTATAATTCCTTAAAGTATTAGGAGGTAAAGAAAATGGAATCTCTAATTAAAACCTTTACTATCGGGACTCCTTTCCTCTTTCAACCTCTTAGCTTTCTTTTACTTCTTGTTGGTGTCATATGGGGGATGATTTTTGGTGCTATCCCAGGTCTTACTGCTGCAATGGGCATATCCCTAGCAATTCCTTTCACTTTCTTTTTAAATCCAAAGGATGCATTAATCCTAACCACTGGGATATATGTGGGAGGAGTTACAGGAGGACTCATCTCTGCCATTCTTATAAACATGCCTGGGACTCCCTCTTCTGTGGCAACAACCTTTGATGGATATCCTATGAGTAAAAAGGGAAAATCAGGGCAGGCTCTTGGAATTGGTCTAATATCCTCTTTTATAGGAGGGTTAGCAAGCGTATTTGTTATGATTATTCTTTCTCCTATTTTGGCAAGATGGGCTTTAAGATTTGGACCTTTTGAATATTTTTCTCTTATTCTTATGGCATTTATTGGAGTTATGGGATTACTTGGGGGAAATATATGGAAAAATTTTGTAGCTCTTTCTCTTGGCATGGTCTTTAGTTGTATAGGAGCGGATACAATTAATGGACTTCCTCGATTTACTTTTGGAATTTCCGAACTTCAATCAGGAATAGATATTTTACCTTTTCTTGTTGGACTCTTTTGTATATCAGAAATATTTAAAAATATTGGTTCAAGAACAGAAGTAATTGTTCCTCAGGAAGCAAAAAGAATAAAATTTAGAGAGTTATTACCCTCAGTTAGAATCTTTGTTGAAAATATATATAATCTTATTCGTTCTTGGATTATTGGTTTAATAATTGGAATTCTTCCTGGAATTGGAGGTGCAACATCTAATATTCTTGCCTACGGAGTAGCTAAGTCAAGATCTAAGCATCCTGAGAAGTTTGGAACAGGAATTCCCGATGGAATCATAGCATCGGAGACTTCTAATAACGCATCAATAGGTGGAGCTATGATTCCTTTATTATCCTTGGGAATTCCTGGGGATGCAGTAACTGCAATTCTCATTGGTGTTTTTATGCTCCATGGAATCAATCCGGGTCCCCTCTTATTTAGATACAATCAAGATCTTGTATTTACAGTCTTTTCTGCGCAATTTTGGGGAAATATTATAATGCTCCTTTTAGGTTTAATATTAATGAGATTCTTTATATATTCTTTGAGTTTTAAAAATAAGTATTTACTTCCTTTTATTACTGTAGCTTGTGTAATTGGAGCCTTTGCACTGAATAATAGAATCTTTGATATATGGTTAATGTTTCTCTTTGGAATTATAGGATTTTTTCTACAGAAATTTAATTTTTCATTAGTTCCCACAGTGGTTGGTTTTGTTCTTACTCCAATTATGGAGAAAAATTTAAGAATGGGATTAACATCAAGTAGAGGTAGCTTTTTACCTATATTCACAAGACCTATTTCTCTAACTTTATTGGTAATTGCTTTAATTTTACTAGTTCTTGGAATAGTCATGAGTATACGAGAAAAAAGAATGGAGGTGAGATAAAAAATTATTTTTAAAAAAGAATTTTAAAGGAGGTATATAAGTAATGTCTAAAGGAAAAGTTATAATTTTATCAATCTTATTAATTCTTTTCTTCATATTAACCAGTACTTTAAGTGCAGAACCGCCTTATCCTTCTCAACCCATTAAGGTAATTGTTCCTTATGCACCAGGAGGAGCCAGTGATATCACTGTAAGAATTATGAATAATTATATAAAGGAATATTTAGGTCAAAATTTTGCAGTAGTGAATATAACAGGTGCAGGTGGAACTACTGGAGCAAGGGAAGCTCTTAAAGCAAAGCCCGATGGATATACTGTTCTTTGGTATCATCAGTCTGTATTTTCTAATTACTATACAGGCGTTGCAGATTTTAATTATGATGCCTTTACTCCTGTATGTTTAGCTCTATCTACAAATCGAGTTGTTATTGCAAGGGGAGATGTTTCTTGGAATAACTTAAAAGATGCCATTGAGGAGGCTAAGAAAAGACCAGGGCAAGTTCGTCTTGGAGCAGAAATCGGTGCCACAAGCCATTTTCAGGTAATTCCATTACAGGTTATAACTAATAATGCCTTTGTTATTACTGCAAGTTCTGGAGGAGATATGGATCGTATAACAAAAATATTAGGTGGACACATGGATTTAAGCCCTATTGCCCTTTCTGCTGCAGTTCCATATCTTAAGTCTGGAGAGCTAAAAGCCCTTGCGGTTCTTTCTCCTAAAAGAGATCCCTTCCTTCCTAATATCCCAACAGCTAAAGAATTGGGTATTGATGCAGAATTTATGCAAGATATGGGATTCTTTATGCCCTTAAACACTCCTAAAACAAGAGTATTAATATTTGCCCAAGCAATACAAAAGCTGTTGAAGAATGAAGCTTGTGTTAAAGAATTAGGAGAAAAAACTTTTTCTTTCCCACGATATATGGGACCTACTCAATATCTTGAGTTCCTTAAGAAAGAGAATGAAAAGTGGGCAAAATTAGCAGAACTTGCAGGTTTATATAAACCAAAAAAATAAAAAGTAGGGCGGTTTTTCCGCCCTACTCTAAGGAGGAAATCTATGAAAGGAAATAAGGATTTAATAACAAGTATTATAATTATACTTTGTGGAGTACTATTCCTTGTAGAGGCAAGTCATATAAAAAATCTTGGATTTGATATATTAGATACTTCTTTCTTTCCTAAACTTACCTCGTATCTCCTTATTATCTCTGGTATAGGTCTTTTCATAAATAATCTTTTAAAACAAAGGGGGAAGGAGGGCAAAAATATAGAAATAAAGGAAAATCTCTTAAAAATATTCATATTTGTTTTATTTTTTGTATTATATTTATTAATTTTACCATTATTACATTTCATTTTTGCAACAATACTATTTATTTTAGCAAGTTATTTAATTATTGATCCTTCTCTAAATCTTAAAAATATGGCAAAAGGTATTATTTTATCTCTTCTCTTATCTTATGGATTTTGGTTTATATTTGTAAAAGGATTTAATGTTTTACTTCCTTAGATTTTTATAAATGGGGTGTCTTTGATGGAGAAAGAAAAAATAGGTTTTATTGGATTAGGGATTATGGGAAGACCTATGAGTAAAAATATTTTGAAAGCAGGTCATCCCTTAATAGTTTACACAAGGAAAAAAGAAAAGATTGAAGAAATGATCAAATTAGGCGCAAAAGGGGCAAATTCTCCAAAAGAAGTTGCAGAAAATAGCGATATTGTGATTACAATGCTTCCTGATTCTTATGAAGTAGAAGAAGTAATCTTAGGAGAGAAAGGAGTAATTGAAGGAATAAAGCCTGATTCTATTGTAATTGATATGAGTTCCATAGATCCCAAAACCACTGTTAAGATTGGATATGCT